>JAITMK010000026.1 GCA_031277415.1 Azoarcus sp.
CAGCCGTGGAACTCCTGCCCCAGCGACATCGGCACCGCGTCCTGCAAATGCGTGCGGCCCATTTTCAGCACCTGATCGAACTCGCGGCCCTTGGCGAAGAAAGCCTGTTGCAGCCGGTCGAGCGCCTCGATGTAACTCGCCAGCCGCAGAATCAGCGCCAGCCGAAAGGCGGTGGGATAAACGTCGTTGGTCGATTGCCCGAAGTTCACGTGGTCGTTCGGGTTGACGTACTGGTACTCGCCCTTCTGGTGGCCGAGCGCCTCCAGCGCCAGATTGGCGATGACCTCGTTGGCGTTCATGTTGGTCGAAGTGCCCGCGCCGCCCTGAATGAAATCGGTGACGAACTGGTCGCGCATCTCACCGGCAATCAGCTTGTCGCAGGCGGCGGCGATGGCGTTGGCGACCCTGGCGTCGAGCACGCCCAAATCACGGTTGGCGAGCGCGGCGGCTTTCTTGACGTAGCCAAAAGCCTTGACGAAGCACGGCTCCATCGACATCGGGATGCCGGTGATGTGAAAATTTTCGCGCCCGCGCTGCGTCTGCACGCCGTAGTAAGCGTCGGCGGGAATCTCCCGCTCGCCGAGAAAGTCTTTTTCGGTGCGCGTGCGGGGGGGCATCGGGGGGGTGTTTTGTGGGTTTTGGGTCATGATGGTAGGGGAAGAAAGCCCTCTTGCAAGGGTGGGTTGGGGATTTGTGGGTACTTAGGAATTTATCGACACTGATTCTTTAGCTCATCACTGACTACTGCTCAATCGGAAATCCGGATCACTGGCCGCACGTCACGAACTGTATTTGCCTCCGAAACACTGTAATCCCGGAGAGAAGATTCGGAACCAACCCGCTGCCTGAAAACACTATCCTGGACTTTTCCATCAGACACCCATTGTGGGTTCCATTTGCTGATGGCCTCCGCCCTCTCCGTGGTCTTGCCGTTCACGTAGTCCGTTTCCGTTGATGTGGTGCGTTCGGTGTACTTGTCAGGGTCGAGCCACCATTCGCCATCCTGAAGAATATCCGCAGGCAAATACTCCCGACCACCGGGATCACGACCCGCGCGGTCGCCCGGAAGCAGGCCAACGGATATGATTCTGGACTGCTCTTGTTTGCTGAAGGTATTCAGAAAGTCGCTTTCCAGATATCTTTGCAGCGAAAAATCATCGCGGGAATCTGGCAACGTGTTTCCTTCATGCAAGGCTTTCTTTGCCACGATTGTTCTGGAAATAAGCGTTGTATATCCGTTCACGAAATCCACGACATACCATTCCACGCCACCGAATCGACCATCCTTGCCAAATCCCAATATCGCCGCCGTCTGCTCGGAGGCATCTCTGTAACCGGCTATTGCTTGAAACGAACGAATGGCATCGCTCCTCTGGTTGTTCTTCAAATACAGCGAACCCAATAAATATTGGGTCTCACGATATGAAGGAAGCACATATTCATAGCTTTGATCTTCCCGCAGCTTTCCGGCAATGCCATATGTGAATCTCCTCAATATTTGGGTTGCCTCTCTGGCCTTGCCTGACTCGCTGAGCAAGCTGAACGTCGAAAGAAAGCGGCCAGCATCTTCGCTCTCAAAGAAATTCAAATACGCGCTTCTATGTTCTTCAAAATTGATAGTGCGGGAAGGCCACGCCAAACCTTCAATCTCGTCCGCCGCCTTTCCGAGTGCGACCGATGCTTCGTCCGTCAGTCCGGCTTCGCTCTTTGAATGCGCGAGCAAGACGTGGGCTCTTAGTATAAGTGCGTCCTTGTTTACGCCTCCTGCTCCCAAGGAGTCATAAAATACATCCGCTGCCCCCGAATAGTCCCCGGCATCAATCAGGGCGTTACCCTTTTTCACGCGAAGATCTGTGTTTCGGAAAGCCGCGTCCTTGTACCAACGCGCTTGCTCGAATTCCTGTATGGCGCCGTCAAGATCGCCACTTGCAAGCAGCTTTTCCGCTTTGCCGTAATGCCAAGATGGAATAAATATGGTTTGTGCCAGATAGGTCACCAAAGCAGTAACCGCCAGTAACGTAACCACACCGATAACACCGATGACGATTTTTCGCTTTTTCGATGAAGTCATTGCCATATGTAGCCCCCAATCAACAGCAATCGCAGGATGGGTAGAGCGTAGCGAAACCCATCACGTCAAGGATTTGCCACGCATGGCAATGATGGGTATCGCCTTCGGCTCCACCCATCCTACGCTGGCGATAATTTTAACTCTGCCGCATCGGTTGGCGTCCGCCGAATAAAAAAATCCCCGCCGCAGCGGGGATTTTTTGTCGCGCGGCTTACTTATGCACGCCCAGTTTTTCGCGCCAGCCGGGGAAGATGCTGTCGGCGTCCTTGGGGAAGGATTCGAAGGCGCGGGCGAATTCCTTGTGTTCTTTCGCCCACTGGATCGGGTCGGCACCGGCCTTCCAGCATTCATAGGCCTGACGCAGCGATTTGGCGCCGGCGGCGGGGCTGTCGATGTGGCCGTAGGAGCCGCCGCCCGCGGTGTTGATGACGTTGCCGTGGCCGAGGTTCTCGAAGAAGCCGGGCAGGCGCAGGGCGTTCATGCCGCCGGAGATGATCGGGGTGGTGGCGCGGATGCCG
>JAITMK010000070.1 GCA_031277415.1 Azoarcus sp.
CTACAACAATCCCTCGTTCGGTTATGGCGGTTACTGCCTGCCGAAAGACACCAAGCAGCTGCTGGCGAACTACCAGGAAGTGCCGCAGAACATGATCGAAGCGATCGTGGAAGCGAACACCACGCGCAAGGATTTCATCGCCAACAGCGTGCTCAAGCTCAAGCCGCGCACGGTGGGTATTTATCGCCTGGTGATGAAAGCGGGCTCCGACAATTTCCGCGCCTCCAGCATCCAGGGGATCATGAAGCGCATCAAGGCGAAGGGGGTGGAGGTAATCGTGTACGAACCGGCCTTGAAGGAAAACACTTTCTTCCATTCGCGGGTGCTGACTGATCTCGATCAGTTCAAGCGCGAAGCAGATGTGATTCTCGCCAATCGTAGAACCGCGGATCTCTCCGATGTGGGGGAGAAGGTATATACGCGGGATCTCTTCGGCGGCGACGCATAAAAGTCGCAGCAAGCTCCCAAAAAAACAAAGGCCCGCCAAAGCGAGCCCTTGTTCATTACTGCTAACCGACGGATCAATTGAAGGTAAAGAGATCCGCAGTGATTTCTTCCGGAGAGACACCCACCAGCGTGATGGTGGAGCCGTCCTGGAAGGTTGCGGTGAAGTTGCCGCCGGAGGTGTCGACGCTGGCCACGGAAGCGACCAGGTCATTCCAGCTTGCAACGCCTTCCATTTCCATATGGAAGGTATCGCCTGCGCTGAAGTCGGTGATGGTGGTGGTGGTGCCTTCGCCACCAACAAAACCGAACGTGTCGTTGCCGGCGCCACCGGTGATGGTGTCGTTGCCGGCGCCGCCAAAGATGGTGTCGTTACCGTCACCGCCAGTGATGGCTTGATCGCGCAGGTCGCCGGAAATCGAAGTGTCGGTGTCGCCGATCACGGTGACTGCGCCGTTGCCGGCTACGATCACTTTGTCCAGCCCATCGACAACAACGCCACCTTCGGCATCGTTGATCGCCAGCGCCACTACTTCGTCGCCGCTGCCGCTACCGTGGATGGTAACTTCCGCGTCGTCGATGATGTGGATGACCTTGACGATTGCGCCTTCGCCAGTGCCATCGGTTACCTGATCGATGGCCTGATTAAGGGATTCGTTGAGTTCAGCGCGCTCGGGGGCGATGCTGCCAACGACAGAGTCGACAACCGTCCTGAAGAAATCATCGCTGGCGGTTTGAGGGCCGTCAGGACCTTCCACCGCGATGACTGCATCGGGAGAGCCGATTTCGAAACTGGCGCTGAAGCCGCCGGAGGTGATTTCAATAGGTGCGTCAGCACTGTTGGCAAAGATGAGATCTTGTGTTGCGTTGTCTGCGCCAACGCCCGACACGATTGTTGCACCTTCGATCTCAGTCTTCGTGACGTCGCCGTCCTGAGTGTCGTGAAGGAAGTTACTGATAACGTCCTTGGTGAAATCGGATAGGGTGTTGTAGCCGTCAACAGAACTTACGAGAGAGTCTGCGGCCATATCTAGTTCCTTTAGAAGAGATGTCAGATCGACATCTGATGTGATTGCGTGTTGCTAGTGTTGCGAACAGCCAGGAAAGCTGCCGCACAATGCTAGGTTTCGTGAAAAGTGCTGTCAAATTGGATACATGCCAAAAATGCGGAAAATCCCGCGAAATTGGATTTGTGTCGGAAGTTCGGCCCGAAATCATCGTTTTTGTGCGGGATGCACGAATTTGGACCATCCGGTCTTAATAGTGTCTTGTTCGAGCCTGGTGTAGTCTCGCGGCCTTGAGTGAGGCCGGCGTACTTCGTTGATGCGATAGCAAAATGCCAGGGGCAAGGAATTTTTCCTCCAACTGTTAACTCGTCGTGATATAGCGCGTTTGGGAATTCCTTTGCCTCCTGCGCTGTGCTAAAAACGCGCCCGGTCCGAGTTTATGGATTTCCTCTCTCATCTGTGTGCATGAGATGCCTGTAAAGCGATGGTTTTCAGGTAGTTACAAGGGAATGTTTTGGGAGTACGCACATGAAGTGCATCTGTCTCAGTGATTTTGGTTTCACCCCGCAACAGCATTATTCCGTTCTCGCAGGCGCCGGCATGGCGCTCGCCCCTCCCCGCCAGCACCCCGCCGCCCGTGGATATCCGTGCCCGGAATCGGCAAGCGCCCCCCCCATCGATTGCGTACCGCGACGAAGACTCCGCCCAGGTGGGGCTGAGCCGCATGTGGAGACGCCGGACCGGCGAGATATTTCTCGCCAACGCGGAGGCGTTGGTGTTGGGCTGGGCCGACACCCCGCGTCATGCCCTTGATCTTCGAGCGCTTCTCACTCCACGAAATTGACGCGATGCCGGGCGCTGCCGATCGCGGCAATGAAAAATTATGACGACTCTTGAAACGCTACTTGGTGCCAGGTCGGGAAAACTCCGGTGGCCGAGCAACATATAAATGAGAAATATCCTATGAAACACGACAAAAAATCGGCGGATGGCCGGAGCGCACACCACGAAGATGCACATGCGGCTCTGGAGCGGGTTGCGGGTTATTTCTTTGATCAAGGGGACCACGTAAATTCGTGGCTTATCTACGAATTCCTTCAGGGTGATCAAAAAAAATTCGAGCCCAAAATTGAGGAAATTCGTCATGCGCTAAGACAGCATTCCGAGCATGGGGCGAAGCTTGCTGAAAAAGTAAAAGTGCATTCCGATTTAGCCACCGAAACGCAAAAGCGCCTGCGTATTGCCCATATCATTAGTGAGAAAGGGGATGAATCACTGGCCCGAGAAGCATTCTCAGGGCACAAATTACCCCCAGAATCCTGGCTTGCGCTGGCCAATGCCATTGCTAACGGGTCTAAACCCGGTTGGTGGGGAGTGTGGCTGCGCTACGTCAATAAATATCTTGCCCTATACGAGCTCCCTCCCGTTCAGCTTCGCCCTAAAAAGCTCCGTCAAAAAAGCATTCTCTATATGAACTTGGAGCCTTCCAGCTCAACAGAGGTGAAGGGGCCGTTAGTTACTGTTTTCATGGCATGTTTTAACGCTCAAGAAACTGTTGAAAATGCGATCAGATCAATATTGTCTCAATCTTATACAAATTTTGAGTTGCTGGTGATCGATGACTGCAGCACGGATTCCACTGTCGACATTGTTCGCCGCATTGCCGCTGAAGACAGTCGAATCAGGCTGATAGAAAACACCGAAAATCAAGGAGCATACGTCAACCGGAATCGGGCTCTGCAGCAGGCGAGGGGGGAGTTTTTCACCGTACACGATTCTGATGATTTCGCTTTGCCCCATCGGTTGGCTTGGGCCGTTCAACACCTGGAGAAGAACCCTGCTCATATCGGTGTTGTCGGACAATGGTTGCGACTCGACGAAAACGGCAAGTTTTTGTTCAAGTCGGGATGGGGTGGCGTCTACCTGCATATCGCCGTCGTGACGCTGACGCTGCGTACCCAGCAGGCCCGCGATACCGTTGGCTACTGGGACTCGGTGCGTTTTGCCGCTGATACTGAATACTTTGAGCGATTGAAGTTGGTTTTCGGCGCTGAAAACGTGCCTGTCGTGCCGATGCCCCTGGCCTTGGCGCTGTTTCACGCCAACAGCCTGACCAGCCATCCAGAGCATGGAATTGACGTCAATAACAAGGAAGGGTGGTCTCCGGTTCGGAGCCAATATGCCAAGGCATGGCAAAAATGGCATGCCGAATATAAAAAATCGAAGGCCGGCAATTCAGGTGCTCAGGGAGTTTCCGCGCCGTTGCATTTGCCCTTCCCGTTGGTGGGACGTCCATTTGATGTCCCCGAAGCACTCATCGCTGCCCCGGCTCACGCTGCAAAAAGGGACGAAGCCGTTGATAGCAACCTCATGCGGCATCTCTTTAAAGGCAATACCTTTTGGCGAAATGGCGAACTGGCAAAAGCTTTGCAGGAGTATCGGAATATTCCCGCCGGATCCCGCCTATTCCGTCATGCAAAATTCAACGCGGAATTTGTTGAAAATCTCATGAATTCGAAAGGGCGCCGCCAGACAGGTGAGAGGTTCGCCCTTAAAAATCGAGATAAAGAGCCTCAATCGTTATTGTCTTCGAGCGGCGGGTTGAACGACGTGCCCTCGTCCGGCAAGCCCTTGTTGTCCATCATCATGCCGGTGTTCAACGTTGCTCCTTATCTGGATACCGCCATCGTTTCCGCCCTGAATCAGCGCGGTGGCGATCTTGAGCTGATCATTATCAATGATGCATCCACTGACGGCTCGCGCAAGATCATCGATATGCATGCCAGCCAAGACTCGCGAATCAGGGCTGTTCACCTTGAGCACAACACCCTGGGGGGCGCGGGAATTCCCAGCAACATCGGCATACGCATGGCACGTGGGGAATACATCGGGTTTATTGATAGTGATGACTGGGCGCTGGGAGATGCTTTTTCCAGCCTGCTGGAATGCGCCAAAAAACATGATGCGGATATCGTCATAGGTGACTTTCGTACCTTCACGGAAGACGATAGAGCGGTTTCCCCATCCTACGACAAGGGTCGTTACGCGGGCCCCTATGATCAACTGGTCAATGCCGCTACCGCACCCAGTCTGCTTCGCCTTTCCGCCGTCCCATGGCGCAAGCTCTATAAACGAGCCTATATGCAGAAAAACGCCATCGAGTACCCGGAGGGTGATTACTTCTATGAAGATAACCCCTTGCACTGGTTCGTGCTCTCGCGAGCTGAGCGAGTTGTCGTCGTCGATAAGTGCATAAGCTATCACCGCATGGGGCGTGAAGGTCAGACGATGACATCAAACGCCTATAAGCTTTCGGCAATGTGCAGCCACGTGAACTCCATCTTCAATTTCCTGAATTCGCAGCCGGAATCGTTGGTCGATCGCAAGATCATATGGGAAGAATTTTGGACGTTCTGGCGCGGCGCACAGTGGATATTGAAAAATCAGTCTCAAAGTTGCGCGGAAAATCTTATCAAGAAGCGCTTCTCGCAGATTGCCGAGCGCATACAGAGCGTGGCTGCGCCGCCCAGCAGCCTGCAGCCGGAGCTGGAGCGCAATAAGAATGCCTACCCGGACATCGATCTGACGGTCGTCATCCCGGTGTTCAACGCGGCTGGCACCATAGGCGGTACGCTCGACTCGGTTCTCGCTATCCAGGGAATTCGCTACAACATTTTGCTTGTAGATGATGGATCGAGCGATAACTCGCTGGAAGTCATACAGGCGTACGAAAAGGACCACCCGCATGTCCATGTGTTCCAGCAAGGGAACCGTGGCGCGGGGCGGGCACGAAACTCGTTGATTCCCCTTTGTACCGGCAGTTACACCTATTTCCTTGACGCGGATGACACCATCAACGCGGAGGCGCTGTGCTCCGCCGTCAAGCAGGCAATGAAAGGTGGCAACGACCTGCTATTTTTCAAATATAAAATTGATTTTGTCGATGAGAAAAAAAGCCGCGGCATGTTCGAGAGTGATTCAAAGCTGTGGAACTCCCTTCCTAAGGCCAAAAGTCAGGAGGAGCGGCGCGCTATTTTCTGTTCGCTCATCAACTACCCCTGGAACAGGATCATCAAAACCAGCTTGCTGCACGATGCCAATATTTTCTTTGGCCCGACCATCGTTCATAACGATATTCCATTCCATTGGCTTAGCATCATGTCGGCGGAAAACATCGACTACGTCAATGTGGACGTCTGTTCCCACAAAAAATTTAAAGCCCGGCCGCAAATCACTAATCTGATGGATGATCGCCGCCTGGGCCTTTTTGAAGCGCTTAGGTTTTCCGAAGAGCGTCTCTTGGGTTGCCAGGGTTTCCCGAAAATAAAAAACAAGTGGGAACATTTTTCCGAAAATCTGTTGGTTTGGGCGAGAGAGAAAATTTCGCCAGATCTCCATAAAAGGTTCGATGAATTGAAAACCAATATGACATCAGGTTAGTAGAAGCGGCATTGTAGAAATGAACCGGCTTATTTTGATTTCAAAAAAATCTGAGCAATTGGATATTGATAAGTACGAGGGGCTTTCAGTTCAATTTAGAGGGCAGGGATCCACGGTAACAATTGTTGAAGGATCAAGATTTGTTAATGCCAAAATAATAGTAGGGAATGAATCTCATATAGAGATCGGGAAAACTCATCGCAGAGGTTTGCATAACCTGACTGTCGATATGTCGGGTGTCGGGACAAACAAGAGGCTCGTTATTGGGAATGGATGCTCATGCGAAAGTATGCGTTTTGCCATGGCAAACGAATCTAATCTGGAAGTTTCTCTCGGGGAAAATTGTCTGGTCGGTGCAAACGTCACGGTTCGGCCAAGCGATGGGCATACTATCTATGATGTGCACAGCGGGAAGATTCTCAATTACGCCAAGCCAATAGTTATCGGGAGTCATGTCTGGATCAGTGCGGGAGTGACCTTTCTAAAAGGGGCGAATGTGCCCGCAAATTGCATCGTGGGCGGAGGTGCAATTGTTACCGCGGCATTCTCTGACGAAAATTGCGTCATTGCGGGCTCTCCAGCGCGGGTCGTTAAAACCGGAGTTATGTGGGACCGCAGATATATTGAAGAGTTTTTAAAAGCCGGAAAGGACAGTGTATTTTAGGAGTCATCAGGATCATGGGCGCAGCACCGTCTCTGAAAACTACTCGATCGATCGATAGCTTTTCGCGTATTGATTTGAAAGACAAAAACTTGCCGGACCTTCTTCAAGAAGGGCAGTACAGCTATAACTACAATGGTTTGACTTTTGAGTACTTATATCAACCAAGCCGGAATCCAGATCACCAAAAACGACTTGTTGTTTTGTATACCGGCGCGGTTAATCGTGAGAAATATCAACTGCCTGTATATCAACGCTGGTCATGGGCGCATCGGTTCAATGCCAATGTTCTATGCACTTCTGATCCCAGCTTAAGGCTTTCAGAGGACATTCCTATCGCATGGTATTTCGGCACCATCGAAACCAATGTAGCGCTGGCCTACGCCAATCTCGTTGCGGATATCTGTGATAAAGAAAATATTGCACTGTCTGATGTAGTGCTTTATGGCTCATCTGGTGGTGGATTTTCAGCGCTCCAGGCCTTGAGGTATTTGCCTGAAGCCGCGGTGATTGCCATTAATTCGCAAACATGGTTGAAAAAATATCATGAAAAGCACTACCGCATCTTTCGCGAAACCTGCATACAGAACGCGGAGTATCCAGATGATCATGTGCGCCTGAGTCTATTCGCCTCTATCTCCGACTTTACACAATCAAGAATTGTGCTGGCTCAGAATAAGGAATTCGATGCGTTTCACTATGAGCATCATCACCTGCCTTTCTTGGGGGCATTAAAAGATGAAGGTGCCAAAAGAGTTACGGAGGTCCTGTTCGAAAATGAAAAAGGGCATAGTGCGGGAGAGCCACAAGCCCTCTTGCCGGAACTATTAAGATTAGTGCGTTAAATTTGTAGTGGCGAGAGAAGGCTATAGTGAAATTACTATTATTAGGCGGTTCTAACTCGGTCATGTCCCCAGGGTATGTCGATACCATGGTGGCAGCGTTGAAAACAGCAGACGACCAGTTCACCTTGGACAATCGGGCGGTTGGTGCAAACAACTGTGTGCATGGGCTGCAACTTGTACGTGGTATAGAAAACCTTGCGAGCTACGATGCGGTATTGATCGAATACGTCGTTAATGACAACGCAATGGGCCAAGATCAGCAATGGGAGACTTGGCAATCCGCATACGAAGCGATTATTCGTTACATTCTCGCTAAAACCGCCGGCAAGACCAAAGTAATCAATATTATATTGGCTCGCCGTGACGAGAAGACCTATCCATGCCATGAAAGAATTAGAGCGGCCGTTGTTGAGTTGTCAAAATACTACCAACAGTATGGCAGCGTTGTTGACTACATAGATGTGAATGAATGGTTGCGCTCGCAGATAAAAGACGCGAATACGTTCAAGCGTCTATATATGGATTCCTCACATTACAGCAGGCCGTTAGCCAGTGGCATGCTTGGCGCCTATATTTCGGCGCACGTGTTAAAAATCCTGATTGCCGACAGGCACAGCGTAGACGATGGCTGGCAGTTACCAACTCCTAAATTCACCGGATTTTTTGATGACGTCAGCGTAATGTCCATGGTTGACTGTGTCACGCATTTTCCTCAAGTACCGTTTGTGAACAGTCGCTTCCAGATGAACAGCATCAAACTTGAGGAGGGACAGGAATTACAGATGACTCTTCCGGGAGGGTTGATTTCTCTAACCTATGCCTGCACCGCAAGTAGTGGTGCTATTTGCATTAGAGAAGAAAATGAAATCCCTTTTGTGATAGATACTTCACATGTCTGGACGCAGGAAAAAGAAGGGCGCTTCATGATCAAGGACTTTTCCTTGCGTTGGAGAACCTGGCGGAAAAGTGCGCAAAGACCGCGAAAAATTACATTGGCATCGCTGTCGGCACAGGCTCGTGCGGATTGGAAAGGGCGCGTTCGAGGTCAATATAACATTGCCCCTCCCCCGCCAAGCGATCAACCATTGGCGGTATATATTGCCGTACTAATGTGTGCTGGATAACTTTTTCATCGGGCACGGTACCAAAGCCTTCTTAGCCCGGACCTCTCCTGACGGCGTTAACGACGCTTTCCCAATTGACATAATGCTCGTGCGAGGACTTGCCGTTACCGCACCAGGTCTTGACTGCCAGATCCGCCATGCTGGGGTCGACACAGCTTGCTGTGGCAAACGTTGGCCCTGCTTGGCAGGATTCCCACTCGTGAGGCATGTATTCTTTTTGGCCAGCGTTGGCGCGTGTCTGGTCGAATTTTGCGGATGAGTGGGCGAATTCCATATGCGTCTTTTCACCGTCGGTAAAGGGTTTTATGAAATCGACAGTCTGCCTTAAAGACGCTCCATCCGGTGCTCGATAGTTGTACCAGTCGAGATCGCGTTGCTGTGCAACGCAGGCCAGCGCGAGTAGGGGTTGCACGCTATACAGGTGATAGTGCATGGAATCTCTCGATTTGAAGTCTATGCTTTCTCCATCAGGCAGGAAGCTGACGTCAATCTGCTGTTTAAACCCTTCAACAACGTTGTTCCAGAGAGCTTCATCATTCACTACCGTGGCGATCATGCCCACGATTTTGAGGCGATGGCTTTGCCAGTTTCCGGTGTGAACCCTGGGATCGTTCCATAGTTTTATCGCCCGGTCTCTTAACCAGTTGTCGATTGCGGTTTGATCTTCAGGTGTGAATTGAGGACGCAAGATGTCATACGCCACGATCAGCCGCTCAAGATTTGTTTCATTGATCGGGTCGCCATCCGGACGATTGGTCTGAGCCCATGCTTTGATAAATTCGATTCCCTTTTCGGAATACTGATCGTTTTTGTCGATCAACCATGCCCAAGCCAGGCTATAGGCTTTAGGCATGTCCTTTAACGCGATTAATGTTTTCTTCTTGTCGGGGTCGGAGGCGAGTTTTCCTTCACTGATCAGAACCGGAATAGGCTGAGGCGTCGCCTTCAATGCGGCATCGGCAGTCTTGCGCAAGGAGTTGAATTGAGCCGTGGCTTCCGGGTCCGTTGCCACCAATCGACGCAGGGGCTCAACCTGTGCGGCATCCAGGCTGACAGGGCCTGCCCAGACAAGGCTTTGGAAAAAGAGGCTTCCCAATAAAGAGAAATGTATTTTTCGATTAAGCATTGCCAATACCCATGCGAGCTATGGACGAATAATGACCTTTCCTTTTGGGAATGCTTCCTTCAGCGCGTCATGTTGCCTGGCGCATGTCACTGTTCGCACGCCGCGATATTCAACTGAGACATGGATCACAGATCCGCACATTTTTCTGCTTTAGCTGCCAGCACGACAGAATAACCGCGTTTAGCGTTTCCTCTCGGCAAGGCTCTTGTGCTAAAAACGCGGCCGACCCGATTTTGGTTGAAATGCCCGAGTTTTTTCGGGTCGTTGTTTTCAGTCGTTGCAAGGGAATGTTTTGGGAGTTCGCACATGAAGTGCATTTGTCTCACTGGTTTTGGTTCTGCTCCGCAGCAGCTGTATTCCGTTCTCGTCGGTGCCGGCATGGCGCCTTCGCTGCCTGCCAAATGCCAGCCGCCCATGGACATTCACGCCTGGCATCGGCGGGTGCTGGATCTGCTCGAACAGCGCGATGAACAGCTCGCGCATGAAGGCCTCGGCCGCATGTGGGAGCACCTGGCCAGCGAAATCTTTCTGACCAACGCGGAAGTGCCGGCGTGGGGATGGGCCAACGCCGATGTCACCAGCACGCTGCTGGATTTCTGGCATAGCTTCGATCCTCGCGTGAATTTCGTGCTGTTGTTCGAGCGTGCCGAAGACGTCGTGGCCGCGCACATGGAGCAATTGGACGCCCAGGAACAGACGCTGGCGCAATTGCTTGATGCCTGGCGCAAGCGGCACGAAGTACTGCTGACCTTCGGCCTGCGTTACTCCAAACGCTGCGTCATGCTGGATGCTGGCGAGGCGCTGGCACATCCTGCCGCGTTCACCGAACTGTTGCGCGCGAAATGGGACCTGCCGCTGTCGCTCCCCGCGGCTTCCCCCGCGGTGACCGCTTCCACACCCAATCCCGTCGCACACTTTCTGGCGGGCCAGCTGCTGAAGAATAACGCCGAGATCACCGCGCTGCAGCAGGAGATCGACGCCAGCCTTGCCGCCGTCATCGCCACGCCCGCGCCACAAGCTGCCGCAGCCATCGAGATCGACAATCTCGTCACCGGTTTCCGCCATCTCCTGGACCGTTCCGCCGAGCAACAGCAAATGCGTTTGTTGCAGGAGCAGTGCGATCGCACGGAGCAGCTGTATCGGCGCACGCTGGAGGGCTATCAGCAACAACATCAGGATTTCGCCGCGCAAAAGCGCGAGCACGATGCTCAGCTGCAGCAAGCCAGGAACGACGGCGACAAGCACGCCAAGACCCTCGTCGTTCTGGAAACGAAGCTTCACGACAGCGTCGAAGATAGCGAACTGCTTCTGACGCAATTGCATCAGGCGCAGGAAGATCTCGCGCACTCGCTCCTCCAGCGCGAAGCGCTGCATAAGAGCAGCACGGAGCAGCATCAGGCCTTGCAGAAGCAACTGATGCAGGCGGAAGACGCGCATAAGGAGCAGCGCGCTCAAGCCTTCAGCACGCTGGAACGGAAGCTGGAAGAAAGCACGGAAGAGAACGAGCTACTGTTGTCGCATCTGCTTCATGCGCAGGATGAGCTGGAAGCGCTGCTGCTGCATAACGAGAAATCGCTGAAGGTCGATGGCGAACGATACCAGGCGCTGCAGGCGCAAGTGGCGCAGGCGAAAACGCAGTGCGAGCATCTCGAGCAACGGAACAATGCCCTGCAAGCCGAGCTGAAGCGCGCCAAGGCCAGCGACGAGCAGAGCGGGGTGTCGGCGCGGAAGCTGCGCGAGCGCGCGGAAGAAAACGAACTGCTCTTGCTGCAGCTGCATCAGGCACAGGACGAACTCGAGCATCATTTCCTGATGAATCAGCAGGTGCAGGAAAAGCTCGATGCGCTCACCGGACGCCTGAGCAAGATGCAGGATCGCTACCCGGATTACATCGAGGTAGGCACGGTGGATGTGGTGCGGGCAGAAGAGAGCCGTGCCAGCTGGCACTTGAAGGATGTGGCCTTGGTCGGGACCGATTTCGCCACGTTGCAATTCGACACGGTAATCGAGCACGGCATGGCCGGGTTCGTGTTCCAGTACGCGGACAATGCCGCGCAAGGATTCTTCGATCACAGACTGTCGGATTCGGAAGCGCTGACGCTGTTGCCCATTGGCACGCGCGATCAGGTGACCGCGCGTTCCGCGGCGCTGCTCGCGCTGAGCGCGAGCGAATGGAAGCGCTTGAACGCGCTGACCGATTTCCTGATTACCCTGTTGTCGCAGCAACCGGCTGTCATACGTGCGCCGCAAGGCTTCAATGCCGATGAATGGCTGGCCGGCCTGCGTGCATTGAAGGCCAATCTCGCTCAGTTCCCCTCGGTACTGCGTTTCGATCACATCCGCCTCAAGCGTCAGCAGGTCAACCCCGATTACGAGCACCTGTGGCTGATTCTGGAAAACCTGAGCCTGGGGGATGAGCAGTACTGGCCGCGTTTCGAATTCCGCCTGTCGTGCTCCAACGTGCGCCCCGGCATGTTCGGCAAATTCCCCAAGCTGGAATTCCCGCAAGTCGACGACCAGACCACGCTCGGTTCCTGGTTCGCGGAATCCTTCGATGATTTCGGCGACAAGCTGGAGTTGCGTTTCGCCTTGCCGGACTCGATGGATCTGGGCGTGTGGCACAAGCTGAACAAACAGGACTGGGGTGTTCTGCGTCAGCTCATCAGATTCCTGCCCGACTGGTTGCAGATCCTGGCGGGCAATGGCGTGCAACTGAGCCGTCCCGTGTCGGAGTGGCAAGCGATGGCGCGCGAGATGCAGCGCATCACCGCCAAGCACACGGCGGGAAGCGTTCGCAAGCCGGCACCGGTGGCTGCCGCCAATCCCCCGGCTGTGCGCAGGGCCGAACCGGGTGCGCAGGTTGTCCGCAAGGCCGATTCCCTGATGGCGCTGCTCGATATCGCGCCGGCCTCCGTGAAACCCAAAATAGCAGCACGGAAGTAATGGCTTGATCCTTGATTTCCAGCTTCGCGGGATGCGGAGCTGGAAGGTGAATGTCCAAGTGGGTCCCATGGAGGTGGTTTGCGTGATGGAAGCGGTCGTGGATTTTTTTCGGTCCTTGATGAAGGGCCCTACCGGTGCGGTGGCGCCCAAGGCAACTGATGCCCCCGCTGAGGCGGAGGCAACGCCGAAGCCCAAGGCGTCGAGCAGCGATGCGCAGATCGATGATTTCATCGAGGACATCGCACCGTTCTTCATGAAGAAAAAGCTTACCTACGTCGATGCCGGCGCTTTTGTCGGCGACGTGTTTCTGAAGCTGCTGCGTTCCGGCGCCGTCGATATCCGCGAAGCGCATCTGTTCGAACCGAACCCGGAAAGTTTCGCCGAGCTCAAGCGCAAGGTGGCGGACTGCGGCATCAGCGCGTTGCATCTGTACAACCTGGCGCTGGGGAACGACGTCGGCGAAAAGACCTTTCTCGCCGCGCGGTCCATGACCAAGAGCGTGAAGAATGCGCCATCGGCCGATGGCGCGCCGGTGTCGACCAACATGTTCACCGCCCCCTGCAAGCCCTTGCAGGATTTCGAAAACTTCATCACCGATCAGCACATCCACATTCTCAAGGTCGATGTGGAAGGCGACGAGATGGAAGTGCTGGCCGGCGCCAGGGGTCTTCTTGATGGCATGCATGTCGACGTGCTCTATATCGAAGTCGGCATGAACCGCGATGGCACCCAGCAGACCTACGTGTCGCGCATCGACGGCTTCCTGCAAGACTACGGCTATCGCGCTTTCAAGATTTACGAGCAGCGGCACGAATGGATTCAGGATTCGCCTCTCTTGCGGCGCTGCAACGTTGCCTACATGAGCTCTCGTTGCGCCGCCAACAACCCTTATAGCGTGGTGAAGGAAAACTATCTTCTGGCCCAGGAGATTGAGCGCCTCAAGGCGGACAGGAACCGCAAAAATTAATCGCTAAGCAAGTGAGAGCAGTGCAGTGAGCATCAAAACCGGAAACGAGAAGTTCAAGGTTGGCTTGTACAGGGAAGCTATCGAAGAATATGGCAAGATCGGTTCCGCTCATCCCCTGTATCAACAGGCTGGTTTCAACATCAAGCACGCCGAGCGCATGCTGCGGGAGTCGCCGCAGGGCATGGCCCTTGTCAGGAGCCCGCTGCTGTCGGTGGTGATGCCGGTGTTCAACGTCGGACCTTTTCTGGATGCCAGCATCCTGTCGGTCCTGCATCAGACCTACAAGCACATTGAACTGATCATCGTGGATGACGCCTCCACCGACGGCGGCGGCGACATCCTGCGCATGTACGAGCAGCTGGACAGTCGCGTACGCGTCATTCGCTTGCCGTACAACACGCTCGGCGGCGCCGGCATTCCGAGCAACGTCGGCATCAATGCCGCCAAGGGCGAATACATCGCGTTCGTGGACAGCGACGACTTCGTCAGCCGCGATGCCTTCGAAGCACTGGTGCGTGAAGCGGAGCGGAACCGCGCGGATCTCGTGATCGGCGACTTCAACAACTTCGATCAGCAGAGCCGCGAACTTTCGCCCGCCTACGATGCGGAGCACTGGGAAAAGATTCCGACCGGCGAGGTCATCTCCGCCCACGACCTGCCGGACCTTTACCGTCTTTCGCCGGTGCCCTGGCGCAAGCTGTATCGCACGCAATTCCTGAACAAGCACGCCATCCGCTACCCGGAAGGCGACTACTTCTTCGAAGACAACCCGCTGCATTGGGCCGCGCTGGCCGCGGCCGAACGCGTGGTGATGCTGAACAAGGTCATTGCCTACCACCGCATGGCGCGTGAAGGGCAGACCATGAACTCGTCCGCCTACAAGGTGGCGGCGATCTGCTCGCACGCGAACACGATCGGCATGTCGCTGTCGGGCAAGAAGCAGGTGTCCCAGCTGACCATCGACGAATTCTACGATTACGTCTTTCGCCAGTCGTGGGTGGTGGACAAGCAAGTCGATGCCTCGGTGAAGGCCCTCATCGAAAAGCGCTTCTCCAACATTTATCGGAAGTGCGTCAAGGGGCTGCCGCCCAAGCACCTGTGCGCCGACTTCCGCAAGAAGTTCGAGAATTACAAGGCCGCTTATCCCGACCTGGATCTGACCATCGTGATTCCGGCGTACAACTGCGCGGACATGATCGCGCAGACCATCGAGTCGCTCGACAAGCTGAAGATCCCGCACAACATTCTGGTGATCGACGACGGTTCCACCGACGACACGGTCAAGGTCGCCAAGGCGCTGGCGGCCAAGGTGAACAACCTGCATGTGTTCGAGCAGGGCAACAGAGGAGCGGGCCGCGCCAGAAACGCACTGGTGCCGCTGTGTACCGGTCAATATACCTACTTCCTCGACGCGGACGACGTCATCGACAGCACCGTGCTCGAAGAAGCGGTGGGCCTCGCCAGGAGGGGTGACAACGATCTCTTCCTGTTCGGGTACAAGATCGAGTTCTTCGAAGACAAGAAAAGGCGCGACATGTTCGATTCCGACAAAAAGGTATTCGCCGAGATCAAGGCGGCGAAGGATGTCGATCAGCGCCGTACCGCGGCGTCCAAGCTGATCAACTATCCCTGGAACCGCATCATCAGGACCGACCTGCTGCATGACGAAAACATCTTCTTCGGGCCGACCGTCGTGCACAACGACATCCCGTTTCATTGGCACAGCATCGCCTCCGCCAAAAAAATCGGCTTCATGGAGAAGGACGTCTGCGTGCATCGCAAGTTCTCCGAGCGCGCGCAGATCACCAACATCAACGACGCGCGTCGCATGATGGTGTTCGAAGCCCTGCGGTACACGCAGGAACGCCTGGTCGCCTACCCCTCGTACAAGCTGATGGCGCAGAGCTGGCGCGACTTCGCCACTCATCTCATCGGGTGGGCCAAGGATCGCGTTCCGCAGGAACTGGAAGGTGCTTACAAGGAACAAGCAGCAGCATTCATGAACAAACTGCAAGGCGTGGAGTTGGCAAATGGCAAGTAAAAAGTATGATTTTCTGGTGGTCGGCGCGGGCATGTTCGGCGCCACTTTTTCGAGACTCGCAACCGATGCCGGCAAGAGCTGTCTGGTCATCGACAAGCGCGAGCACATCGCGGGCAACTGCTATACGGAGAATGTCGAAGGGATCAACGTGCATCGTTATGGTCCGCACATTTTCCATTGCAACGACGACGACATCTGGGCTTTCGTCAATCGCTTCGCCAAGTTCAACAACTTCCGCAACAGCCCGGTGGCCATGCACAACGGCAAGATGTATTCGCTGCCGTTCAGCATGTACACCTTCAACCAGATGTGGGGCGTCACCACTCCGGAAGAAGCGTACAAGAAGATCGAAGAGCAGAAGTTGAAGCTCGACCGCGAGCCGGAAAACCTCGAAGAGCAGGCGCTGACCCTGGTAGGCCATGACATCTACCACACGCTGATCAAGGACTACACCCGCAAGCAGTGGCAGAAGGATCCGAAGGATCTGCCGGCCTCGATCATCAAGCGCCTGCCGGTGCGCTTCACCTGGGACAACAACTACTTCAACGACAAGTATCAGGGCATCCCCGAGGGTGGCTATACCGGCATGTTCGAGAAGATGCTGGAAGGCATCGAAGTCAGAACCTCGACGGATTACCTGGCGGACAGAAGCTTCTGGAACAAGCAGGCTGATCAGGTGGTGTTTACCGGCAAGATCGACGAGTACTTCGGTTTTCAGCTGGGTGAGCTGGAATATCGCACGCTGAAGTTCGACACCAACATCGTCGCGAGCGAAAACGTGCAGGGCAACGCGGTGGTGAACTACACGGAAGCCAATGTGCCCTGGACGCGCATCATCGAACACAAGCACTTCGAGCCCGGTGGCCGCAAGACCAGCAGTTCGGTGATCACCAAGGAAATTCCGGATGACTGGTCGCGCGAGAAAGTGCCTTACTACCCGATCGGGGATAAGGCCAACACCGAGATGTTCAAACAGTACGAAACGCTGGCAGCCAAGGAACCCGGCGTGATCTTCGGTGGCCGTTTGTCCGAGTACAAGTACTACGACATGCATCAGGTCATCGGTTCTGCCATGAGCAAGTTCGCCAGATTGCAGGGCGGCTAGTGATATTTCCCGGCCCGTAATGGGCGCAGGTGAGTTATGGCTACGAGTATCTATGCCAGTCCTCACAACG
Organism: Azoarcus sp.; assembly: GCA_031277415.1. Classification (GTDB taxonomy): domain Bacteria; phylum Pseudomonadota; class Gammaproteobacteria; order Burkholderiales; family Rhodocyclaceae; genus WRNU01. The sequence continues at coordinate 16,774 of JAITMK010000070.1, forward strand.
AGGTGGTGTTCAAAAACAACTACTCGAGCACGTTGGTGGTGTCGGTTTCGGAGCGAAAGGAGCCGAAACCGGCCGACTATCTCGGGCAGAAGCTGTTCGAGAAGGAACGGCTCTCCTATGTGTGCGTCAGGTCGCTGGACAACACCTGGTACCTCGATCAGGACATTCCGAACGTCGTCGAAACGATCAAGAAGGCCATCCGCGATTCCTGGGCCTCCAAGGTCGTGATCTTCGGCTTCTCGATGGGCAGCTTCGGCGCGCTGCGCATCGCGGCCAGCATCGATTTCGATCTGGTGTTCCTGTGCGCCCCGGTGGTGACGCTGGACAAGACCATCGAGTCGCGCTGGTCGTCGGATTACGAGCAGCACTATGACGCGTACCTGGCGCTGTCGGGCACCCTGCTGCCGCCGCGCAACAACCCGCGAGTGGTGGTGGTGTACGACCCCGAAAGCCACGATGCCAAGCACGTCGAAATTCTCTCCAGCCATGCCAAGATCGAGGAAGTACTGACGCCGAAGGCGGATCATCTCGTCATGACTTACCTGAAGAGCGCCGGCGTGCTGGGCGATGTGTTCAGGAAAGTGGTTTATGAAGACGACTCCTTGGCCGGCATCAACAGCATGATCAGAAGAAGCCAGAAGACCAATAAAGCCTATCTGACCTCGTTGTTCTTCAAGTTGCGCCACCGCCCGCGCCTGCAACGGAAAGTGGCGGCGCACCTGCTGCAGCAGTTCCCGGAAGATGAAGATGTCAGGCTGACGCAGGCGGTGCATCTGGCCAGAAGCGGCAGCCTCGCGGAGGCCGCGGACCTGATCCTTAGGGTGACCGGGCCATCGCCCAACAAGATGGTCAGCGTCGCCGTGGTCAGGGCCGTGGCGTTCTATGCCGAAAACGGCGGTAAGCCTGAGCCGATGGCAAAGATCGTGGCGGCGCTGAAGTCGGATCGCCCCCGGTCGCGGCTGGTGCAGTTGTGGTTCTCGCGCTATCTGCGCTACGTCAAGGACTACGATGCCGCGTTCCGCTCGCATGAGTTCTACATGAAGGGAGATGACTTCGAGGCGCATGCCCATATGGAACGCGGTTATATCTTCGAAAGATTGGATCTCCCCTCGCTGGCGGAAAAGGAATTCGTGGAGGCTTATCACTTCGCACCGAATTTGCCGTCGGCCAAGGAGAAATACAACATGGTGCTGGGCCGTCAGGCGAAAGCGTAATAAGGACTTTAGCAAGAAGCTGGACTGCCCCTTCGGCGCTGCATTACGTCCTGCTCGCGGATCGTTGTTTTTGTGTGATACGCACGAAATCGGTGCATTTATTACAGTAGAATGATGCCACGCCTATGCGCGACGTTGCCGCGGCAACGCAACAAGGAATGCGATCCCTCAAGAGAGTTGAATGATGGGTAACACGACACGGAATGAAGCTCACGACCAAGGGCGGCCGAAGCCGAGAATTGGCATTACCGGCTCATTTGGCCGCGGCAATTACGGTGATGAACTGTATGTGAAGGTCTACCAGCAATGGCTGGGTCCATGGGCCGATCTGTTTCTTCTCTCTGGCCTGCCAAGACAGAATTACTTCATCGAATTGAGAAATGCCTACGTCGATCTGATGGATGCCATCGTGCTTGGTGGCGGCGATTTGCTGTGCCCTTATCGCCCGAAGATCGATCGCGATTTCATCAACCCCGCTTATCTGCGCCGTCCAGTACACGTGGCGGGCATCGGCGTGGAAAGAAACCGTCCCGAAATTGATCCCGCTGTGGTGGAGAAGTGGCGAAAGTTTCTGGTCAATCCCAACATTAAATCCATCAGCACCCGCGATCCGGATTCCAAAGCCTGGATCGAGCAGCACATCAAACCTGCCGTCACCGTGGGGTCGCATCCGGACCTGGTGTGCGCGTTGTCGCTGCCGCCGGCCAAACGTCCTGAAGGCGCGCCGATCCTGGGCCTGGTTACCCGGCACATCAAAGACCCGAAAGAATACGTGCTGATGGCGGAAGCCGCGGCGCGCCTTGGTGCGCAGGGCTGGCGCATCCGGCACATCGTCGGGGGCGTTGGCGAGCACGGCCGCAAGGATTTCGAGAATTCCCAGGCGCTCGAGGTGCCTGGCAAGGAAACCGTGTTCAGTCAGAACCTCGACGACATCAGCCGCGCACTGGGCGAATGCTCGCTTGTGTTAAGCATGAAGTTGCACACCACCGTGGTGGCGACGATGTACGGCGTTCCCACTATCTGCGTGAACCCCGTGGTGAAAGCGCGGGCCTTCATGCGCTCCTTCGGCCGTGAAGAACTCGCGGTTGCGTCCAACAGCCCGAAGCTGCTGGATATGATCGCGAAGGGTGTGCCGGAGGTGCCGATGGACAAGGTGCAGAAGCTGAAAACCGACGCCTCCAACGCGCTGCTCGCGCTGAGCCAGCGGATCTGGGATGACTTCCGCAATGCGTCCCCCGAACGTCGCCGGCTGCTGCCAGCCTCGCCTCAGGGTGATAAAGTCGCGCTTTCCGCCTGATGTCTTGCGAGCGGATCTCGGCTTTTCCTGACACGGCTTCTGCGTTGAATCAATTTATCGCCCCGTTCCAATTCCTGCGGCGTTTTCATATCGCGCCCGTTTTGCGGCAAGACGGGCTCGTCCGTTTTGACGACGTCTTGTGTCCTTCCTCCAAGCGCGAGCTGGCGGCTCCCGGACTGACGCTGGATGACGCCGCGGGTTGCCGGGCCGCGCTACGGATGTTGCTGCCGCTCTGTCTGGACACGGCGCCGATTCTCGTCGGCACGCAACCGGACGATTCGAAAGACGTGAATTTTTGGCAGTTTCCCGCCGTGACGGAAAAGCTGGCCCGGGAAAGACACGCCGCGCTGCCTCCTCCCGCCTGGCGGGCGGCGTATGAATTGCCGGTTGACACTTATCTCGGCCTGCCCTGGGCCACGTACATCGACAAGCTGTTCAATCCCGAAGGGGGAAGGGGCGCCGGGCATATTCCGGAAAAGGTCGCCCTCGTCATCGGCACGCGCCTGCGCGGTTATCGCCGGCTGGCCGAGCACTGGCAATTGCAGTGGGGCGAGGATGTGCGCGTGCATACGGTCTGCCAGCACATTTATTGGGACCGCTTGTTGCCGCTGTGGTCGGAATGGGGCGTGACGGATGTGCATCTGTCGCACTGCGAGCCTGGCTCGCAAGCCAAGGCGCAGGCCTTCGGAATTCGCGTGCATTCGTGGCCGCTCGAGGCCGCCAACGTCGTCAATCCCGAGCGCCGCGAAGGCCTGGATGCCGAGCGGCCCTGGCAGGAGCGACGCTATCTGGCGTCCTTCATCGGCGCGCAGATGTCGCATTATCGTTCCGATGCGCGCCTGAGTTTGCGGCGCGAGGTGCAGCGCGATGGCGGCGACGAGGTGTTGTTCGAGCTTGGCGATGATTGGCACTTCAACCCGGTCGTCTATGGCGAGCAGGTCAAGGGCGAGCCGATGAGCGATGCGGACAAGCGCCGCGAGCAGAATGCCACCTTGCGTTACAACGCGGTGTTGTCGGACAGCGTGTTCGCGTTTTGTCCCGAAGGCGCCGGCCCCAATACGCTGCGTCTGTGGGAAGCCCTGGCAGCTGGCGCGATACCGGTAGTGATCGTGGAAGACTGGCTCTGGCCGGAGATCGAGCTCGATGCGCTCTCCTGGGACGATGCGGTAATCCGCTGCGGACGCCAGGAAGTCGAGGGCCTGCTCGAGCATCTGCGGCGGCTGCTCGCCAACGAGCCGGGGCGCCTGGCCTGGATGCAACGGAATTGCCGGCGGCTGTATGACTATTTTGCCGGCGTGCTCTGCTTTGCCGTTCCTACTTGATTCGATCGAGCGCTGTTGATGAAAAAAGCACTTATTACCGGCGTGACCGGGCAGGACGGGGCCTACCTGTCGGAGCTGTTGCTGGCGAAAGGCTATGAAGTCCATGGACTCAAGCGCCGCACCTCCTTGTTCAACACCGCGCGCATCGAGCATCTCTATGAAGGGCCGGAGAAGCAGGGCCGTCGCTTCGTTCTGCATCACGGCGACATGACCGATGCGCCGAGCCTGATTCGCCTGATTCAGCTGGTGCAGCCCGACGAAATCTACAATCTCGCGGCGCAGAGCCACGTGGCGGTGTCGTTCGAGGAGCCGGAATACACGGCGAGCACCGATGCCCTGGGTACTTTGCGTTTGCTCGAAGCCATCCGTTTTCTGGGGTTGGAGAACAAGGCCCGTTTCTATCAGGCCTCCACCAGCGAACTGTTCGGCCTCGTGAACGAAGTGCCGCAGCGCGAAACCACGCCGTTCCATCCGCGCAGTCCTTATGGCGTCGCCAAGCTGTACGCGCATTGGATTACAGTGAACTACCGCGAGGCTTATGGCGTGCATGCCAGCAACGGCATTCTCTTCAATCATGAATCGCCGCTGCGTGGCGAAACCTTCGTCTCGCGCAAGATCACTCGCGCGCTGACCCGCATCAAGTTGGGGCTGCAGGAGTGCCTTTATCTCGGCAATCTGGATGCGCGGCGCGATTGGGGCCATGCCCGCGATTACGTGCAGGCAATGTGGTTGATGTTGCAGCAGGAACAGCCGGATGATTACGTGATCGCCACCGGCGTGCAGTATTCCGTGCGCGATTTCGTCAATCGTGCGGCAAGCGAACTCGGCATTGCGCTGCGCTGGGAAGGCATTGGCGCGGACGAGAAGGGCTATGACGCATCCGGCCATTGCATCGTGGCGGTGGACAGGCGCTATTTCCGCCCGGCGGAAGTGTCTTCGCTGATCGGCGATGCCGCGAAGGCGCGTAAAGTGCTGGGCTGGCAGCCGCGCATCACGTTCGAGCAATTGGTGGCGGAGATGGTGCGTGAGGATCTGCAATCCGCGGAGCGCGACGCCCTGGTCAAAAAACATGGCTATCGCGCCATCGATCAACACCACGAATGAGCGTCGGCGCGTGTCATGACTAAACCTCTGGTTTTCGTTGCCGGCCACAACGGCATGGTGGGTTCCGCGTTGATGCGGCGGCTGCGTGCGGACGAGGCGTGCCGGGTCGTGACCGCGGATCGCGCCGATCTCGACCTGCGCGATACGAGCGCCGTGCGGCATTTTTTTGCCGGTCATGAATTCAGCGAGGTCTACCTGGCGGCGGCGCGTGTCGGCGGCATCCACGCCAACGATACCTATCCGGCCGATTTCATTTACGACAACCTCATGATCGCGAGCAACGTGATTCATGCGGCGCACCTGAGCGGCGTGCCGAAGCTGTTGTTCCTCGGCTCGTCCTGCATCTATCCGCGCAACGCGCCACAGCCCATGGCGGAAAGCGCCTTGCTCACCGGCACGCTCGAGCCCACCAACGAGCCTTACGCCATCGCCAAGATCGCCGGCATCAAGCTCTGCGAAAGCTACAACCGCCAGCACGGGCGCGACTATCGCAGCGTGATGCCCACCAATCTCTATGGCCCGCACGACAACTTTCATCCGCAAAACAGCCACGTGATTCCCGCGCTCATGCGTCGTTTTCATGAGGCGGTGGAAGCCGGCGCGAAGGAAGTCCTCATCTGGGGCAGCGGCACGCCAAGGCGCGAATTTCTCCACGTGGACGACCTCGCCGCCGCCTGCGTGCATGTGATGAATCTGCCGTCAGCCACGTATCGCGCCCACACACAGCCCATGCTGTCGCACATCAACGTAGGGACGGGGACTGATTGTTCCATTGCCGAGCTGGCGCAAACGCTGGCGGAGGTGACGGGCTTCAAGGGCGCGCTGAAATTCGATGCGTCGAAGCCGGACGGCGCGCCGCGCAAGTTGCTCGATGTCAGCCGATTGCAGTCTCTTGGCTGGGAAGCAACGATAGGCTTGAACGAAGGCCTGCGCTCCACCTACCAATGGTTTCTGGAACGTAGGTTGGGCTGAGCGCAGCGAAGCCCAACGATCAGCGTGAATCAATGTTGGGCTTCGCTGCGCTCAGCCCAACCTACGAAATTCGGCCGTAGGTGTCTTCCAGCCTCACGATGTCATCCTCGCCCAGATAGCTGCCGGACTGCACTTCGATGAGATGCAGCGGCACTTTGCCGGGGTTTTCCAGGCGATGCGTGTGGCCCAGCGGAATGTAGGTGCTCTGGTTTTCGCTGATCAGGGAATCGACGCCGTTGATGGTGACCTTGGCGGTGCCGCTGACCACGATCCAATGTTCGGCGCGGTGATGATGCAGTTGCAGGGAGAGTTTTTCGCCGGGCTTCACCATGATGCGTTTGACCTGGAAGCGCTCGGCTTTGTCGATGCCTTCGTACCAGCCCCAGGGACGATGGACGCGGATGTGTTCGAGGTGTTCGTTGCGCTTGGTGTCGGCGCAATACTCGATGGCTTGCTTGACGCTTTGCGCCTTGCTCTTGTGCATGACGAGCACCGCGTCGGGCGTTTCCACCACGACGACGTCGTCGAGGCCCAGCACGGAAACGAAGCGGCTTTCGGCGCGGATGTAACTGTTGCGGGTATCGGCGATGAACACGTCGCCGGCGCACACGTTGCCGCTCTGGTCCTTGTCCGTGATCGTCCACAGCGCATCCCAGGAGCCGACGTCGCTCCAGCCGATGTCGGCGGGCACTACCGCGGCTTCGGTGGTCTTCTGCATGACGGCATAGTCGATCGAATCGGAGGGGCTGCGTTGAAACGCTTCCTTGCCGGGACGGATGAAGTCGAGGTCCACGGCGCGCTGGTTCCACGACTCGCTGACGGCGGCGAAGATGTCGGGACGCGCCTTCTGCAGTTCATCCAGATAGCGCTGCGGCTTGAACAGGAACATGCCGCTGTTCCAGGTGTATTCACCGGATTCGAGATAGCGCTGCGCGGTCGCGGCATCGGGTTTTTCCACGAAGCTGGCGACTTCGAGCGCCTTGCTGTTCGCGCCCAGCGGCTTGCCGGCCTTGATGTAGCCATAGCCGGTTTCGGGGGTGGTGGGCTTGATGCCGAAGGTCACCAGTTTGCCGAGCAGCGCCGCCTTGCCGGCAGCGCTGACGGCGGCACTGAAGGCGGCTTGGTCGTTGATGGCGTGATCCGCCGGCAGCACCAGCATCAGGGCATCGGGATCGTTCCGCTCCGCGATCAAATGCAGCGCCGCCAGCGCGATGGCGGGTGCGGTGTTGCGGCCTTCGGGTTCGAGATAGATGGCGCCGGGCGTCGCGCCGATGGCGAGGCTCTGTTCGCGGATCAGAAAGCGATGCTCCTGATTGCAGATCAACAGCGGCGCCTGCATGTCGAAATCCGGCCCGGCCAGCTGGCGCGTGCGCTCGATGGTGGCCTGCAGCAGGGTCAGCGGACCCGTCAGCGGGAGCAATTGTTTGGGATAGGCTGCGCGCGACAACGGCCACAAACGCGAGCCAGTGCCGCCGGAAAGAATTACGGGATAGAGCGCCGCCATTGAGTCATCGCCAAGGTGTCGTTATGAAGGACTGGATTCTAGCCAGAGTGCGTAATGAGTAAAAGTTTTCAGGTGCTGGCGCAGGCCCCGTAAAGATTCCTCGCAAAAAGGGTGCGATCGGTGCGCGACTTCACATTGTTGGCGATAAATCACGGATTCTTAAAAAGAAAGTGTTGCTAGGGGAAGAAAATGTGCGCAATGTAACGGGGCTTTGAGCCCCGGGTATGTGGGGGCATTCGTGAATGCGTCAATGGACGAGTGACGATCGGGAGGATCGATGAAAATAGCAGTAGCCGGCATGGGATACGTGGGCCTTTCCAACGGTGTACTTCTGGCCCAGCACAACGAAGTGGTGATGCTCGATCTGATTCCCTCCAAGGTGAATCTGGTCAATAGCAAACAAAGCCCCATCGAAGATCAGGAAATTTCCGAGTTCCTCGCCACCAAGCCTCTCAATCTGCGCGCCACCTTGAGCATGCACGAGGCGTTCGAGAGCGCGGACTTCGTCATCAT
>JAITMK010000158.1 GCA_031277415.1 Azoarcus sp.
GAATGGCATCCGTGACTTCGACATGATGGCCGGTGATGTTGAGATTCATGCTAGCTCCTCTTTGGCGATTAAAGGGTTTTACGCAAACTGACGGGGGGGATATTGAGCGATGCGCGGTACTTGACGATAGTGCGCCGCGCCACCACGATGCCCTGCTCACTGAGCAGGTCAACGATTTTTGCGTCGGACAGGGGTTTTTTCTTGTCTTCTGCATCGATGATCTGGCGGATCAGAGCACGAATCGCTGTTGAAGATGCCATCCCGCCGACATCCGTTGCGACGTGACTGCTGAAAAAAAACTTGAGCTCAAACACACCGCGCGGTGTGGCCATGTATTTCTGTGTGGTCACGCGCGATACGGTGGATTCGTGCAATTCAAGTTGGTCTGCGATCTCCCGGAGGGTCAATGGCCTCATTGCCACTTCGCCATGATCGAAGAACTGCCGTTGTTGGTCAACGATTGCTTGCGAAACTCGGAGAATTGTGTCGAATCTTTGCCGAATGTTTTTGATGAACCAGCGTGCCTCCTGCAATTGCCCGGAAAGAGCATTTGCCTGGCCCCGGCTTTGCCGCAGCAACATGGTGTAGAGCCTGTTGATGCGCAGCTTGGGCACTGCTTCATCGTTGAGCATCGCCGTCCAGCGCCCGCGAATTTTGCGCACGTTGACGTCAGGCAGCACATAACGGGTCTCATCGCTCGAATGGCGTAGGCCGGGGTGCGGGTCGAGGTCGAGGATCAACGCCTGCGCCATCCGCAGGACTTCATTTTCGCAACCGGTCACATGCTTGATCTGGGCGAAATTGCGCTCCGCCAGCAATTCGAGGTAATGCTCGACGATGACGAGCGCCAGATCGCGTTCCGGTGAGGCAGGCAGCGCCCGCAGTTGCAGGCTCAGGCATTCCTGTGGGGTATGTGCGCCGACTCCGATGGGGTCGAGTTGTTGCACATGGCGCAGCGCAATCGTGAGATCGTCAGGATCGAACTCAAGTTCGGGCGGCAACAGTTCAAACAGTTCTTCCAGTTCCTGGCGCAGATAACCGTCGTCGTCGAGCGCCTCGATGATGAAGCGCACCAACATGCGGTCGCGGTTTGAAAGTGGTGAGAGCGCTACCTGGGCGTCGAGGTGCTCTCGCAGCGAAATGCTTGCGGCCTGGACTTCCTGAAAATCGAAATCTTCATCCTCGTTCCGGGTGCGAGTGCTGCCGCCGGCATCCGACCAGTCGACTCTTTCCTCGTCTGCGGCCCCGTTCTGGAATGTGTCCGGTTCTCTTTCGTTACCCCGTTCACCGCCGATGCTCCAGGACTCGGGAGTTGTCGTGTCCGACGGTGGCAACGCAGTCCCCGGAAAATCGGAAAACGCGCTTTCATTGCCTTCTTCGCGTTCGATCATTGGGTTTTCCAGCAGGACGCGTTCAACTTCCTGATTGAGTTCCAGCGTCGAGAGTTGCAACAATTTGATCGACTGCTGTAATTGCGGTGTCAGGGTAAGGTGTTGCGAGAGCTTGAGCTGGAGCGTCGGTTTCATGCGCCCAGATTCTCAGAGCTGGAAATGTTCGCCGAGGTAGACCTGGCGGACTTGTTCGTTGGCGATGATATCGGCGGGCATTCCCCCGGCCAGCACCCGGCCTTCGCTGATGATTGTGGCGTGGTCGCAGATGCCCAGGGTTTCGCGTACATTGTGGTCGGTAATCAGCACACCGATGCCGCGTTCCTTGAGAAAACGAATGATCTTCTGGATGTCGATTACCGCGATGGGGTCGACACCCGCAAAAGGCTCATCGAGCAGGATCAGGCGCGGGGAAGTTGCCAGCGCCCTTGCAATCTCGCAACGCCGCCGTTCGCCGCCGGAGAGCGAAATGGCCGTGTTATTGCGCAAGTGTGAGATACCCAGATCGACGAGAAGCCCGTCCAGGCGCTGGACGATTTGTTCTTCTTCCAATTCTTGAAGTTCAAGCACGGCGCGGATGTTTTCGGCTACGGTGAGCTTGCGGAATACGCTCATTTCCTGCGGCAGATAGGACAGCCCGAGGCGCGCACGAGTGTGAATGGGCAGGTGGGTGATTCGTTTACCGTCAAGGTAGATTTCGCCGCCGTCGCTGCGCACGAGGCCGACGATCATGTAGAAACAGGTCGTTTTGCCAGCGCCGTTGGGGCCGAGCAACCCTGCAATCTCACCGGGCCGGACCTCGAACGAAACGTCATGCACGACAGTGCGCGATTTGTATCGTTTGCGAAGACCGTTTGCTGTCAGCAGACTCATGGCAATTCATCAACCGCGTATTCGGGTTTGCCGTTGAGCACGGCGCGGACGACTTCGGCAGCAAAGCCGCGTGCAAGCAGGAAACGGGTCTGCCGCGCCCATTCGCGGGCGTCAATGGGCGCGGCGGAATACCGGGACTGCCATACTGCGCGCGCACGTTCAAACTCATCTGTCATGTCGGCGAGTGTTTCTTCGATCAATTCGCGCGCCAGACCGCGCCGGGCCAACTCGTGTTGCAGGCGAGTGCGGCCAAAGCGGTCTTTGTTGCAGCGTACCCAGCTTTCAGCCATGCGCGAGTCGGATTGAAGGGAGAGTTCGCTCATGCGATCCAGCAAAGCCTCGATTTCCTCGTGCGTGCCGTAAGGCGTGAGTTTGCGCACCAATTCGGCGCGGCTGTAGTCGCGCCGGGAGAGGTAACGCAATGCCCGTTCGCGCAGGCTTGTCATGATCATGGTACGGATGCAAATTTTTATTGTTTGGCGGTATTGGGTTTGGTGGCAGCAGTGGATTCGGGTTTCGAGGATTCAGACTTCACCGGCGTGGCCAGTTCGGGCAAACCGGCGGCGGTTCGCACCCGGTTCTCGATTTCATGTGCCATTGCCGGGTTGTTGCGCAGGAATTCACGGGTGTTGTCCTTGCCCTGGCCGATTTTGTCGCCCTTGTAGGAATACCATGCCCCGGATTTGTCGACGATGCCGCGTGCCACACCCAGGTCGATGATTTCACCCTCTCGCGAAATTCCTTCGCCGTAGAGGATGTCGAAATGCGCTTCCTTGAACGGGGGCGAAACCTTGTTCTTGACGACCTTGACCTTGGTTTCGGAACCCACGACTTCGTCGGCTTTCTTGATCGCGCCGGTGCGGCGGATATCCATGCGCACCGAAGCATAAAACTTGAGTGCGTTGCCGCCGGTGGTGGTTTCCGGGCTGCCGAACATGACGCCGATTTTCATCCGTATCTGGTTGATGAAAATGACCAGGGTGTTGGTGCGCTTGATATTGGCGGTGAGCTTGCGGAGCGCCTGACTCATCAGGCGGGCTTGCAGACCAGGCAATTGATCGCCCATTTCGCCTTCGATTTCAGCCTTGGGCGTGAGCGCCGCCACCGAGTCGATCACGACGATATCCACGCCGCCGGAGCGCACCAGCATATCGGCAATCTCCAGTGCCTGTTCGCCGGTATCGGGCTGGGAAATCAGCAAATCCTTGACATTGACTCCGAGCTTTTCGGCATAGCCGACATCGAGCGCGTGTTCAGCGTCGATGAAGGCCGCTGTGCCGCCGATCTTCTGCATCTCTGCAATGACCTGGAG
>JAITMK010000016.1 GCA_031277415.1 Azoarcus sp.
GCCAGACCGAGTTGCGCAAATAGCCGTGTGTTTGCTCCATGTACATCGGTACGCATGCGGAATGGTAGACTCGAAGCATGGCAGTTCACAGTCGTTTCCTCGGCCCGGTCACGATCACCGGGGATGACGCGAAAGCTTTCACGCGGAGAATGTCGCGTACTCGCGTCAATCGTGCGGCTACCGCGACTGCCCAGAGTGGCCGCAAACTCGCCGCCAACTTCGTCAAACATGGGTCGGTGACGATCAAGCTCAAGCCAGTACGCGAGTCCAGCAAGGGACGTGACTGAGCCGTGGATTTTGAGCTGCGCGAGCTTGCACAGGGCGATGGTTGTAACGCCTTGAGCCTGGGAAGTCCGGCATTCGCCCCCCTCAAATCCTTTCTACGGAAAGAGGCCAAAAAGCTGCATCAGGAGCACTTGGCTCGTACTTTCGTGCTGGTCCCCAAGGGAGAGACAAAGGTCTTGGCCTACATCACGACCTTATGCACGCATGTAGCTGTTGAGCAATTCGGCAAACATCTGTCCCTGGATGGCTTTCGCTACAAGGATTACCCGGCGATCAAGCTGGCCAGGCTGGCGGTGGACGCCAGTCTGCAAGGACAAGGGATAGGGGGTCAGTTGGTGGCGCTCGTCGTCAACTTGATCACTGAACACATGATGCCCTACACCGGTTGCCGATTTCTGGTGGTCGATGCCAAGCCGGAATCGGTGAGCTTCTATGCAGCAAAGGGGTTCGTGGCGGTCGATCCAAGCACCGATGGTCATTCCGAGACGACCACGATGTTTATCGATCTGCATCGCGATGTGGCGGTTGTCAACCAAGTGTCAACGACATAGCTGGACAATGCCCGGTCACTGCTGCCCGATGCAATCCAAGCCCTTGATTTGCTGGACATCGCGGAATCAATGCAGGGCCTTCGCAGGGGCTTTTCGTCCGTTGGTCGTAGATTCGAATCCTACAGGGTCCACCACGATTTCTTTTTAAATCAACGAGTTAAGCCAATCCGAGAGGGTTGGCTTCTTTCTTTGATTTTTCCATTGCCAGAATATTGCCGGATTCTCGGAAGATGGCACAAGTCAAGCGGCTGACCGCCGGCGAAGACGGCTGCGTCTTGGCGGTTCGGGGCGGCGGCGCTATTCGCCCTGCACCACGAGCACCGGCATCTTCGCGTCCTGCAACACGCGCTGCGTCACGCTGCCCAGCAGCAGCTTCCCGAGGCCCGTGCGGCCATGCGAGCCCATCACGATGAGGTCGGCGCCGATGGCGATCGCGGTATCGACGATGCCTTCATGCACCACGTGCCCGTCGATCACCCGCTGGTCGCTGTGCAGGCCCTCGGCCGCGAGCGCGGCGACGCCGCGCGCCAACGCGGCATTGGCGCTGCTGGTGGCGGCGGCAAGGTATTCGTTCTGGCCCAGCGCATAGTCCGCGCCCACGCCGATGAAAGGGTAGTTGTCCACCACGTGAATGAGCGTGATGCGGCTGCCGAAGGCAAGCGCCAGCCCGCTGGCCTTGCTGATGGCCAGCATCGATGCTTCGGATCCGTCGATCGGCACCAGGATGTGATTGAACATGGCAGATCCTTCAAGTCAAGAGAACGGATTGGCGGACGAATGCCCCCGAATTTACCAAGGTCGCGGCGCGGCGCTCACTCGGTCACCTGTACGCCCTTCCAGAACGCGACGCGGTCGCGCACCATCTCGGCTTCGGGCTTCGGGTCGGGGTAGTACCAGACCGCGTCGGGATTGAGTTCGCCGTTGACCAGCAGCGAATAGTAGTTCGCCGCGCCCTTCCAGGGGCAAGTGCTTTTGTGGTTGCTGAAACTCACGTAGTCGAGATTGAGCGACGCAGCGGGAAAGTAATGATTGCCCTCGACGAGCACGGTATCGTCGCTCTCGGCGATCAGGACGCCGTTCCAGGTTGCTTTCATGGGATGATCTCCGCGGTCATTCGCATCCGGCGAAAGTAGCACATCATCGGCCCATGAACCAGCGGACAACCATCACCGTCGAACAACTCAACCGGCGCAGCGCCGGCTGCCTGCCGGGTCATCTCGGCATCGTCATCACCTTCCTCGGCGCGGGCGAACTGCGCGCCGAACTGCCGGTGAAAAAAGAATTGATGGCCCCCAACGGCTTCCTGCACGCGGGCAGCGTGGTCACGCTCGCCGACACCTTGGCGGGCTATGGCTGCGCCGCCCATCTGCCCGAAGGCGCGCTCGGGTTCACCACCATCGAGCTCAAGTCCAACCACCTCGGCACCGCGCGCGACGGCACCCTCGAATGCACGGCCACGGCCGTGCATCTGGGCAAGACCACGCAAGTCTGGGATTCGGTGGTGCGGCACCGCGAAAGCGGCAAGACGATCGCGCTGTTCCGGTGCACGCAGATGGTTTTGAGATGACGGATCACGCGAGCGCGATCTGCCGCAGCGCGCGCTCAAAGACCTCCACCGGCTGCCCGCCGGAGATCAGGTGCTTGTTGTCGATGATGACCGCCGGCACCGAATGGATGCCCGCCGTGGTGTAGAACCGCTCGCGGGCGCGGGTTTCGGCGGCGAATTCCCTGCTCTCCAGGATCTCCCGCGCACGCCGCGGGTCGAGCCCGGCTTCGACCGCCAGGCGCAGCAGCACTGCATGATCCGACGGGTTTTCGCCATCGGTGTGACAGGCCTTCAGCAGCGCCTTCTTCAGCGCCCTCTGCTTGGCCGGGTCTTCGAGCGCCGCCCAATGCAGCAGCCGGTGGGCGTCGAGGGTGTTGTAGATGCGCGATCGGCCCGCGGGCGCGAACTCGAAGCCGACCCCCGCGCCGCGCGCGCGGATCGTCTCGCGCATCTGCGCCTGCTGCTCGCGCGTCGAGCCGTATTTCTGGTTCAGGTGCTCATAAGCATCCTGGCCCTCGGGCGGCATGTCCGGGTTCAGTTCGAAAGGCTGAAAGCAAAGCTCGGCGCCGATCTCGGGCGCGAGCTTCTGGAGGGCGGCTTCGAGCGAGGCCAGGCCGATCGCGCACCAGGGGCACGACACGTCGGAGACGAAATCGATGTGGAGTTGGGTGGTCATGGGTCGCATCATGAGGGCTGCGGCTGAATCTTTCAACGGCTCGCAGCGCAAGTCACCCGCCCTGCACTCTGAATTCGTAGGTTGGCGGTGAGCGCAGCGAACTTCCGACTCAGGGCACTAGTGTCTAGTTGCCGCCACGCATGAAGTAGAGTGCAACCAGTGGAGCGAGATTGAACAACAAAACCCCGATTTTGTAGACAGCCATACCTCCGTAATGGATGGCGTCAAAAGTAGCGTCAGACATTTGAAAGCACCTGGCATGCATGTCGCGGAGCCAATGACGGGCAAACACGAATAGAAAAAACCAAACAAACAACATGAAGCAGTTGAATGCCAGAGACCACAACAGAAAGTGAAATAGAAAATCGGAAGTCATTTGTTTCACCTTTGACGTAAATATGACGGCGAACGATAGAACAGAGATAACGTCCAAGCTGAGCCGCCGGCGAAGGCGGCCAGCTTGAGCACGAGGTTAGCCCAGCAAGTTGAAGTGATGCCCAACATTTGGATGAATCCCAATCGTTGGGCTTCGCTACGCTCAGCGCCAACCTGCAAAACCAACT
Source organism: Azoarcus sp. (assembly GCA_031277415.1). Lineage (GTDB taxonomy): Bacteria > Pseudomonadota > Gammaproteobacteria > Burkholderiales > Rhodocyclaceae > WRNU01. The sequence goes on from JAITMK010000016.1 coordinate 3,622, forward strand.
TGCCCAACCTACCGCGCTGAGCGTAGCGATGCCCAACATGCTTTTGCGCATAACGTTAACGTTGGGCTTACGTTTCATTTTCGAAAAAGTGAACAGGATGTTTATTCCAGTACCCTTTGTAATCCCAGTCATCTGGAACACTGAAGTTTAACTGATACATCCTGAACGTCACCAGCCTGTTTTTCGGCTGCCATTGCTCCTCATAAGAATAACGGTATGTCATTCCGATGTTTTTCATCACATTTCCACTTCTTGGATTATTCACGTCGTGCGTTGCGGTAATGTAGGGAATACCGGATTTTCGAATTTCCTCGACAACCGCTTTACTTGCTTCCGTCACTAATCCTTTATGCCAATGCTCTGTTTTTAATCCGTAACCAAGATCATGACTATCTCCGTCACTGATTTTTATGTACCCTATCGGAACGTTGCCATGTTTCAAGCAAATTGCATAGAGAAAGCCAACGGGTTTTTTGTAGTTGTTCAGATAATTTTCCCGTAAATGGCGTCCAGCCTCCTCTATTGATTCGAGAGGAAACCAAGGGAGAAATTCATTAACTTCCCGGCTGCTGAGAATATCAAAAATCGCTACATCGTCTTTTTCATGAAATCTTCGCAAGATCAAGCGATTTGTCAGGATGGTTGGTGAATTGTTCATGATTACACCAAGGTTGTTGGTACGGCCTAACGGGTATGAGTTAAACGGCCCGCGCCAGCGGGCCCGCTTGAACGAAGGGTTAGCCCGGTAGGTTCCAACATTTGGATGAATCACAATCGTTCGGCTTCGCTACGCTCAGCGCCAACCTGCAAAACCAACTTGCGCAACCTACCACGCTAATATTTATCAACAAAATCGATCCGGCAGAGGAACGCATCGCCATCCCCCGTCCATCCAACGACCGTCCCGCTCTATCCCCAAGCCCTGGTCATCAACTCATCCATCGCATCGGTGATCTGCTGCCCTTGATCGGCAAGAGAACCCGCTACGGCGCCGAGCTGATCGGTGGCCACGGAGACGATCTGCAAAGGATTGAGAACGACTTCGACGCCGCCGATACGGAAGATCGGGTTCATCCGGGAGCCGGAGATGGATGCGCCAGGCGCGTACTGGCGCAGAACCAACGGAACAACCACCCTGCGGCGATAGGCATCGAAGCGCGCGGACTGGACGACGACGACAAAAGGAATGCTGTCTTTCTGGCCTCCCTTGTTGCGGTGAACGTCGAATTGCGCCATGACTCAGAGGTTGAGAAGGAATTCGACGTGCCCGAGCAGGCCGTCAAAACGCGCCCGATCGAGGTGCAAAACGCAGCAACACCTCGGGATACCTCGGGGTATTGCGAGCATCTGCAACGACGAGCGGGCGCGTTTTGGCGGTCTGCGCGGGCATGGCGGATTGGTTCTCGACCTCTCAGAGCGTCGAATGCTCGTCGGCGAACGCGCCGAAGCTGGCGTCGAACTCAT
>JAITMK010000027.1 GCA_031277415.1 Azoarcus sp.
ATCGAGATGTGAACCAGCGCGGTCAGGGAAAAACCAAGGCGGCGGGCATCGAGCAAGGCGCGGTAGCCGGTAATGAGTCCCGATTCTTCCAGCGCGCGCACCCGGCGCAGGCAGGCCGAGGGCGAAAGGCTCACCCGGTCGGCAAGATCTTGATTGCTGATCCGGCCTTCGCGCTGCAATAAATTGAGTATTTGACGGTCGTAGCGATCAAGTTGCATGGAATGGTCTCATAAGGGCTTTGGCAGATTATTTCATAAATATTTATAAATAAGAAATAATCTTCAACTATTCGATAAATCAAGTCAAATATCGCAATCGTTTGCTGCACTTAACAGCTTAATATGCACCATCGCCATGCTGGTGCATGGCCCGGCTTTTTGTCAGGCGGAAAGTCATAAGCGCCTGCCCGGCATCCCGAACAATCAAAAGGAATTCGCGCCATGATGCTTTCCAACCCTGCCTCCAAGTACCGGCCCTTTCCTCCTGTCCGGCTCAAAGACCGGCAATGGCCCGACCGTGCGATTACCCGCCCTCCGATCTGGATGAGCACTGACCTGCGCGATGGCAATCAGGCGTTGTTCGAGCCGATGGACGTGGAGCGCAAGATGCTCCTGTTCCGCACCCTGTGCGAGATCGGTTTGAAGGAAATCGAAGTTGGCTTTCCTGCGGCCTCGCAGACCGAGTTCAATTTCGTGCGGCATCTCATCGAAGGCGGGCACATTCCATCCGATGTCACCATTGAAGTGCTTACCCAGGCGCGTGAAGACATCATTGTCCGCACCCTGGAAGCTCTCAAAGGTGCGCGCAGAGCCATCGTTCATGTCTATAACGCGACTTCGCCCACGTTCCGCGAAGTCGTGTTCGGCATGAAACCGGAGGAAATCATCAAACTCGCCACGTCGGCGGTAACTCGCATCCGCCAACTGGCCGAGCCTATGACCGGCACGGAGATCATGCTTGAGTACAGCCCGGAAACCTTTTCTGCCACGGAACTGGAATTCGCCTGTGCAGTGTGCGATGCAGTGACGCAAGCGTGGGGCGCTCGACCGGACAACAAGGTCATCATCAATCTGCCGGCCACCGTCGAAATGGCAACTCCCAATCACTACGCCGATCAGATCGAATGGATGCATCGTCATCTCGCCAGACGCGACAGCATCGTGCTCTCGCTTCATCCGCATAACGACCGCGGCACGAGCATAGCCGCCGCCGAACTGGGCCTCATGGCCGGAGCAGATCGTATCGAGGGCTGCCTGTTCGGCAACGGTGAGCGCACCGGCAATGTCGACATCGTCACTCTGGCGCTCAATCTCTACACCCAGGGCGTTTCCCCCGGACTGGACTTTTCGGACATCAGCGGCGTGTCGAGAACTTTCGAGCAATGCACCGGCATGCCGATTTCTCCCCGCCACCCTTACGCGGGCGATCTCGTGTTTACCGCCTTTTCCGGTTCCCATCAGGATGCGATCAAAAAGGGATTCGCCGCGCAGCGTTCTGATGCGCCCTGGGCGCTGCCCTATCTGATCATCGACCCCGCCGACATCGGGCGAACTTACGAATCGGTCATCCGGATCAATAGCCAATCCGGCAAAGGGGGCATCGCCTGGCTGCTGCAAACCCGCTACGGCATCACCATGCCGCGCCGGCTTCAGGTGGAGTTTTCGCGCGAAGTGCAGAAAGAAGCCGAATCTGGCGGAGAAATGAGCGCCGATGCGATCTGGCGGATTTTCTCCCGGACGTATCTCGAACCGTGCTCGCCGGTGCGCTATATCGGGCACCATCTGCGTGAAGAAGGCAATGCGCAGGGTATTGAACTCACCGTCGAGACCGATGGTTGCCGCCATGTGCTTACCGGCAGCGGCAATGGCCCGATCGATGCTGCGGTGCACGCCCTGCGTGACGCAGGATTTGCCGTGCGGGTGCGCAGCTTTGAAGAACAGTCGGTCTCTGCAAGCCTCGATGGAGGCGATGCCCGCGCTTGCGCATTTATCGAACTCGGCGGCACAAATGAAAACGGGAAAGAAAGCGAATGTTATGGGGCAGGAATGGATGAAAACATCGTTACTGCCTCGATTCGCGCCCTGGTGAGCGGGGTTAATCGGCTTTGGCAGGCAGTCGCGTAAAAAACTCATCAAGGGAATGACGAGGAAAACGCCGAACATGCACGGCCTCGTAGGGGCGTTGCGTGCAACGCCCTCGCAAAACACCATCGCATGTTGGTAAATGCAAGGGCGTTGCACGCAACGCCCCTACAGAACGCGTCATCCTCGCGAAGGCGTACCCACTTGAATCAAACCCGCCCTAAATGCAACCGCCCCTGATTCACCTCACGAGAAACGGCAGGTTGGCTGTAGCGGCCTTGCCGTTTCCGCCGCGCACGGTGATGAACAGCCGATATGCGCCGGGGGCCGAAGGGGCGCGGAAGCGGATGCTGGAAATATCCGCAAAGAGCACTTCCACGCCAACCGCTTCCGGCAAAGGCTCGGACTCGCCTCCCCCGCGCAACTCGGTGGCGTCCTTATGCACCAGCCAACCGGTAACGAGCCCCTCGCCACGTACTTCGATGGTGGACGACACCTCCGCGCCCGGCGCGAATTCGTCGGCGGAAATGCCGATGCCGAGGATGCTCGGCGCGGCGCTGGCGCTCGGACGCCCCCAGGCTTCGGCCAGCGCGTCGGTTATCTCGGTAAGACTGTTGTCTGGAAGCAGCAACCCGTGCCAAGTTGCGGTCTGCTCCTGCTTTGTGCCCCACAGGAAAGCGAAAACACCACGAATTTGCGGATTCTTGCCCAACTCGGCCCATGCGCGGCGGAAATAGGCCGCTTTCTCGCGGCTGGTGAATTCGACCGGCGCGCCCCAGGGCTTGCGACCGGCCTGCCATTGACCGAGCGGGCCGAGTTCAGCGATCAGCAACGGCTTGACGATGTTCGCTGCCCGGATACGCTCGTCCAGTCCAAACGCAGCGCCCGCGTAGAGATTGAGGCCAATCATATCGACGTGCGGGCAGCATCCGGCAAGTTTTGCCAAATATTGCGGTTCGCCATCATTGACCGACATCACGGTGGGATGAGCGGGATCGAGCGTTTTGACCACACCTGCCAAGCGGTTGATTTCACGCCATGCAGGCAATGGGTCGGCCATGTCGTGCTCAACTTCGTTGCCGATGACCCAGGCCAGCAGCGCGGGGTGATTCCGGTGGCGTTTCACGAATGCGCGAATGCGGTTTTCCTGCGCAGCAATGGCTTTGGGGTCGTCGAGGCGAAAACCGTAGCGCGGCAGCCCGACATCCAGCCCCATGAGCACGCCGATCCCGAGTTTGCGTGCCTCGTCGAGCACCCAGGCATCTCTTTCGTGATAGACGCGCACGGCATTTGCCCCGGCTGCGGCGAGTTTTTCCAGCGCGGCGCGATCTCCGGAAAAAGCCGCGCCGCGCCACGGTGCAGCGGGCACAGAGGGGTTGGCAAATGCCGTTTGAAGCGGCAGGAGGAAAACCGCCGCGAGAAGAATCAGGCGCGTGAGCATCACATCATTGCCCGTAGGCGGCGAACGCGCTCCTGCGTGGCGGGATGGGTCGAAAACAGGCTGCGCAGACTGCCGCCGCCAAGGAGGGGATTGATGATCATCATCTGCGCCGTGGCCGGATGATCCTCGGCAGTGCGAAGCGGAATTCCCCTGGCGTAGGATTCGATCTTGAGCAAGGCATCGGCCAGCGCGCCGGGGTCGCCGGAAATTTCCGCGCCGCCGCGATCCGCACCGTATTCGCGCGTGCGGCTGACAGCCATCTGGATCAGCATGGCCGCCAGCGGCGCAAGCAGCATGACCAGAATCTGAGCCGCCGGATGGGAACGGCTTCGATTGTCGCGTCCGCCGCCAAAGATCATGCCGAATCGCGCCAGCGTTGCAATTGCGCCCGCGATGGTGGCAGTAATGGTGGAAATCAGGATGTCCCTGTGTTTGACATGGGCGAGTTCGTGCGCCATGACGCCACGCAATTCCCGTTCGGAGAGCAGGCGCAGGATGCCGGAGGTGGCGGCCACTGCGGCGTGTTCCGGATTGCGCCCCGTGGCGAAGGCGTTGGGCTGTTCTTCGTCGATGATGTAGACCTTGGGCATGGGCAACTCGGCGCGCTGCGCGAGTTCTTTCACCATGTTGTAGAAATTGGCCGAAGTCGTGGCATCCACCTGGCGCGCCCGGTACATTTTCAACACCATCTTGTCCGAGAACCAATAGGCCAACAGATTCATCGCACCACCCAGGACAAGGGCAATCAGCATACCTTGCTGACCGCCAAGCGCGTTGCCGACGACGCCGAACAGGGCAATGATGCCCGCCACCAGGATGGAAGTTTTCAGCCAGTTGCCAAACATGTGTCTTTCCTTTGCTTGAGTGCGTTTTCCTTGCTCCGACAGAAGGAACAAGGCATCAATTATGAGGCATAGATGAAGGCGACTGGTGCTGACTTCAAGCCCCTTCTGCCACCAGGAAACGTTCTCCGGCGGCAAGCGCGAAGCCGTGCAGGAATTCTGCCGCCGCCATCCGGCGGCTGCCGGGGCGTTGCAGTTCTGTGACACACAGTGCATCTTCGCCGCAGGCCACCACGATTCCGGATGAATCGGCACGAAGAATGCTCCCCGGCTCGCCGCGTCCCGATACCGTGTGCGCTGCCCAGAATTTGATCGTGGTCTCGGGCGTCAGGGCGAAAGCAACCGGAAACGGGTTGAAAGCACGGACCTGGCGCGCCAGTTCGGCTGCCGGTCTGCGCCAGTCGATTTCAGCCTCGGCGCGGGAGATCTTTTTGGCGATGGTCACGCCTGCTGCCGGTTGCGCTTCGGCAGGCAAATCTCCGACTGCCAGCCGCGCCAGCGCCTCGACAATGGCTTCTGCGCCGAGGCGCGCCAGTTTGTCGTGCAGGCTGGCCGCCGTATCTTCGGGTGCGATATCGATTTCCCGGCGCAAGAGCATCGGGCCGGTATCCAGCCCGACATCCATTTGCATGATCGTGATGCCCGTCTGTTCGTCGCCCGCTTCAATGGCCCGCTGGATCGGGGCCGCGCCGCGCCAGCGCGGCAAAAGCGAGGCGTGAATGTTCAGGCAGCCCAACCGGGGCAGGGCCAATGCTGCCAAAGGCAGGATCAGGCCGTAAGCGGCCACTACCAGCACATCGGAACGGCTTTCTTTCAGGCGTGCGCGTTCTTCATCCGTGCGCAGCCGCTCCGGCTGATCGACGGCAAGCCCGTGCGCCAGGGCAAGCTGTTTCACCGCGCTGGCTGCGAGTTTCATGCCACGTCCGGCGGGACGATCCGGTTGCGTCAGCACCACCGGAACCGTGTAACCCGCAGCAAGAATTGCTTTGAGCGCGTGAGCGGCGAATTCCGGTGTCCCGGCAAAAGCCACGCGCAGGGCAGGCTCCATGAAACATCCTCCCGGGGAAAAGGTTGATGAAGGACTCAGGGTGCAGCGTCCTGAGCCTGTTTGAGCAGTCTGGATTTGATTCGGCTTTGTTTGAGACGCGACAGGTATTCGACGAACACCTTGCCGTCGAGATGATCCAGTTCATGCTGGATGCACACCGCCAGCAGTCCGTCGGCTTCGAGTTCAAAAGGCTCGCCCTTTTCGTTCAGCGCCCGCACCTTGATCCATTCGGATCTTTTCACCTTTTCGTGCACGCCGGGAACGGAAAGACAGCCTTCTTCACTATCGCACTCGCCTGATCTTTCGATGATCCTGGCGTTGATAAAAACCAGCAACCCGCTGTGATCATCGCTGGTGTCGATGACCGCAATCTGTTTGTGAACGTCGACCTGCGTAGCGGCCAGCCCAATGCCCGGAGCCGCATACATGGTCTCGGCCATATCACGGACAAGTTGTCTGATCGAGTCGTCAACCGCAACGACCGGAGTTGCCTTGATATGCAACCTGGAATTCGGGAAACGTAGGATTGGCAGAACAGCCATAAAGCCTTGCGAATGAAGAGAAAAGCGTCACGAACAGAATTTTGCGCGCGCCCTAACATGAGTACCTGCGTATTGCGCGTGAACCGTGACGTCGTTAAATAGAACAGGAAACCCAAGAATGTTCCGGATTATATCTTCTATCGCTGTCGGCATCGCATGTCTCGCCATTGCCGACGCACAGGCCGCGCCTCCCGCAGTTGCCGCCGACGCGCCGGATTCTTACACCGTCGCCAGAGGAGATACCTTGTGGGGCATCTCCGGGCGTTTTTTGCAGGAGCCCTGGCGCTGGCCCGAAGTCTGGCAAATGAACGAAGACGAGATCAGGAACCCGCATCTCATCTATCCCGGCCAGATCATCGTACTCGACCGTAGCGGGCCGTATCTGCGCATCGGCAAACGTATCGGAGACGGCGGCATCGACAGGCCCGTCGGCGGTGACAGGTTACAGCCCAGGATCTATCAGACCCCGCTCGAAGAGGCCATATCGACCATTCCGCTGAAAGCCATTGCGCCCTTCCTGACCCGGCCAATGGTTATCGATGGGAACTCGCTACAGGGTGCGGCCACTATTGTTGCTACCGAGACGAATCGCGTTTATCTGGCTCAGGGCGATACCGTTTTCGCCCGGGACGTGACCGAGGATATCGACAAGTGGACGATCTTCCGCATGGGCAAACCGCTTGTCGACCCGCTCAATCGCCAGGAACTCGGCCGTGAAGTCCAATATCTGGGTTTTGCCAGGGTAACGGAGCGTTCAAACCCGGTCACGCTTGAAATCGTTGAAGCCGTCGAGGAAATCGGCGTCGGCGACAAGATGCTGCCCACCGAAGGCGAACTGATTTTTTCCTACGCACCGCGCGCGCCCAGGGAACCTGTCGACGCCCGGTTGGTTTCGATTCACCGTGGCATTTCCGAAACCGGCAAGCTCAACGTGGTCGTTATCAGCGCCGGCACCCAGGATGGCCTGGAACCGGGACATGTCGTAGCCATGTTCCGCAATCGGGGCACAGCCACCCATGGAAGGACAGCCTATGCCCTGCCCGAAAAACGCTACGGTTCGGCGATGATTTTCCGCGTGTTTGATCGTGTATCATATGCCTTGATCATGGATACCGAAGGACAGGCAACCATTGGAGACGCTATACGCAACCCCTGATGTAGAACGGTTTTTGTTTAGTCCTGTACAGCATGAACCGACTTGCCCGGATTTTTTGGATCCCCGCCTTCGCGGGGATGACGCATTTCTGGTTGTTTCCCCTGTCATTCCCGCGAAGGCGGGAATCCAGAATGTATCCACTAGAACCGAAACCGCTCTAAGTTCCGCGTTTCCGCAATGGGTCGGCAAGCCGTGACGGGCGGGCTTGCCGATTGGCTCCGGTTCGCGCTCACCCCGATTGGACCGGCGCGGCAACGCAGCCTGCTTGCCGCGTTCGGACTGCCGGGGAATATTTTTGCCCAGCCGCGCGGCCATCTCGTCAATATCGCCGGGCATGAGGCAGCCGATGCTCTGCTCAATGGCCCCGACCCGGCGGCACTGGAAGCCGCGCTTGCCTGGGCGGATGAAGACGGCAACCATATCCTCACGCTGGCCGATGCCGCTTATCCGCGATCCCTGCTGGAAACTGCCGACCCACCGCTCGTGCTCTACGCCAAGGGCGACACTTCCCTGTTTGCGCGCCCCATTCTGGCGATGGTGGGATCCCGCGCGCCGACTGCCCAGGGCGAGGCCAATGCCGAAGCTTTCGCCCGTAATCTGAGCGAAGCAGGATTGACCATCATCAGCGGACTGGCGCAGGGCATCGACGCTGCCGCTCACCGGGGCGTGCTCGCCGTGGAAGGCGGCAGTACGATTGCAGTCATCGGCACGGGAATCGACCGCGTCTACCCGGCGCGCAACGCGGCCCTGGCGCGTGAAATTGCCGACAAGGGCTTGATTCTCAGTGAATTTCCCCTTGGGACACCGCCCGCGCGCTGGAATTTTCCGCGCCGTAACCGCCTGATCGCGGGCTTGTCCCTTGGCGTGCTGGTGGTCGAGGCCGCGCTGGAAAGCGGTTCGCTGATCACCGCGCGCCTTGCTGCCGACGCGGGGCGCGAAGTCTTTGCCATTCCCGGTTCCATCCATTCCCCACAGGCGCGTGGTTGTCATCGCCTGATCCGCGAAGGCGCAAAACTGACCGAAACCACCGAAGATGTGCTTGAAGAACTGCGCGGACACATTGGCGCTTCCTCACCCCGGCATGTTGCAGTCTCCCGGCGAACATCCTCACCTTCACGCCAGCCGCTCGATGCAGTCAGCCAGCCATCTCCCGTCCCCGCCCATCTTGCGCCCGAAGCCATTCAAGTGCTGGAGGCACTGGGGCATGAGGCGCGCGACATCGACACTCTGGCATTGTCCACGGGCCTTGCCGTCGATGCGCTGCACACCCATTTGTTGACACTGGAACTGGAAGGACTCGCTTCACGCCAGCCCGGCGGAGGGTTTCTTCGCCTGCATGTGCGTGCCGCCTGACACAGTTTTTATCTGCTTTTTTTCATAAGCTGCTTGCGCATTCTATAAGGGCGTCTTTATCATCCGCCGCTTCATCACCTGAACGGGCGCTCTGTTGCCCGGCATGAGCCTGGTCAGTCAGTATGAGTAAACAACTTATCATCGCGGAAAAACCTTCGGTCGCGCAGGACATCGCCCGCGCCCTGGGCGGGTTCACCAAGGAAAAGGACTACTTCGAATCGGACGCCTACGTGCTGTCCTCTGCCGTGGGGCACCTGCTCGAACTGAGCGCCCCCGAAGAATTCGAGGTCAAGCGCGGCAAGTGGACGTTTGCCCATCTGCCGGTCATCCCGCCGCACTTTGCCCTGAAGCCTATCGAAAAAAGCAGCAGCCGCCTCAACCTTCTCGTCCGGCTGATGAAACGCAAGGATGTCACCGGCCTGATCAATGCCTGTGACGCGGGCCGTGAAGGCGAGCTCATCTTCAATTTCATCGTCCAGCACGCAGGCACGGGCAAACCGGCCGAACGGCTCTGGCTACAGTCCATGACGCCCTCGGCCATCCGCGACGGCTTTCATCGGCTGCGCTCTGCCAGCGAAGTAGAAGGATTGCGTAACGCTGCCGTCTGCCGCGCCGAATCCGACTGGCTGATCGGCATCAACGGCACGCGGGCAATGACCGCCTTCAACTCCAAGACCGGAGGCTTTCACCTTACCACTGTAGGCCGGGTACAGACGCCAACGTTGGCTATCGTCGTCGAACGTGAAGACAAAATCCGTAAATTCAAACCACGCGACTATTGGGAACTGGAAGCCCGTTTCGCCTGCGCGGCAGGTGAATACAACGGCCGCTGGTTCGACGAGCAATTCAAAAAACCAGAAGGCGACGAGCACGCCAACGCCCATCGGCTGTGGGACAAATCCCGGGCCGAAACCATTCTGAAGAAATGCGACGGTCAACCGGGCACGGTCACGGAAGAATCCAAACCTGCCACTCAACTCTCGCCGCCGCTCTTCGACCTCACCAGCCTGCAACGCGAAGCCAATGGCCGCTTCGGCTTTTCGGCGCGCGTCACCCTGCAACTGGCGCAAGCCCTGTACGAAAAACATAAGGCGCTTACCTATCCGCGTACCGACTCCCGCGCGCTACCGGAGGATTATCTGGGCACGGTCGGCGACATCCTGAAAAACCTCCCGGAAGCCTACTCGCCGTTCGCTGAAGAAATCGCCCGCCGGGGATGGGTAAAACCCAACAAGCGCATCTTCAATAACGGAAAAATCTCCGACCACTTCGCCATCATCCCCACCGGCACGCTTCCAAAAAGCCTCTCGGAAGCCGAGCAAAAAATCTACGATCTCGTGACCCGGCGCTTTCTCGCCGTGTTCTATCCTGCGGCGGAATACCGGGTGACAACCCGCATCACCCGTGTCATGGGTGAAGCCTTCAAAACCGAAGGCAAAGTGCTGCTTTCCCCAGGGTGGCTCGCTGTTTACGGCAAGGATGCGAGCAGCGGAGACGACGCACGGCTGGTTCCGGCGCAACCCGGCGAAACGGTGCAGACCAGGGAAATCCTGCTTCGCGCCAATCAGACAAAGCCGCCCGCACGCTTCAACGAAGCCACATTGCTTTCCGCGATGGAAGGCGCGGGCAAAATGGTCGACGATGAAGAACTCCGCGCAGCAATGGCCGAACGCGGCCTCGGCACCCCGGCCACGCGGGCGCAGATCATCGAAGGTCTGATTGCCGAACAATACCTGCACCGCGACGGGCGTGAACTGGTGCCCAGCGGCAAGGCGTTCTCGCTCATCACCCTCATCAAAGGATTGGGCATCGATGCCCTGGCCTCGCCCGAACTCACCGGCGGATGGGAACACAAGCTTGCGCGCATGGAGCGCGGCGAACTCTCGCGTACCGCCTTCATGGATGAGATTGCGGAAATGACGCGCGATGTCGTGGAGCGCGCCCGCCGCTACGAATCCGATACCGTGCCCGGCGATTTCGTCACCCTTTCCGTGCCGTGCCCGAAATGCGGTGGCGTCGTGAAAGAAAATTACAAGAAGTTCGCCTGTCAATCCTGCGGCTGGGGCACCTGGAAAATCATCGCAGGCCGCCAGTTCGAAATCGAGGAAATCGAAACCCTGCTGCGTGAAGGCCGCATCGGGCCTCTCATGGGTTTTCGCAACAGAATGGGCCGCCTCTTCAATGCGGAAGTCACGCTGAACGACGACAAACTGCCTGCATTCGACTTCGGCCAGCCCAGGGAAAGCGAAACCGGTAGCGCGCCGGATTTTTCCGGCCAGGAACCCGTTGGAACCTGCCCCAAATGCCATGCCCGTGTTTTCGACAACGGCATGACCTACATCTGCGAAAAAACAACTGAACCGGGAAAAATCTGCGATTTCCGTTCCGGCAAGATCATCCTCCAGCAACCCATCGAGCGCGAGCAGATGCAAAAACTCCTCGCCGAAGGCAAGACCGATCTCCTGCGCGGCTTTATTTCCGCCCGCACCCACCGTAAATTTTCCGCCTTCCTCGTGCGCGGACAGGACGGCAAAGTAGGTTTCGAGTTCGAACCGCGTGCACCGAAAGCCGCGAAAACGAGTGCCGCAAAAAGCGCACCCGCCGAAAAGAAAACGGCTTCCCGGCGAGCTACCGCGAAGAAGGTTCCCTCTTGACGTCTCCCGCCTCCCCCGAACTCCTGCGCGATGTTCACCGCCGCCGCACCTTTGCCATCATTTCCCACCCGGACGCGGGCAAGACCACGCTGACCGAAAAACTGCTGCTGTTCGGCGGCGCGATTCAACTCGCGGGAACGGTGAGAGCGCGCAAGTCCGCGCGACATGCCACCTCCGACTGGATGGAAGTCGAGAAACAGCGTGGCATCTCCGTCACCAGTTCCGTGATGCAATTCGAGTATCAAGGGCACACCATCAACCTGCTCGACACGCCGGGGCATGAAGACTTCTCCGAAGACACCTACCGCGTGCTCACCGCCGTAGACGCAGCGGTAATGGTGATCGACGCCGCCAAGGGCGTGGAAGCGCAGACCATCAAACTGCTCAAGGTCTGCCGCCTGCGGGATACCCCGATCATCACCTTCATCAACAAACTCGACCGCGAAGTGCGCGAACCTTTCGACCTGCTGGCCGAAATCGAGGATGTGCTCAAAATTTCCTGCGCCCCCGTCACCTGGCC
>JAITMK010000043.1 GCA_031277415.1 Azoarcus sp.
TGCGGCTTCGTCCCATGCGTCCAGCCAGCTTCGGCCTGCCAGCCACTGATCGACGCTGTGCTCCGTCGCACCGATGATGGTGAGCCAGCGCGACCAGACAGCCTCGATTTCTTTCAGTACTCCAATTTCCAGTGCCTCCTTGGGTTCCAGCGCCTTCAACCAGGCCACGGGAGCAATGCGTTCCAGCCATACGGCATTTTGAGACAGATTGATGGCGGCTTCGAGATCTTCCAGCGCCCTGGGACGGTGTGCAGCCCAGTTGGCGGGCAAAATCAAGCCAACGATGGCGACCGCATGGGTTTTCAGTTCGGCTGCCTGGGTACGGATACTTTGCGCGTTCTGCAAAACATCCAGTATGTTGGAACCTTTGAGGTCGACCCCGCGCCGGACGAGCGGCCCGATGGCGGCACGAAGGGATTTGCGCCGGAATTCGGCAAACAGCCAGGCTTTGTCCAGATTGGTTGCGTGGATCGTCCACTCGTTGAGCATCGGGGAATCGATGAGTCCCGGCGCAAGCATCGAGAGCGCTTCGTGGTTGGAATCAATGAAAAATCCCAGTTTTTCTCGCAGCGCGGCAACGGCATTGCGCCAGCCGGGACGGTCAATATCGCGAAAATACGCCTTGCTCGGCAAAAGCCCAAGTTGGTTTGCGGCGACACATTCGTTGAGAGTCGCCAGCGTTTTACCGGGTTTCAGTTCCCTGAATGCATCCGGCCAGCCACGGCCCAGTTCCTTTATCCGTTTGCGCGCCAGGGCCAGATCTTCAAGGGCACGGGTCAAGGTTGTGAAGGTCAGGTTCTCCACACAATCCAGACCGAGGAGCAGCCAATGGTCGCATTTTGTCCCGTCGATTTTCCGGCTGATCTGAACTGCCCGCCCAAGAGCGTCCGTCATGGCCTGGACGTCGACTTGCCCGATATGCTTTGGATCGAGTTCCCAATCCGGCCCTTTGCCCAAACGCGTCAGTTCATCATATGCCGTCCAAAGGGAAAACCCGGCGACATTGGGCGTGTGCAAACGCTCGGAGTAATCGCGCAGGTTCGTGACTGAACCGGCGTATTTCTCGAAAGCTGCCTTCCAGATCCTTTCGTGGGCGTCCGCAGCCGCATTCATGGAGCGTTTCAATTGCTGCCGGACATCATGCATGTTCGCCCTGGAACCATATGCTTCCAGCGTGAAATCTTTCAGCCCGACGGTTTCCAGGCGCTGGCTCACAGCCCTGAGTGCCGCTTCTTTCCTGGAAACGAACAGCACGCGCTTGCCCATTTCCAGCCCATGCGCGATCAGGTTGGCGATGGTTTGCGACTTGCCGGAACCAGGAGCGCCTTCCAGTACAAAGGATTTCCCGTCCATCGCCGCCGCAATGGCCTTCATCTGGGAGCCATCGGCAGCAAACGGCAGAACCATATCTTCTTCTTTGAAAGGCTCATCATCGAGCGGCTCGAAGGTATTGCCGGGATGCTCGACGAGGTGGCGAACAACAGAATTTTCCATGAGGATGGGCCAATTTCTGTCCAGATCCTTCCACATCTGGAACGCAGAGCAGTCCAGGATCGCCAGGCTCGCGGTTTCTTCGACGCGCCAGGGAAGCTGTGCCGCAAGCAGGCTGGCATGAATTTTTTCAAATGCCGCATTGAGCGCCGCGCCCGCAGCATCGAGGCCGGGATTGTCCAGGCCATCCAGCACCAGACTATGCGTAACGCGCAGCCATTCGAGCAGGCAGGGATTGGATTGTGCCGCCTCGTCGTCACCGGCACGGAAGATATCGAAGGCGTTCTGAACTCCCGCGTCCACCGTTACGGGAAGCAGGAACAAAGGCGATTTCACTACCTTGCCCCGAATGCCCAGATGGACCAGCACACCAAGCGCCAGATACAGACAATGGCTTCCCGTTTCCTGTTCCAGCATCTCGGATTCGCGTTTCAGAGTACGCAGCCGCGCTCGCGTCCGGGCAGAATCCATCCCTTCGAATGCCGCAGCTGCGCTTTTACCTTTGTACAGGGCTTCGACAATTTCGCTCAAGGCACGTCCCTTGACAGCCAATTCGAGCACCTGCTGGGTGCGTGACATATCAAGCAACGGATGGCGGGGGCTGAAATCGAACAGCGAGTGTTGCCACTGCCTGATGCGAATCGGCATCTCATCCTTGCGTGCCGCAGGGATGTCGCCAACGATCTCCCCTCCGGCTGGCTCTTCGGCGGAAGATTCGGCAGCAATAGGTTCAACTTCCGGGGGTTGCGGCGCAGCGGCAGGCGACGATGCGACAGGTTCCTCCGGAACGGATTCGTTCGTTTTTTCCTCCTCCTGCGGCAATTTTTCGTCTGACAGAAGTTCAGGCGCAAGTTTCTCCTCCACCGCCGCTTCTTCTTTCGACATGGGAAGTTCACCTTCGGGCAAGGGCCCCGGGTGAATGCCTTCACGGCGGCATTGCGAAATGATGACGGCAACCTTGAGTTCATTGGAAAGGCTGTGGACGTAATCAGTGGCCTTTTTTGTGGCCCCGCGAAAACTCAGGGAACGCTTGCCAAGCCCGATGCCACCGAAATCCACCGGGATGATGGCTTTTGTCTCCACGAGACGGGCAATGACAGAAGGATCGTCGATGACCGTCTCTTCCAGAAAGTCAAAGCCCTCGTCCTTGCCGAGCGCCAATGAATACTCCAGATCGGAAACGGCAATGAAGGCTGGAAAAGCGCGGGACGCCGTGAAAATAATAATGGGATAAAGCCCCGCTGCCTCACAACAGGCAGCATAGGTTACAGACAGTTCGATACAGTCGCCGAACCGCTGCCCTACTACCTGTCCGGCGGATCTCAGCTTTTGTCCGACCGCTTCAAACGAAGCCGGAGAACCGGCGCAGACGATCTGTTCCTCGCGCATCGCCAGGTAAATCGCTTCGGCAATGAGCTTCGCGCGCGCAATGCTGGTTTTGTATCCGTCCAACTCGCCCAGCCCCGTTTTTTGGGCCAGGAGTTCCGAAGCGACACGGAGAATTTCCGTCACGGCCTTGCTTCGAGGCTGCACGAAAACGGCGATGGATTGCCACGCTCCAGGGAGCTTGAGAAATTCACCGGTGGAGCCTATTTCAACCGTTGCGGCAAGCGAAACATCTTTGCCGGTTTCTTCCTTGTCCTGTTTTTCTTCACCCTTTACCTGGAGCAGATGCGCAGAAATGGTCAATGTGGCAAGGGCCGATTCGTTCCGTTCTTCGATCAGGGCATCAAATTCCCGGAAGCGCCCAGGCCCGTTGAAACGGATCGTGCCGCCGGAAGGCACACCCTTTTCTTCCCTACAGGCAAGCTCGCACGAGACATCGCTCTCCAGAGCCAATTCAGCCGAGAGTTCGACGCCCGGCAAATCGTCGCCGGTTTCGTTATGCACGGTGACAGACCGGATGAATGGCAGGCGGCTCGCAAGCAGCGAGGCGTTGATCCGTCGTTGGAATTCGATCTGTAACCGAATCCCCGACGACATGTGATCCAGAACTTCGTACACTTTGATTTCCTCTCCAGGCACATTGCCTCTTCGGGCACTGAGCCTATTCTCAAAATCTACATGTGGTTGTATTCCGGGTGAGAGAGCAGTAACCCCATATGTAATGCCAATGACGCCTGTCTTCCCGTGACCCATGTCACGAGACGCCGTTATCTCCCGCTTTTCAGGGCTATTCATGCCACCATGACCAGCGCGTTCTTCAGGGTATTGCCGCCGATGATGCGCATGAGCTTGTCGGCATACTGCGGATCGGTGGCATAGCCTGCTTCTTTCAGCCCATGCGCAAATCCGGCAGCATCGCTCCTGCCAAGCACTTTGGCATAGCGCGGACTATCGGTGAGGAGTTTCGCGTAGTCGTCAAAAGCCTCGGCCCAGGACGCATAAGAACGGAACGCGGCCCGGCGGGTCTGCCAGTTTCCGCCCTCGAATTCAGACACGGATTTTTGCGCGGTCGTCGGGCCGTTCCAGTTTGATCCCGCCTTGATGTTGAACAGGTTGTAACTGGGCGATCCGTCGGCGTTCTTGAGTTGTTTTGTACCCCATCCGGTTTCCAGCGCCGCCTGAGCCACCATGAAATGAGCGGGGATGCCGGTGGCGCGGCTGGCAGCATGAGCATGCGGCCAGATATCGGCAACGAAATTGCGCACATGTTCCGGAACCCGCCCGCCCGCCTTGCGTGCTTCGGCAATCGCTTCATTGATTTTTGCCGATTGCGCGGCAGATTCGGCTACCGTGGGTTTCGGGATGGACGAAATATTCGCCGCGCCCGCTTCCATGCCCCGCCCGCCGCCCAACTGGCGAAAAATCGTGTCGGCCAGACCGACCCCCCTGGTTTGCGCCAGATTGCTCGCCAGTTGCTGATCGTACAAGTCCTGTATGAGCTTCGTCTGTTCACTGTCGAAAGGGCCGCTGCCGAGCGCGGCATTGCGCATGGATTTCAGCATCATTTGCAGGAACAGGGACTCGACCTGTTTGGAAGCCGCCCGTAGCGCCTCGTCGGAGTGGCCTTCGGTTTTTGCCAGAAGCTTGAGATCGCTCATCGAGCGCGGATCGAGGGTATTGAGCAAAGGGCTTTGGGCGATCACGATTTTTCTCCCGTCTCAAATGATTTCAAGTTCTGCCCGCAATGCGCCGGAGGCTTTCATTGCCTGAAGGATGCTGACGAGGTCGAGCGGTTTGGCCCCGATCACGTTGAGCGCCTTGACCACATCGGCCAGATTCGCACTCGAACGAATTCCCATGACCGCACCGCCTTCCTGGCTGATACTGACCTCGCCCGCAGTGCTCGCCACCGTCGTGCCGAAGGTGCCGGGCGCAGGCTGGCTGACATCGGTGCGCGTGTTGATCGTCACTGTCAGATTGCCGTGAGAGACGGCGCAATTTTCAAGCGCGACATTCCGGTTCATCACCACCGAGCCGGTGCGCGCATTCACGATCACCCGCGCGCTGGGTTGCGCGGTCACGATTTCAAGATTTTCGATCCGCCCGAGGAAGGCCACCCGTTCCGGGGGATGGGTCGGCGCGAGCACCTGGATGCTGCGTCCATCGAGCGCCTGCGCCGACTGCGGCGCAACCTTGTTGATGGCATCGGCCACCCGCCGCGCGGTATCGAAATCGGTTTCTTTCAGTTCAACAGTCACGGTGGCTTCCTCGCCGACCCTGGCCGGAACGGCTCGCTCTACCGTCGCACCGCCGGGAATACGCCCGGCCAGCAGGTGATTGATCGTCTGTTGCGCGCCACCCGCCTGTGCGCCCGCCCCGCTGACCGCCAGATTGCCCTGCGCAATGGCGTAGACCTGCCCATCGATACCTTTGAGCGGTGTCATGACCAGCGTGCCGCCTTTCAGGCTCTTTGCGTTGCCTATCGAAGAAACCGTGACATCGATCCGCTGGCCGGGACGCGCATAGGCGGGCAGTTCCGCCGTTACCATCACTGCGGCCACGTTCTTGAGTTGAAGATTGCTACCTGGCGGCAGCGTGACGCCCAGATTACCGAGCATGTTGACGATGCTCTGCACCGTAAAAGGGGTTTGTGTGGTCTGATCGCCCGAACCGTCCAGCCCGGTCACGAGTCCGTAACCGGCCAACTGGTTGTCGCGCACGCCGCCGATGGTGGCGATGTCCTTGATGCGCTCGGCGTTCACGCTTGGAGAAAACAGCATGGCGATGACCAGAATCATCACCCGCCAAAGCGCACGCGCCGGAAAATGCCCCGGCAGATACGTCGTATGGACAGGAAACTTTGGTGCAACCATGATTCTCTCCCTGATAACCCGTTTAAGGAACATCTGCATTACCCTATATCAACCATTTGTCATCCTGCTTGATACCGCAGGATCCATGCGGCGTCTGGATTCTGCAACTTCGCTTCGCTGCGCGCTGCAATGACAGGAGGGGGTTTGCAGGGGTTCCTTAAACACGATGTCTTCAGAATGGATTGATGAAGTTGAAGAAGCGTTGCAGCCATCCCATATTGTTGGCCTCTTCAACAAAACCACTGCCACGATATTCAATTCGCGCATCGGCTACCTGCGTCGATTGCACGGTATTGGAAGCAGAAATATTGTCCGCATTGACGACTCCCGAAAAACGGATGAACTCGTTGCCCTGGTTGATCGTCAGCATCTTTTCGCCCGACACCAGCAGATTCCCGTTGCCAAGCACGTCGATCACGGTCACGGTGATCGTTCCGTTGAACGCATTGTTGGCCGCCGACGCGCCCTTGCCCTCGAACGCGGAAGCCGTCCCCGCTTCCGCCGACAGCCCGGACAGCCCGGAGAGCGGCAGGTTGCCACTGATGGCCGAAATCCCCCCGGACAGGCTGGAGTTGCGATTCGTGCTGGCATTGGCGTTCTTTTGCGCAGAAGTCCGCTCAACGAGATTCACAGTAATGATGTCGCCGACATAGCGGGCGCGACGGTCTTCCAGCAATGAGCGCCCATGCCCCGGTTGCCAGATCGCGCCATTGGCAACACGCGCAGGCGCAACAGTGGGGCGTGCGCTCATCGGCTGATGCACGGCCGTTGGCGGCGTCGGTTGCACCTGGGCGCAGGACGTAAGGAGCGTGGCAAACATCATCGCTACGAAAGTGACGACGAGAATGGAAGCGGCGCGCGCAATGATGTCCATGATCTGTTTCCCTCAAAGCTGCGTCAGACGGGCAAGCATCTGATCGGAAGTGCTGATGACGCGCGAATTCATTTCGTAGGCGCGCTGCGTGACGATCATGCTCACCAGCTCTTCGGCCACATTGATATTGGAAGCCTCGACGTAACGCTGATTGAGCACCCCGGCCGCGCTCATGCCCGGCTGTGTCGGCGTCGCCACACCCGAAGAAGCGGTTTCCCGGAAAAGGTTCTCTGAAACAGCCTGCAAGCCGCCCGGATTGATGAACATGGCAAGCTGGATGCTTCCGATCTGCACCGGAGTCACGCTGCTGGCCTGCAGGACGTTCACGACGCCATCCTTGCCGACGGTGATCGACACCGCGTCGGCGGGGATGTTGATATTGTCGGCAAGCAGATAGCCGCTCGCCGTCACCATGTTGCCCTGGTTGTCGCGCTCGAACGCGCCGTCGCGCGTGTAGGCAGTCGTGCCGTCCGGCATCGTTATCATGAAAAAACCGTCGCCCTGAATCATCAGATCGAGATCGTTTCCGGTCTGCTGCGGAGCGCCCTGCGTAAAAATGCGCTCGGTCGCCACCGCTCTCACGCCCACGCCGATCTGCAGGCCGCTGGAAATCTGCGTCTGCTGAGTCGACTGCGCGCCGGGCTGGCGGATGACCTGATAGAGCAAATCCTCGAAAATCGCCCGCTGGCGCTTGAAGCCATTCGTCGATACGTTGGCCAGATTGTTGGCAATCACATCCAGCGACGTTTGCTGGGCGTCCAATCCGGTGCGGGCTGTCCAGAGCGAGCGGATCATGATGGGGTGTCCTGTGTGCTTTTGTTGACGCTTGATGTTCGGAAAGATTCATCCACTTCAAGCTATGCCGTAGCAAGGTTCGTGCCGTATTCATCACATCCGCGCCGCTGCGCACGCCCGCCGTCACCGCCTCCCCGACTTCTTGCCGGTCGGCAAAAACTGCCTGCCTCAACTGACAAGGCTGGCCGGTTTCGGCATGGGGGAACATTCATACGCAGAAATGTAAATATTTTTCATCACAGCACGGCCACGGCGAAATTGCGCATCAAGGATCGGTTCACCTTAATCCGCTGAAATTCGTCTAGTTCAGGCAAAATTCCAATTGACAGGTTCCGTATTACGGAATACTGTAGTTCATGATTCACTCTTTTACCTGTCTCGATACCGAATCTCTTTTTCGTGCCCAAGCGGTGCCCCGGTTCAAGAACATTGAGCGGGTAGCACGGCGTAAGTTGCTGCAACTGCATGCAGCCACAGAGTTGTCAAATTTGAGAATTCCCCCTGGCAATCAACTCGAAGCTCTGAAGGGGAACCGCGATGGTCAACACAGCATCCGCATCAATGATCAGTGGCGGTTATGTTTTTGTTGGAGAGAAGACGGCGCACACCAAGTCGAAATCGTGGACTACCACTGAGGGTTTAAATATGACTAAGCTACTCGATGAAATTCACCCTGGCGAAATTCTGCTCCAGGACTTCATGAAGCCGATGGGCATCACGGCTCGTCAGCTTGCGGCCGACATCGACGTTTCGCCGAGCCGAATCAGTGAACTTGTGCATGGTATCCGACCCATTACTGCTGACACCGCGCTTCGCTTAGGGCTGTTCTTCGACATGGACCCGCGTTTCTGGATGAATTTGCAAACTGAATTCGATATGCGCATGGCTACACGGAATCTAAAAGACAAGATCATGCCCCGCATTCGTGTTTTCCATCACCCCGCAATCGCATAGCCGCTTGCGCTGAGGTTCGCGCTACAGATTGTTTTTCCATTTAACAAGCATTCTGTTACCTTGGGATGGTTACGCCATCGTAGATACTGTTACCGCCTCTCAAGTCAGTCGCACTAACGCCTGACGCTCATGTTCAGCGCGGCGCAATCACCTGCGTCGCGGAACGGTCGTTTTCCTGCGCGTTGGAAATCATGCGCATCTGCATCTCGAACTGACGCGCAAGCGAAATCATTTGCACCATCTGATCGGCAACATTGACATTGCTGCTTTCCAGATAGCCGCCGTCAACCATGACGGCCTCATCTGCCGGGGCCGGTTGCCCGCTTTGCAGGCGAAAGAAGCCGTCTTCGCCGCGCACCAGTTCGGTCTCGGGCGGATTCACCAGCTTCAGGCGGGCGACTTCGTTGGTAATGCCGTCCTGAATCGCGGAGATGGTTCCGTCCACGCCGATGACGATCACGCTCTCGGGCGGAATCGTGATCGGGCCGGCGTCGCTCAGTACCGGCAAACCGGCATGGGTTTGCAACAGGCCATTGGGAGAAACCTCCAATGAACCGTCGCGGGTATAAGCCTCGCCGCTTGCCGTCTGAACGGCCAGCCAGCCCTTGCCCTTCACGGCCACATCGAACGGATTGCCGGTAAACTTCAGCGGCCCCGGCGTGAAATCCGTGCTGATGCTCGCGTCGACCACGAAGGAGCGCGAGCGCATGGCCTGGGTCTGCACTTCCACCGCGCGCATCTTGTGCATTTCGGTGCGAAAACCGGTGGAATCGGCATTGGCGAGGTTGTGAGCAACCGCCGCCTGTTGTCCGAGGGTGCTCTTCGCGCCGGTCATCGCCGTGTAGATCACGCGGTTCATGATGTTGTGGCCTCCTGGAAACGTGCTGTCTTTGTTTCTGAGTGGTTTTGGTTTAAGAAACCCCTTCTGTCATTCTGCGCGCAGCGAAGCGAAGTCGCAGAATCCAGACGCTGCGTGGATCCTGCGACTTCGCGCAGGATGACAAGCGGTGGATGCAAGGTACAGAACTTCCTTAAACCTGCTCTGGTTTTTCTGGATCCCCGCGAAAGCGGGAATCCAGAAAGGTTCCACTAAAACCAAAACCACTCTTTACTGCCTCAAATCACCCCTCAGCGCAGATTCACCAGCGTTTGCAGGATTTGATCCTGGGTGCGGATCGTCTGCGCATTGGCCTGGTAGTTACGCTGCTGGATAATCATGTTCACCAGTTCCTGCGTCAGATCGACGTTCGATTCCTCGACCTGCCCGCCATTGATCAACCCGTTCAGCCCCGAACGTGGCCGACCTACAATCGGCGGGCCGGATTCGGGCGATTCGACCCACAGGTTGTCCCCCACACGAGCCAGACCCTGATTGCTGCGGAAAGTTGCCAGCACCACCTGCCCCAGATCCTTGGCTTGTCCGTTGGTGTAGCGCCCCTGGATGATGCCGTCCTGCGTCACCACGACCCCAGCGATTCGTCCGGTCGTGTAACCGTCCTGCCCGTGGTCGTTGATGGCGGACTTCGAGCCGAACTGGTTGAGATTGGTCAAGTCGATGGTGATATTCATCGCCGCCGCGCTGCTGGTCAGCGCAACGTTGTAGGGAATCTGCACCGGCGTAGTGACAGGCTTACCGAATGCGTCGAAATTCAACGTCGCGTCTGCAACGGGAGGCGGCCCCGGGTTGGACAGCGTCGACGTATCGTTATCCAGCATCGCGTAGGTATCCCATACCCCCGGCGCTGTTTTCACGAAATAGATCGCCATCGA
Source organism: Azoarcus sp. (assembly GCA_031277415.1). Taxonomy (GTDB): domain Bacteria; phylum Pseudomonadota; class Gammaproteobacteria; order Burkholderiales; family Rhodocyclaceae; genus WRNU01. The sequence goes on from JAITMK010000043.1 coordinate 10,144, forward strand.
GTGCTCCCCGCCGAGGCTGTCATACACGGGGATCGTGTGCATGAAGGTGTAGGTATCGAGGTCGCTGGGATCGAACGTCAGGGTAATAATCTCCGAATCCGCATCGAGATTGCCGGAGCGAATATCCACCGCCGTCGTCGCTTTGGGGTCGGAGTCTTTCAGATCCACGAAAAGCGGCTCGACGATGCCCCCGGACATTGGAATGTTTCCATTATCGTCCGCCCTGACGCCCGTCACCTTTTCGCCATTCGGCGTAATGATGAAACCGTCCTTGTTGATGTCGAACTGCCCGTTACGGGTGTAGGCAATCGTTCCGTCGAAACGCTCGATACGGAAAAACCCGTTGCCGTTGATAGCCAGATCCAGCGGGTTGTTGGTTGTCGTGGGCATCCCGTCGATGAAGCTCTGATAAACCGCCGTGATCTTGCTGCCGTAGCCGATCTGAATGGCCGAGCTCACGCCGGTGAGCGCCCCGGCATACACATCGGCAAAAACGGCATGCGAAGCTTTGAAACCTACGGTACTGGTATTGGCGATGTTGTTGGAGATGACATCGAGTGCGCGTGAAGACGTATTCAGTCCGCTCAAGCCTTGTGTGAATCCCATGATGTTTCTCCTGTCTCAAAGAATCTGTCTGATGTCGTCTAGCTTGAAGATGCCCAACCCGCCAACCTGTAAATCGGCGCCCTGCGCACCTCGCACCACGGCCGTCACCGGGCCGAACTCCAAGGGCTTGATGCCAACCGGCACACCATCCAAGGATGCGGATACGCTCACGGTGTACATGCCCTGCGCAGCCTCGCTGCCGTCTTCGGCCAGGCCGTCCCACACATAGTTATGGCTGCCCGCATCCACCTTGTTGAATTCGAGCTTCTTCACCACCTGACCGCTGGAGTCATGGATCGTGACCGTCACCGTGTCGGCGGGCAAATTCAGATCGAAACCGCCGATCGCCCCCGCTTCGGTCAACCCGAGTCCCTTGCCATCGACGAGCACGCCGCGCCCGATCAGCGCCGTGCTGTCCGTAAGTTCCCTGGACTCCATCAGCGACTGCATCATCTTGTTGAGGCGCTCGATGCCATCGACCGTGCTCATCTGCGCCAACTGCATCGTCAGTTCCGCGTTTTGCAGCGGACTCATCGGATCCTGGTTGCGCAACTGCGTCGTCAGCAGCGTAAGGAAACGGTTCTGCTCATCCTGCATCATCGTTTTCTGAGCGGGCTCCTTGCGGGCCAGCCCGGACAGGACGCTGGAAACCGTGCTATCGGTATTGACACTCATCTTTGTACTCCTGCTTAAACCGGCTGATTTGCCGGTCAGATCATTTATTGACCTATCTGCAAGGTACGCTGAAGCAAGGATCGTGCCGTGTTCATTACCTCGGCGTTGTTCTGGTACGAACGCGAGGCGGAGATCATGTTGACCATCTCCTCGACCACGTTGACATTGGGCATCTCGACATAGCCCTCGGCGTTGGCGGCAGGGCTGTTCGGCTCATAGACAAGCCGCATCGGCGCGGCGCTTTTGACGACCTGCGTCACCACCACACCCACTGACGCCGAACCGGCACCCGGCAATTGCCGGGCGGCAAAAACCACCTGTTTGGCCCGGTAAGGTTCGCCGTTCTCCGAAGTAACGCTATCGGCGTTGGCGAGATTGGACGCCGTCGTATTCAGGCGCATCGACTGCGCCGTGAGCGCCGATCCGGAGATATTGAATACGTTCAACATATTGCCGTCCATTGCCGCCCCCAAAATGTTGCCCCGAACGGCAATGAACAGCGCGTGCCATGCGCGCCTTCAAACCGTTACTGGCCGCTGATGGCCGTCTGCATCGTGCGCAGCAGGCCGTTGATAAAAGTAACGCTGGCTTCGTAATGCACCGTGTTTTCGGCAAACGCGGCGCGTTCCATGTCCATATCCACGGTATTGCCGTCTACCGCCGACTGCCATTCCGTGCGGTAACGGGCAAAAGTTTCCGGTGAAAACTCCGCCTTGCCGCCCAAATGCAGGGCATGTGTTTTCATCAGCGGCAACGATTGCCACACAGGCCCCCGCCCAAGCGCTGCGTCCAGCGCGTCACGAAACAAAAGATCACGCGCCTTGTAATTCGGCGTATCGGAATTGGCGATATTCGACGCCAGCAACTCCTGCCGGTACGCCTGAAGATTCAGCGCCGTCTGATGAACCTGCAAATTTGTTTCGAGCAGATTTTTCATTGTCTCCTCCGTGCCCGTTCCTCACGAAGCATTTTTTATGCCAGCTTTCGTGAGCTACTATTAGGAGCGGTTTTTGCACAACATGAACCGGTTTTTGTCCGGATTTTCCGGATCCACTTAAACCGAAACCACTCTAATCCGATACAGCATGAACCAACTACCCGGATTTTTCTGTATTCCCACCTCCGCAGGGATGACGCATTTCTGGTCGTTTTCCCTGTCATTCCCGCGAAGGCGGGAATCCAGAATGTATCCACTAGAACCGAAACCACTCCCCAGTCATCATGGCGGCGATGCTAACCCTCTTTTTTTACCGCATTACATGGATAAGGCAGGAAAACAGGCATCAATTTGCTGAAATAAAACATGGAAAAACTCTGCTGCAAGGCAGTAGAGATTTTCGGCTCAAAAAATCAATTTTTATCGCAACCACAAAACTATAAGTCATTGTATTTAATACGAAACATCCTCTAAAAACTGAAAATATTTCCTGGAAAAAACAATCCTCATTCAAATAATCGTGACATTTTTCATATGTTTGCCTGTGACTTTTTTATTGTTTTTATGTTTGCGCCACGGAAAATAATTGGGTTGTCTCTGCACCCCAAAGGCTACGGAGAGAAATGGTCACCCCGACCCTTCGGAAACCTCTGCATTACCCGAAACCGCTCCACATATCGGGCGACCACAGGTCGCCCCTACACCCGGCAATTGGAATGACGCATTTTGTAGGGGCGAATAATTATTCGCCCCTACGGGAGCGGTTTCGGGTAATGCAGCGTTTCCTAAAATAAATAAGACTCTGCGAACGAAAAAAAACCATTATTTTGAAACTCTATTTCATTTTTTTCCGTAATCAACACGGAAATTTCTTGGCTCTCAACTTCAGAAAAACTCTCAACTGCAAGGGATTTTGTATAAGATAACTGTTTCAAAAGAGAGGGCATCTTTTGAGTCACCCCGTCCTGAAGGCCGGGGATTCCTCGATACGGTTTTGGGAAGCCTTCGGCTCCCGGTGTTGCTTTGTCTCGCTTGTCTCCGCCATAAATGGCGGAGATTGCGCGAGACCCGTGTTCATGAGAAAAATTTGACAGTGCATTTAACGCCAAATTTCTAACATCATCGTTCAGTAAAACACCTTGAATCTTTGCATCATATTCATGTATTTTCTTTGATTTTCCAGCCCAAAACCTCCCAGTCTTTAATTCAAAAAACAGTTCTGGATCCTGATTAATAGCCTCATCTAAATGCGCAATATTGAAATAAGGGAAAATTTCGACTGGCATGTTCCACTTGCTTCGCCACACTTCCAAAAAAGTGTCGCGTGATTTTTTGTAAACCTCTTCAGAATCGCAAATAATGGCAATATCGAGGTCTGAATTTACAGTCACCTGTCGACGTCCATAGCTGCCAGCCAAGAAAATCTCACATTCTTCCCAGAATGCTTCCGGCAAACTATGGACGACATCAACCAGCATATTATCAAGCACCCGCGAATTTAATTCTCCAACATGGTCGTGCGAATCGTATTTCGCCGTTCTATTCTGATAAAACTTATTTATTACTTGAATGTTCTTTATTTCATGATAGAATTCATTGGAAAAATCTTTAATTTGATACAGCTTATCTATTGATTCCCTTATCAATTTTTCTGAGCCTTTTTTTCGCTCTTCAAAAACACTTTTATCCCAAAGTATTTTACCAAGAAGTAAAATGTTTTCATGGTTTTCCAAGACACTTTCAGCCCAAGAAAGCACAACATCAAGCATCTTTATTTTAGCACAGGAAATAAAAATCTCTGTCAAGCGAAGATCGTACTCATTACCAAGATAATGATCCACCTTAAAAGAACTATAAAGTGGCCGCTGTAAGCATCCTTGGCTATCTATAAATGGGAATCTGACCGCAAGAATATCAAGTTCCAGTTTATTATAATCTCCGACCGTTGGATTTACGATACCTCGCTCTCGTAAAATAGACAGCACTTCACGCTTGTTTTGCCCGGAATCCAATTTGTCACGTGATGTTATATTCCACGTTTCAGGGGCAAAATATTCACCAAAACAAAGTCGAATCTCCTCAAAAGTGAAAATTGCCCCAAACTCCTCTACGTACATTGGACCGCGCGCATGCGTCAACCTCGTTTCATAAGGCACCAAACCATCAGTAAAGGATGTTTTTTCAAAATCTAAAATAAAATACCTGGTGCTTTTTTCTTTTTCACAAACCAAAATATTACGCGGGGCCATATCTCCCCAAACGACTCCTTTTGTGTACAACAATTCGAGAATTTCTTTACAATTATTTAAATGCCTCAACCGTTCTTTCTGGCATGTACACTCGACAAGTACTTCCTCAAGTGTTGGATATTGCTGATCGTAAGAGATTGAGCAAAAACCTTTATTGTTGGCAAAACGAATCACTGCTACCGGCGAAATCAAACTGATTTCAATCTGTTTGCCTTTTGCCTTGGCAAGTGTAAATATATCCTCAACGGTATACAACCCCAAGCGATCTTTCAAAATTCGGATATTCTTTTGTTCGTTTAAAAAACGCCCCTCTTTATTTGGATTATTTTTCTTTGCAACAACGGATATTCCGTCTGATAGAAGCATCCGCTTAACAAGCCCTTCACGCACCAATGCATTGATTCCGGAAAGATCAAGTTGCGCCTCAATATAGCCCTCGTAATCGCCCTTGACAGAATGTTCCAGACTTTCAAAGGCAGGTTTAACATCCTCAATATAAACGAATACTCGGTTCACGTCATCGACTTGTAATAATTCCTCCAGGTTAAAAACGTACTTAACGGGGTAGTTATTACCAGACACCCCAAAACGAGCGTATCTCCAGGCCTCATACTTCATACCACCAATATCCTCAGACCATGTGTTATTCGCTCCCGTAACTCGTTCTACCCAAGCGTCGATTTTTCTAAAATCTGCAGACAAAATTTCCGTCAAATATTTATCATGAGCATGCAAACACTCTTGCCTGTATTTCTGTACTACAGTAAAAATCGCCTTACCTAAAATGGCATTGCCTTGGTAACGGAAACAATGACTCTTCGCCAGATTCGAAAGCAAGAATTGATACTGCATGCCCAGAGTCCCCCTGTTATTACAAAGCGCCCGAAA
>JAITMK010000060.1 GCA_031277415.1 Azoarcus sp.
GTTTTTGCGGGAATGACGGGGAAAACAACCAGAAACGCGTCATCCCCGCGCAGGCGGGGATCCAGAAAATCCGGGCAAATAAGTTCATGTTGTGCACGACTAAACAAAAACCGCTCTAAACACTCAAATCTAAAACGCTCTAAGCATATCGGGCGACCGCAGGTCGCCCCTACTCAGGGAAGGTCGTTTTTTTGTTCCTGGAATTTTCGGCTGGCGTGTTCGTCGCTGGTGCGCTGTTCCTGGCGTAATTCCTTGTGGGCGACTTCGTTCCGGAAACGTTGCGAAAGGGTGTCGAAGGCGCGTACCTTGCTGCGCTGCTTGACCCATTGCTGCTGCCCCTGCGAGGTATCCTGCCGCGATTGCTCCACGATATGCTGTTGGATTTCGATGGCTTCGTCGATGCGGGCAAGGAAATTGGTGAAATTGCGCATCGCTTCGGCACCGATGCCGCTGCGCGCTGCTTCCATGAAACGCTCGCCATACTCGTTGCGGTACCCCTGGAGCAGTTCCAGTTTTTGCTGGCTGCTGCGCTCGGAGGCAATCAGTTCTCCAAGCTCACGGGTCACTTCATCCATGCGGGTATTGGCAAGATCAAGCAAGAGTTGGAGAGGAAATTTTTCGGACATCAAGGATCGCCCGGAGTGGAGACAATCACATTGTAGTGAATGCGAGTGACAGCGACCCTTCCCGATTTCACGCTTGCGTACAAACGCAATCCTTGCCCATGCGCCTGGCGGTATACATGGCTGTATCTGCCCGTGAGAGTGGCGTTTCGAGGTTTTTCCGGGAGAGAACAGAACGATGTCGGCGCTGAAGGCGATTGGCAGGAGTTCGCTGCCATGAACGTAGAAGACCCGACAGATCAGTTCGCGCTTGAGGCTGCTTTGCTCATCAATGACTTCGCGTAGTTCTTCCTTCGCGCCTGCCCTCGAACGGAAGCTCGTCGGTTTGAAGCGGCGACGGCGTATATTCGCTGACCCATTGGCAAATATCGTGCCGCACGGTTTCATCGTCGAGCGGGGTGGAACGTTCTAGCCAGTTTTGCAAGTTGCCGAGAAAGTCTTCACTGACCTGACGCGAACGCGCAATCCGTAGTTTCGGGTGAGGTGTGGGAAGCGTCTGTTCGGCGTCGGCCAGCAACTCTTCGTAAAGCTTTTCTCCCGGCCGCAGACCGGTAAATTCGATGCCGATCTGTTCTTCGGTGTATCCGGACAGGCGAATCATGTTGCGCGCCAGTTCGACTATTTTTACCGGCTGCCCCATGTCGAGGACGAAAATTTCCCCGTTCGCATCCTGGGCGGCGGCCTGGAGCACCAATTGCGCCGCTTCGGAAATGGACATGAAGAAGCGGGCGATTTCCGGGTGTGTCACGGTTACAGGTCCACCCAGGGCAATCTGAGCCTGAAACTTGGGAACCACGCTGCCGGAACTGCCGAGCACATTACCAAAACGCACAATTCCAAAACAGGTGTTGTTCAAAACGGCAAACGCCTGGCAAAGCATTTCGGCCAGACGTTTGGTTGCGCCCATGATGCTGGTCGGGTTGACCGCCTTGTCGGTGGAGATCAGCACGAAGCGCCCCACTTTGTGTCGGCGAGCGCAACGGACAAGGCAAAGCGTGCCGAAAACATTGTTGGATACCGCCTGCCAGGCATTGCCGACTTCCATCAAGGGGACGTGCTTGTATGCAGCGGCATGGAAAACGGCCTGAGGCTTCCAGACTGAGAAAATCTCTTCGAGGCGCGCCTCGTCCCGGATATCGCCGATCAGCGGGATAACCGTTATCTCGGGCCGCTGGGAAGCGAACCATTCCATGATCGAATAAAGCGCAAATTCGTTTATTTCCAGCAGGATCAACTTTTTCGGTTCGAAATTGGCAAGTTGCCGACACAACTCGCTGCCGATGGAACCGCCCGCACCGGTGATGAGAATCGTGCGGCGGGCGAAAGCCTGATGCACATGTGCCGCATCGATGCTTATCGGTTTGCGTCCGAGCAGATCTTCTATTTCGATCGGGCGCATGGCGTCGATTTCCACCCGGCCACACATCAACTCTTCGATGCCCGGCATGACGAACACCTTGGCGTTTGCGCTCACAGCGATATTGGCGACGCGCTGGATGACCGCAGGCGGAGCCGAAGGCATGGCGAGGATGACGTGCGCCGCATCGTGTTCTTTCAGCAATCGAGGCAAAACGCTGGCATCACCCTTGACGGCGATACCGTAAAGTTCTCGTCCCCATTTGGTTTTGTCGTCATCGAGCAGTGCGACGACCCGCCAGTCGCCACGGCGTTCGAGCGCATGAATCAACATCTTGCCGCTGCTGCCCGCGCCGACAATGATGACCGGTTTGCCCGACGCGGAGAAATTGCGGTACATCCAATGCTCTTTCCACATTCGCCAAGCCAGCCGGCCACCACACATGACCGTAGCGAGCAGCAACGGATAGAGCACGAGCATCGAGCGAGGTAAAGCAGATCCGGGAATGTCGAAAACCGCCTTTATCAGCAGCAGCCCGACAGCCGAAATGGCGATCGCGCGTAGCACGCGCTTGAGGTCGGGAACGCTGGCAAACCGCCATATGCCACGGTACAGCCCTGCCCAATAGCAAGCCAGGGCGTGAATGGGCAGCAATGTTGCAAGAATCAGGAGTGTGGAATAGCCGCTACTGGAGGGCCAGACAAAATTGAAGCGGATCAACAACCCGCCTAGCCAAGCGATGGCAACGGCCAGGAGATCGAAAAGGAAAACCAGGAAGGTGTGTATTGAAATGCGGAACGGCATAGGGACTAATTGTAGTGGAGACATATTCGTCCCGCTTTGAAACACAATGATCGCATATCATTTTCGTGAGTGTTTACGGGAATATGCCACAGTCTACGCCAGAGAACCATCGATTCCGCAGGGCTGATTTCAATTGAGCAGGCAGCAGGCATGCTCGATATCGATCTGCATGAGTCTTTTTAAATGCTCGATCAGCGTGAATCGCCCGGACGCACGCTGAGGTCCAATTCGCAGCATTCATGAAGACGAAGTATGGATGTCGCGTGACAAGTATAATCTGTAGCCCCAATTTGAAGAGCGGACGAATTCTCCTCATGCAATCCCTGTGGATGGTTGTTGCCGGTTTCCTTTTCTCGGGCATGGGAGTGTGCGTCAAACTCTCGGCGGTGGAAGGATATTCGCTGGCGGAGATCGTGTTTTATCGCTCCGTGGTCATGTTTTCCATCATGCTGGCGCTGGTGCGTTGGCGCAATGTGCGTCTGGCAACTCCGCACTGGCTCTGGCAGGTGAAACGGGCTGTAACGGGGTTCTGCTCGCTTTCGGTTTTTTTCTACGCCATTTCTCTGTTGCCGCTGGCAACGGCAGTGACGCTGAATTACACGTCTCCCGTTTTTCTGGTGCTGATGCTGGCATTTTTTCGCGGACTCAAATTCAACCGGGGAATCATGCTTGCCCTGGGGCTGGGATTTCTGGGAGTCGTTTTTTTGATGCAACCCTCGTTTGAAGGACAAAGCCTGTTCGGCGTATCGGTGGCACTGACTTCCGCCGTTCTGACGGCAATGGTGTATTTCGATGTGAGTGCCCTGGGACGGCTCGGGGAACCGGTGTCGCGCACGGTTTTTTACTTTTCGGGCATTTCCACGCTGTTGAGCCTGGCCTGGATCGCGTTCTCGCGCTTGAATCCGATTACCCTCCAGGGATTTTTAATGCTTGCCGGAACGGGAATCTTCGCTACACTGGGGCAATTGGCAATGACCCGCGCCTATTCGCGGGGCAAAGTGTTGCTGACCGCAAGCCTGACTTATACGGCAGTCATCTTTGCCGTGCTGTTCGGTATCATTTTGTGGAGCGAGCACCTGGGCTGGATGGAATGCCTGGGCGTAGCGTTGGTCATCGTCTCCGGCGTTTCCGCCAATTACTTTTTGCCCAAAACGAAATAAGGTATATAAATGGAATTTCTGCATTACCCTGCCTTTACAGTCTGTCATCCTGCGCGAAGTTGCAGGATCCACGCAACGTCTGGATTCTGCGACTTCGCTTCGCTGCGCGCAGAATGACAGGAGGGGTTTGCAGATGTTCAAAATGAATCCCGGAAATTCACGTATTGCTGCACTTCTTTTGCTCCTGTGCCTTTGCGCGGGATTTGCCCGGGCGGATGAAACGGTCTATCCGCCGAAGGGTTTCGTATTCGTGCAGGACGTGATACCGGAAGCGGTGCTCGACATCCGTTATTTCGGCACCAATAACTTCATGGGAACGCAGGTCGACGGATACGAAGCGCCACAGGCCATTTCGAGCGTGGAGGCGGCCGTGGCGCTCAAGGCGGTCGGCCGCGATTTGCGGAAAAAAGGCTACGGATTGAAGATTTTCGATGCTTATCGGCCGGAACGGGCCGTGCGGCATTTCGTCCGATGGGCGAAAGATGTAAATGATGTACGGATGAAAGCGCAGTTCTATCCCGACGTGGACAAGGCAATGCTGTTCAAGGAAGGGTACATCGCCGGACGATCCGGGCATTCGCGTGGCAGCGTGCTGGACTTGACCCTGGTCGATTCGAAAAACGAACTCGATATGGGTTCTCCGTTCGATCTTTTCGGAAAAATCTCGCATCACGGCGCATCGGGCATCACCCCGGCGCAGGCCGCGAATCGCGCCGTTTTACGCGAAGCGATGGAGGCGCGTGGATTCAGGCGGCTGGGGGAGGAGTGGTGGCATTACCGCCTGAAGGATGAGCCCTATCCAACGACTTTTTTCGATTTCCCGGTGCGCAACCCTGTTCCGGTCAGCGATTCCATGCGACAAACCCTGGAGAAACACGCGGGCGGCGCAACACGGATGATCGTCGTGACCGAAGCCGACGGCACGGGCGGCAAGAAAAACCGGGCGCTGTTGCGCGCTTACGCCAAGGCCGATGGCGTTTGGAGCCTGCGGTTCAGCACGGACGGCTGGCTTGGAAAAAGCGGCTTCAAAAAAGACAAACGCGAAGGTGACGGCGCAACCCCCACGGGGGTATTCACATTCGGCCGTACTTTCGGTAACGCGGACAATCCCGGCGCGCTGCTGCCTTACACAAAGATTGCTCCATCCGACGTCTGGGTGGATGATCCAGCCTCGAAGTTCTACAACCAATGGGCGCGCGCAGACGCCCCGGATGCCGACTGGTCATCTGCAGAACGGCTTGTGGATTATGGAAAACAATACAAATATGTAGCGGCAATCAATTACAACACCACGCCCATCGTGCCCGGAAAGGGTTCCGCCATTTTCCTGCATGTCGCCTCCGGCAATCCCACGGCAGGCTGTATCGCCGTGTCGGAAGCGGCAATGGTGTTTTTCCTGGGATTCATCGAAAAAGACACCCGAATCGTGCTCGCGCCTTCATTTGAAGGGGGTGATCGATGAATTTGGGAAGCATTACGATGCTGCTCGTTTGAAGTGTTTACGACTTTACATATTAGCTACCCCGTAGGTTGGCGATGAGCGAAGCAAATCTCAACATTGTTTATTCAACAGCTTGATAAATTGCTTGAAGGACGACCAGAATGTTACATCCATCTTCAAGTGCGTTATTGAAAAAATACGCATTTACAATGGCAATATGTCTTGCACCAGCAATAGCTTTTGCTGAGGTCAGTGATAAAGTGCCAACGTTGTGTTCTGTATGGATAATAGGGGTTAGTGCAGCGTTAGTTTGTTTTGCTGCCTCTTATTTTCTGAGATGGTATGGAATGATCGTGGCTGTTTTCCCCTTGGCTTTGTTTGCCATAGATCTTATTGATCTGCATTTTAGTGATGTTGGAAGAGCCTTGTATATTGAACAGGGAGCAACATATTTTATCCAATCTTATCTTGCCGCTTTTCTTGTTTTGATTGGCGCTGTCGTAGGGCTGTTTTTAAATAAGAAGAAACAGAATGTTTCTTGATAAACGGAAACAAAACAGACGCATAGAAATTTGGACTTTCCCTTTCGTTTTCCCAGATTGAGCTTTTGCAGAGAATCCTTAAGGAATATCTGCATTACTCTACATCCACCGCTTGTCATTCTGCGACTACGCTGCGCGCAGAATGACGGGGAAACGTTGGACACGCACGATCCCGTAGGGGCGAATAACTATTCACCCTTGCCGCAGGTTGGATGTTGGGATTCGCTCCGCTCGTCCCAACCTACGTCCTTACCGCAGCATTGTCGATGGGCGAATAATTATTCGCCCCTACACCCGGAAATTGGGGTGGGGTTTTGCAGAGAATCCTTAAACATCATTTGTCCAAAGTAAACTTATAGACATTGTGTGGTTCTACAAATGTAGCAGAGCGGCTAGGGCTTTTTGTCCGTATAAATCTCCCTCCCTGGATGGTGTATTCATGGAATGAAACTCCAATTGGGTAGTCTTTATCTTTTTGATGACGGTATTCCACCTTGTCGAACTTGATTTGGCCGTTCTGCAGGCGAATTCCAGTACATGAAGCAAACCGCCCTGGCAGTTTCCAAGCCTGGGGTTTGCGTCCTTTAGGGAGGTGTACTAAAAATATCGACCTATATCTTACAAGTGGCGTATCCTTCAGGCAGGCCCAATCGGACGCAAAATACGCCTCAGTTCTAAAACCTAAGCTGTTGTATGAAATAGTTTCACCTGGAAATTTTTTAACTTGTTTCGCCCTGAACTTATGGCTATCTATTATAAAGGATAAATTGTAATTATCACTAACTTTGACTTCTGCGAAACGCTCTCGACCTTTTAGAGTTCCCCTCCATGAATAGTAATTGTTATTGTCCTGGTCTATTACGTGTAAGTCTAGCTCAACCTTTTCATCAACAAACAATCTCTCGGAAAAAGTGGCGTAATACTCTTCATAACCGTCATAGATGGCACCGTTGGAAGCAAGAACCAAGGATGGAAAAAACAGCAAAGATAATAAAAGTTTCATCTGTACGCCTTTCTGTCAGTTGCTTCCAAAAAATAGTACTCCCGTGCGCTGCTGTTTATTCCTGATGATTCTCTGCAAAACCCTCCCGTCATTGCAGCGCAACGCGAAGCGAAGTCGCAGAATCCAGTCGTTGTACGGATCCTGCGGTATCAAACAGGATGACAGGCGGTGGGTAATAGGGTAATGCAGGGTTTCCCTAAACAGTAAGGCGTCGGTGGGGCGGCATCCTGTACGATCCGGGAGATGAGGTTCAAGCTTTGCCCATACTTCGTCAGACATATCATGTCGTCTATGTGCAGGAGCGGACATAACGCCTCGCTTACAGTTGAAGTAGGAGCGAAGCGTATCGTAGAACTACAATTCATACAATTTAGCCGCGTAGGTTGGGATGAGCGAAGCGAATCCCAACATCCAACCGACCACAAAAGCGTTGGGTTTCGCGAAGCTCAACCCAACCTACATCCAACTCGCCATCCTTTACAGCATTTCGCGGCGTTCTTTCAGAGGGTATTTACAAAATAAAGTCCACGGGCGGCAGGATGCCGCTCCCACGGGGGCATTGATTATTGGACAGATGAAGGCTTGTACCCGGTCATGCGTATCAAAACAAACAACCCCGCATCTCGGCAAACTAACCCGGAAATTGCACCAGTTTAATTCAAACGGCATCGGCTCG
>JAITMK010000086.1 GCA_031277415.1 Azoarcus sp.
CGCAACCGCCAGGACATTTCGCCCGAAACCCTTGAGAAGTACATGGGAGAGAAGGTTTGGGTCAATCCCGATAACAAGAACGACTTTGAGATCAGCGGCAAACTGACCGAGGAGTGGTACTACGGCCTGGACTCCATGTCTCCTGAGACGCCGGGCGAGAAGCCGGACGAGTTGATGTTCGTGTTCAACGATCAGACCCATTCCGGCGCGGACATGAGTCCCGTCTGCGTGCCCCTGGCGGACTTCAGTGAGCCACTGATAGCGGCGGGCTTCACGGCGGGGCAGCGGTGCAATCGCCATGGCACCCAGGATATTTGGTATTTCACGCGCGATGCCATCGGGGTAAGAGTTTCTCTCCGCGGCAAGAGCAAACCGCTGGATACGACGCAGACCTGTGTATTGATGGTGATCATCAGCGTCCTTTCTTGAGGAGAACAGCAGACATGCCAACCCCACAAGAAAAGCTGGATGCCATACTCGACGACTTTCAAGCGGCAAACAGAACCCATGAGACCGATCCGGGCAGGCAGTTGCGCGAATTGATCGAAACCACGCCCGCGCTAAAGGAAGCCTTCCTCGAGCAGGTCGACAAGGGTCATCTGGTCAGGCTCGAACGGCTCCCTCAGCCATCGAGAGCGTTGGGCGACTACAACCCCTGCACCGGGGTGATGAGGGTATCCATCAAGGATCTCAACGACGCTGCTGGCGGCAATAAGAAGGCGGCCAACTCACTACGTTTCACGCTCGGTCACGAAATCGAACACGCGGCGCAGCACGACGCCCTGCTGGCGTCAGACAGGGCGCTTGGAGACAGTGTCAGAAGAATTGCCCTCGGTCCGTCGCCGCACGATTACACGGCACCGTTGAAAGCGTACAACGAGCGTGAGTGTTCGTTCGAAGTTGCTGCGGAGATTGCCGGTTTCAACACGCTGGCCGAATACGTCAGGAACAGGGACCCGAATGCGACGCTCAAGGACTTGTTTCTGGCGTCGCCGGACGACATGTCGCCGTACATCGACGAGGACCGGCGCACGAATCCGAAAACGTACCCCCTGAAACCCGGCCTGACTCTCGACAACAATCTGAAGATGCCTTCCACGCAGGCAAACCGAGACGCGATGGCCAGATACTTCTACGAGGCGAACGGGTATCCCGAACAGAGGGTGGGTGACGCGTTGAACAACATTGCGAGGCTCGAGCGCAACGTACTGAACGCCGCCCGGGCTGCCAACCCCCACCATCCCGCACCGCAAATCGACGTCAACCTCAGGGAAATCGGCCTCCAGGCCATGCCGCTGCCGGGTGGGTTCAACGACACCAGTCCCCGGCTGCGAGCGTTCGCCCAGGAGCCAAACCCGCAACGCCGGGACAATGCCCTCGCCCATCCCGCTCCACCGTTTCCCGGGGCGCCGAGTGGCCGGGAAGTTCGCCTCGCTCTGCTCGACCGGGCGGCCAACGTCTACGATGAAGCGAAGCAGAAGCTGCAACAGAGCCTCGAAGCGGGATCATCACTCCAGAGTCACAAAAAGGAGATGGACAGAGCGCTCGATGGCTGGGTGCGTCAGTATGGCTATGCCCAGGAAGAACTGCAAAACCTGGAAACCAGGGGCAATGCGCAGCAAATTGAAGCGTTCTGTGGCCGGGTCGGTGAGAATTGCGAAAGGATGCAGCAAATCACCTCGGGCGTTCCGTTGTTCGAGGGCGAAAGGGAGTCTCACGCCGAGAGACTAAACAAGGGCATCGAGCGATTCGAGCGGGGTGCGGAAGCCGAGGCGGACAATGCGCTCAGTCTGGGGTGAGCGGGCGGTGCAACTGCCCTTTCATGCATTCTCACCCTTCTTTGCGGATTTTCCTCTGAACCACCGGAAAGTCGCCTTGATGTTGGGACCTATCCGATCAGGCTTGCCTCTGAGAATGTTTACGGCCGCAATCGGACCAACGCTGAGCGCTGCTCCGATGACGGCGCCGATGAAACGCCCCGCCCCGCCGGTCGGCGTGGGATTGGTGCGTTGGTTGTTCGAGTTGCCCGGTTTGTTCCTTGCCCTCTGGGGCCGCTCGACCTCGTAGACTTTGATGGTGAGGGCATGTTCAAGCTGCTGGCGCTCTTCGGGAGTCAATTTGTCCATGACTTCGGGAGGTAGCAACTCGGCCAGATGTTTGAGCGCAGGAACAACGACAGAGAGTTTGTCTTCAAGGAAGGCAATGCATTTGTTACCAACGCGAATATTTGAATTTGCCTTTTCCAAGCAAGCGTCCCAGCCATCGCGATGGCCGTTGTCGTAACCTTTTTTGTAACCTTTCCGGCGGCCAACATCAAGGCCTTCTTCGTAACCTTGCTGGCGACCAACATTAAGGCCTCTCCTTAAGCCGGAATGGTGCCCATCGGTAAAGCCCTCATCATTGGCATTCTGAAGCTTGCCTGCGTTGATATCCGAGAAGCTCATGATGACGACCCCTTTCAATGTGATGTTGTAAAAGAGCCGGATGACTCCGTAGCCTGATGCAGCATGGTGCTGTGACTGGTGTCCGGCGCAGCCGCGCCTTTATGCGCCGATGCCCTGGTCGCCTGAGTTGACCGGTTCCGGATCGTCGCCGCCGTTACCCCCGCCACGGCCTCTCCTGCCACGGCCTCTACCGCCTCTACCCCCGCCACCGTCGTCATCGTCGTCATCGTCGCTGCCCCTTTTCTTCTTTTTGCTACTTAAGTCTTCCAACGCTGTATTTTGGGCGGCTGCGGCAATCTGCCGCCCGCCGCCACGGAGTTCACCCGCCGCATTCGTTTCACCCAGATCCGGGGTGCCTGCGCCGACCCACTTGAGTACGCGGTCTGGCATGGTCTGCGAGAGGCCGAAGATCATGTAGAGAATGGGCATCAGAACCGTGCCGTAGACTATCAGCCACCAACTGAACGTCGTGAATTCGGCCACGATGCCAACGAGCGAATCGTTGCCGCCCATCACGGCGCCGCGCATGTCGAAGAACGCCTTGGCGGTGAACGTAATGATGGGATCCGCGATGATGATGGCCAGAAACAGGCCGATGATGGCTAAAGCAGGGCGCGCAAAAAGCGACAGCATCATGAGCACGCCCTGCTTCTGACTGCCGATGAAATAGCGCTCCGGGGTCATCAGCATGACCGCCCAGAGCGGCGTGGCGACAATAGCCAGCGTCACTTCGAGGATCCAGCCCACGACGACGATAATAAAAATGGTGTAGGGCAGGGAGGGAATGATCACCCCGAAGTACATTGCGATGATCGCAATATTCTGGACAAGCGGGTCGATAATGGATTTGCCGAGCCAATTCAGCACTCGGAAGATGGCGTGTTGAGCCCCCTCTCCCACCCACGGCACGGCCGATATCAAGATGGAGCCCATGGAGGCGACCTTTTCCATGGCGGCATACCCTACCTGAACTCTAACCTTGAATATTGCGGCGTATTCGCCGATGCACTTCATGCGGTTGAGTGAGCCGCCCAACTTGCCCGTCGAACCGCACCCAAAATTCGCCGTGCCGTTATCTTCGCCCGAGCCTGTGGCCACATCGACAATCGTGCGCTGCAACGCGTTGATGCTCTTGTGGATCGCCCTGGCAATGGAGTTTGTAAACGTCGTGGCATCGAAATCCTCGTCAATCTCAACCGACGACAGGACGCTCTCGATGCTCTCAGGCGCCGTGGCCGAGTCGGGAGCCATGTTGTGCCTGTCATTGGCCTTTGAGACAATGGAGCGAACGAGCTTTGTGGTGTTTTCCAGGGTTTCCCGTATATCCTCCTTGGGCAGCACCCTCAGGTTGGGCATGGTTGCTTCGGCGCCGGGGCTGTTGAAGATGTTATTGATCCATGCGCGCACCTGGCTGACGCGCTGATGCCAGCCGCCCGCGTTGCTCCAGCCCTTGGCGAGCATGCCCTCGTAGATTTTATTGACGGCCGTGACCAGGGTTCCGGAGCCGCTCCCGCCGCCCAGGGTGTCCAGCAGCCCCTTTATGCGGTTTGTCGTCATCGCATTGGCCTGGGCCACAATGGTGTTGAGCTTGTCAGGGGCAACTTTGTCCCAACCCTTATCGTCAATCCTGGCGGGCATGGTTTCTGCCCAGGCGTCGATTTCCCTGATGATGTAGTTAATGGCGTTGATTTTTGAGTCGAAAACCATCTTCTGAAGTTGATCCAGGGTATTTTTCGTGAGGTTCGTCTCATCTTTTGCGTCATTGAACATACCGGGCTGGTAGCCATAAATGGAGACCGAACCACACACGGGCTTTCCTCCGCCAAGGTTTGTCTCGGGGTTGGTATCGAAGAGTTCGAAAGTGTAAATCAGGCGCCGGTTGCTGACGGCACTGGGCGTCATACCCGGCATCAGTTGGATCTGTTCGACAGGCTTGTTTTCAGTGTGTCCTTTGAGCACCGGCTGTATTTTTGCGTGCTTATCGCGACTGAACCAATATTTAATGGCGGTATCGCTGACCGATTTTCTGCAATGGGCAACGAGCAGGTAGGCGGTGGCAAAGGAGCGCATGCCGTATTGGTCGCTTGCGGTGTTGTTGGCGAGCATCGCCTGAACCGGGCCCATCACCGTGTCCGGCGTGGTCGAAGCCATGCCGGTGCTAAAAATGGAATTGGCCAGGCCGACGCCCCACATTGCCACCATCAGGATGAAATGCTGGATATAACTGTAACCGGTTGCGGAGGGGAGCAGAAGAGCGGCCCCGGCGACGGTGCGCAACGGCGTAAAGATGGAAGACCAATTCTTGCCCAGCGCCTCGCCATCGGCCGCGGTATTGACCATGCCGACGATGAGCACATAAGACACAATGATGGATCCCACCACCAGCACACCGCTGTTGTAGACAAAAAGCATCGAAGCGATGATGTTCGAACTTTTATCGACAACAGAAGGATCCGTGCCCGCTACCAGCGCCGGAACGACATCGCCGAAGATCTCGTGCAGGATGTGCACGGTTGTGTCTTCGCATTCGCTGAACGGCGCTGAAGGGTTTTTGCAGGGGGAATACGGGATTGTCACGTTTGCATGTCCTTGCAGGCAAAAATGCCGGAACCTCGCAGAGGGGTTTATTCTATGTCGACAGGATAATATTATCAATCTATAATGAGAATATGTCAAAAAAATTAACTGTCTGATATTTTCAGAGTTGTGGCGCGGCCAATGCGGTTGATCATGTGGTAGCATCGCGGCGATTCTCAAACCTGTCCAATCTCCGGCATACTCGGGAAAATGCATCGAAACACTTCTATCGCGGACGCAAGCGCCATTTTCTATGGAATGGTTCGCGTGATGGGCCAGGCCAGCGGGGCCTCCGGGACACCGATTACGCTGTCCCAGGCATTTGAGGCCACACTGCGCCAGAACGAGCAGGGCGCGCGGCTGCAAAGCGCCGTTACCCATGTGGGCGCCGAGGCCGTCGCTGATGTACCGGGATCTCCCCCGTTCCGGCAAAGTACAGCGCGTGTGGTGGAGACGCGAGACGGCAAACTCAACGCGGTACGTGCTATCCATGTTGCCGCGCTGGCAACCGCCGAGCACCTGGAAAGTGCGTTTTCGGGCAACGACGAAAGCGCCCAGGGTTTTTTGATGGACGTCTACAAGGTGGCGTTACGGGCAATCGATACCATGCGGGGCAGGGAATTTGACCTTTGTCAGACGCGCAGCATGCTCTTCACGGAGGTCTTTCAGATGGCCGACAGCGAAGAGGGGCGCGGCTTTGCGGCCAACCTCCTGGAAGGAGCCGAAAAAAACTATCTGGACGAAGAACAGAGCGCGCTTTTCCGGACAAGCAAATCTGCTGAGCACGACTTCGACATGAGTCCTTGAAATGACAACTTCAACTGCAATGCTCTCGCCCGAAGACTTCCGTCCGGTAGCCACTTCGATGGCGCCCTCGCAGCCCTTCGAGGTGCTTTTGGACCGCCAGGCTGTCCTTGGGCCGTACCGGACGGCTTGCACCGGCGCGCTTCGTAAGCTCGACCCGGAAGTCGTGCAGGGCCTCCTGGCAGAATACCAGCCAATCGAGCCGGATTTGAGCAAAAGTCTCTACGATGCGATTGCCAGGCGCGAAGATGGCGTCGACAACCAGATTGGTCAGAGCCCCAACATGGAATGGCTCCGCGGGGCTGGCAACGCCAACGATACCGGGTTTTTGGCAGAGGACGACTGGAACCCTTCGCCGGGGACTTGAACGGCTGAAGCAATAGTTGTTTTTTTGCCCATTAAAAT
Organism: Azoarcus sp.; assembly: GCA_031277415.1. Lineage (GTDB taxonomy): Bacteria > Pseudomonadota > Gammaproteobacteria > Burkholderiales > Rhodocyclaceae > WRNU01. Next base: position 6,231 of record JAITMK010000086.1, read on the forward strand.
ATGTTGAGCATATCAAGATCGATGCCCGGCATCCATGAAACTGCCAAACTGCCGAACTGCGGGGTTTCGGGGCCGAGGCTGCGCTTCGGTGCAGAACGGATCTGATCTGGATGCGTGACAAACCCCATTTTTCTGAGTGGGGAAGGATAGTGTGCAAAGACAAAAAATTTCGGCAATTCAGGAAAAGTAGTATATCATCATGAAAAAGGAGTACATTATCATGACGTCTGCGCCCGCGCCAGCATCAACACCTGCACCCGCATCCGCACCCACGCCCGATCCGGCAATGCGCTACATTCTGGCACTGGAAGCCATCGATCAGGAGGTGGCAAGGATAACTGTGGAGCGTATCCACGAGATGGATCGGGAGGCCCCGAGTCCTGCCATTCTGGCATATCTCAGGTCCTGCATGACGGCGCTTGCCTGGTTAAGGCAAAACCTGGCGCACAAAGACATGGATGCCATTGACGCGATCCTGAGTAGGTCTCTCTTTTCGATAAAAGGCCCCGAAAATGCCTGATTATATTCCGCTGAGCGATGAAGAAATTGCACTGCTCGCGCAGGAACATTATGAAAACATCGTGCCTTTGGCAAAGGCTCAAAAGACGCCCACGATGATGCTTGTCGGCGGCCAACCGGGGGCGGGTAAATCGTATGCGACAGAAGCCGCAAGGGCTGAACTGTATCAAACGGGTGGGGTCATTCATATCGATGCTGACGAATTCCATTCACGAATAAATAGATTAAAAAGAGAAACATTTACGGCTTCTCAAACACACAGCGATTGCAAAAAAATAGCACTGCTGGTGCGTGATCATGCGTTTGAAGGTAAGCGGAATATTCTGGAAGAAGGGCTTTTCAGGCGCCCCGATGCGTTGTCGAGCCTTGCCGAACGCGCCCATCGATCCGGCTATAAATGTGAAATCATCGCCATTGCCGTATCGCGCGAACAAAGCCGGTTGAGCGTACTGGAACGGCGCGAGTTTTTCCGCGATGCCTGTGGATACGTGCGTGACATCTCCGAGGACAAACAAGACGTTGCCTACAAAGGCTTCACAGAAGCCCTGCTGAAAGACGCGGACAAATTCGACCGGGTGCGTGTGATGGGCCGGGCGGGCGTCCTGTTCTATGACAGTGAGGGGGGCGGGCCGTGCCAAAGCGTTCATGAAGGACTGGAGAAAGGCCGCAGCCTCTCCGACGAACAGGTGGTTGCGCTCACCCGGCAATGGGAGGCGCTACACGGAAGCTGCGTCACTAAAGGCATTCCTGCCGAAGAACTTGCCCGCGTCGACGAGGGCATCCTGTTTTTCAACGCATTCAAGAACGCCGAGCGACACCGTCACGGAATGCAGTGCCTGGAAGAAAACTACCGTTCGCTTGTAAAGGATCCGCATTACGCCAGTCACTGTGCGGCGGAACTGACCAAGGCGGCGTTCTATTGGGGCGTCATCGAAAAGAAACAAATCTTCGAGGGTAGGGCAGCCGATTTATTTGCCATTGACGCGACGTTATCCAACCGGGAAGCCCTCCACCACCTGCCCGAAATCGACGAGATCGAAGACTTGATGCTGTCACGCATGGAAAGAATTGAAAGGGAGCGAAACCGGTCGAATGAAGACGGATTGGAGCCATGATGGTTTGACTTTGCTCCTTCCCCTTCAAAAGGAAGGCTGGGATGGGGTTCAAGCAACGTCATCGCGAGGCGCGAAGCGCCGTGGCAATCCATTTCCAAGGTAGGGTAGCGCGAGCGAGGGTAAAAAAGGCCCGGCATCTTGCGGAAAGTAGCATATTATCATAAAAGGAGTGCATCATCATGGCAGCAACCGATTCAGCAACGCGCTATGAGGCAGCGATAGACGCTATCGACCAGGAAGTGGCAAGGGTAACTTTGGAGTATGTTCGGGAGACGAAACGGAAGCCCCCGAGTTCAACCATTTCGGAATACCTCCAGTCCCGCGTAGCGTCGCTTATTTTGCTGAAGCAATATTTGGCGCGCAAAGATACGGCTGCCATAGACGCGATCCTGAACGGATCTCTCATCTCGATAAAGGCCCCGTGAATACCTGACAATATTCCGCTGACCGATGAAGAAATCGCTCGCACGGTGGCGTTATAAGGGAACCTCTGCATTACCCTGTATCCACCGTTTGTCATCCTGCTTGATACCGCAGGATCCACTCGACGTCTGGATTTTGCGACTTCGCTTCGCGTTGCGCTGCAATGACAGAAAGGGTTTTGCAGATATTCCATAAGGCTATTGAACCTCTTGCAAGGCTCAATAGCTGTCGTCGGTTATGTTTTCATAAAAAAAGGAGTACACCATCGTGACAATAACAGCCGATCCGGTAATGCGCTATGTGTTAGCACGAGAAGTTATCAACCAGGAGATGGCAAGGGTTACTGCAGAGCGTATTCGGGAGGAGGAAAGGGAGTCCCCAAGTCCTGCCATTCTGGTATACCTCGACTCCCATATGTCGTCGCTTGTTTTGTTGGAGCAACTCTTGGCGAACAAGGAAGACATGGCTGCCATTGATGCAATCCTGAACGGGTCTCTCTTCTAGATAAAAGGTGCCATAAATGCCTGATTATATTCCGCTGACCGATGAAGAAATTGCACTGCTCGCGCGGTGGCGTTATAAGGACATTGAGTCTTTTACCAAGGCTCAAAAGAGTCCCACAATCATGCTTGTCGGCGGCCAACCCGGGGCGGGTAAATCGCATGCGACAAAACCCGCAAGGGCTGAACTGTATTACGAAGGCGGGGCCGTTCATATCGATACCGACATGTTCCATTCACGAATAAATAAATTTAAAAAAGAGCAATTTACATCAACACAAACGCACAAGGATTGCAAAAAAATTGCCATGCTGGTGCGCGATTATGCGTTTGAAGGCAAGCGGAATATCCTGGAAGAAGGGCTTTTCAGGCACCCCGGTTCATTGTCCAATATTGCCGAACACGCCCATCGATCCGGCTATAAGTGTGAAATCATCGCCGTTGCAACATCGCGCGAACAAAGCCGGTTGAGCGTACTGGAACGGCGCGAGTTTTTCCGCGATACCTGTGGATACATGCGCGATGTCCCCGAAAGCAAACAAGACATTGGATATGAAGGTTTCACGGAAAACCTGCTGAAAGACGCGGACAAACTCGACCGGGTGCGCGTGGTAGATCGGGCGGACACCCTGTTTTACGACAGTGAGGGGGGCGGGTTGTACCAGAGCGTTCATGAAGGGCTGGAGAAAAGCCGCTGCCTCTCCGGCGAACAGGTGGCTGCGCTCACCCGGCAATGGGAGGCGCTACGCGAAAGCTGCGCCAACAAAGGCATTCCTGCCGAAGAACTTGCCCGCGTCGACGAGGGGATCCAACTTTTTAACGCATTCAAGAACGCCGGGCAAAATGCGATGCCTGGAAAAGAATTGCCGTGAGAGCCTCTGCAAAACCCCGCTCAACAAGGAAGTGACGCATTTTGTAGGGGCGAATAATTATTCGCCCCTACAATCTTTGGGTGTCGTCTGTCGTCTGTTGTCTGCCGCCTGCCGCCTGCCGCCTGCCGCCTGCCGTCTGTCGCCTGGGTGACCGGCACCGTGTTGCCCTGGCGCCTGCACCACCCCGCCCTTCGGGCACCCCTCCACGGAGGGGAATTAGTTGCACTGCCGCCTGTGGGGTAAATTCCCTTCCTGTGGAGGGGTGGCGGCGAAGCCGACGGGGTGGTGCAGCGGTTTGTTTCATCCGATACAGATTCCTTACCCCATTTGCGTCATTGCGAGCGTAGCGAAGCAATCCATTTTCATGCCGATGAAGGGTAGCGCGCACAAAGACAAAAAAATGCTCAACAACTTAAATGAAGTAGTATATTATCATTAAAAAAGGAGCACATCATCATGGAATTCACGCCCGAATACAACCCTGCCTCACTCAAAGAGAAAGTGCAGGACATCACCAAACGGCTCCTGGCGCTGATCATGAACATCCGCAGCCGCCAGGACATTTCGCCCGAAACCCTTGAGAAGTACATGGGACAGAAGGCTTGGGTCGACCCTAATAACGAGAACAGCTACGGCGTCAGCGTCGAGTTGACCGAGGAGTGGTGGTGCGTTCTGCAGTCTACGGCTTTGGGGATGCCTGGTGAGCCGACCGGCCTGGCGTTCGAGTTCAATGAGCAGACCCATTCCGGCGCGGACATGAGCCCTGTCTGTGTGCCCCTGGAGGACGTCAGCGAACCCCTGATTGCGGCGGGCTTCACGGCCGAACGGTTTCGCAACCGTCATAACACTCAGGACTTTTGGATGTTCGAACGCGACACCATTGGGGTGACGGTTTACCTCCGAGGCAAAACCGAACCGCTGGATGCGACACATGCCTGTGTATCGATGGTGAGCATCGGCACCTAACACCTGAGGAGGACAACAGACATGCCAACCCCTCAGGAAAAGCTGGATGCGATGCTCAACGACTTTCAAACAGCAAACAGAACCCACACGACCGATCCGGGCAGGCAGTTGCGCGAATTGATCGAAACTACACCCGGTTTGAAGGCCGCCTTTCTCGACCAGATCGACAAGGGGCATTTGAGGCAGATCGTGAAGTTGGATACGCCGAATGCGTTAGGAACCTACAACGCTTATACCCAAACGATGGAGATACCCGTCGGCCTGCTCAACAAAGCCGCCAACGGCGGTCAGCAAGGTGAACAAGCAGCCAACTTGCTACGTCACATCCTCGGTCATGAAATCAATCACGCGGTGACGCGCGACGCTCGGCTGGCCGAGGATCAGGCGCTTAGAGAGCGTGTTGCAAGAATCGCCAACGGTCCGCCGCCGCACGATTACACGGCAACCTTGAAAGCGTACAACGAGAGCGCCCGTTCGCGCGAAGTCAGCGCGGAGATCGCCGGTTTCAACACGCTGGCCGAATACGTCAGGAACGAGAATCCAAACGCGACACTCAAGGACTTGTATCTGGCGTCGCGGGACAGCATGAAAATGTACGTCGACATGGGCGGGAGCAAGGCGATGCCAACGTACACGCTGAAACCCGGCCTGACCCTCGACAACAATCTGAAGATGCCTTCCACGCAGGCGAACCGCGATGCGATGGGCAAATATTTCTACAAGGCGAACGGGTATCCCAAGAACAAGGTCGGTGTCGCGTTGAAATACATCGTGACACTCGAGCGCAACGTACTGAACGCCGCCCGGGCTGCCAACCCCCACCATCCCGCGCCGAAAATCAACGTTAACCTCAAGGAAATCGACCTCCAGGCCGTGCCTCTGCCGGGCGGGTTCGATGACACCAACCCCCGGCTGCGAGCGTTCGCCCAGGCGCCAAACCCGCAACGCCGGGACAATGCCCTCGCCCACCCAGTTCCACCGTTTCCCGGGGCGCCGAGTGGCCGGGAAGTTCGCCTCGCTCTGCTCGACCGGGCGGCCAACGTCTACGATGAAGCGAAACAGAAACTGCAACAGAGCCTCGAAGCGGGATCATCGCTCCAGAGTCACAAAAAGGAGATGGACAGGGCGCTCGATGGCTGGGTGCGGCAGTACGGTTATGCCCAGGAAGAACTGCAAAACCTGGAAGCCAGGGGCAACGCGCAGCAAATTGAAGCGTTCTGTGGTCGGGTCGGTGAAAATTGCGAAAGGATGCAGCAAATCACCTCGGGCGTTCCGTTGTTCGAGGGCGAAAAGGAGCCTCACGCCGAGAGGCTGAACAAGGGCATCGAGCGATTCGAGAGGGTTGCAGAAGCCGTGGCGGACAATGCACTCAGTCTGGGGTAAGCAGGCGGCGCAATCCCCCGCTTAACAAGGGAATGACGCATTTTATAGGGGCGAATAATTATTCGCCCCTACAATCTTTGGGTGTCGTCTGTCGCCTGGGTGACCGGCACCGTGTTGCCCTGCCGCCTGCACCACCCCGCCCTTCGGGCACCCCTCCCGGGAGGGGAATTAGTTGCACTGCCGCCTGTGGGTTGAATTCCCCTCCTGTGGACAGGGCGATTGCACCTGTTTATCATTATCCTCCGTTCTTAACACACGCACTAAAAAGCTGTTTTGATTCAAGTGCTTGCATCCTGAATTCCCTGCCATTTTCGCGAAAATTTCCCGTCATTCCCGCGTAGGCGGGAATCCAGCGTCTTTACCTTTGACGGCAAACGCCTCGCGACGACAAACAGTCCAAAGCATGAGGCAAAAAGGGTCGTGTTGATTGGATTACAAAAGACACTGGATTCCCGCCAGAAGCACGCGGGAATGACGGAATGGGAAAGTGCGCGGGAGGAATAAACAAGTATGATATATAGGTGCAATCGCCCTGCTCCTGTGGAGGGATGGCGGCGAAGCCGGCGGGGTGGTGCAGCGGTTTGTTTCATCCGATACAGATTCTTTACCCCATCTGTGTCATTGCGAGGTCTGTCTGAGCGCAAAGTCAGGTACAGCGCAATTCAGTGTGCAACGCGTAAAGCATAACTTGCTTAAACCCCTTCATGTGCCGGTGAGGTATTCCGGCGCGATATCAAACTCTGCAACACGAACGGCTCGACGGAGCTGGGTTCGTCGCGCTTTTGCGAGCGTGTCCGTTCGGATGTTGGTGATGAGGGGATGGAGTTTGAATATTCATCTTGTGCTGTGCGGGGAATTAAACACGGTATTATATGCGGATGCTGGAAAATTTTTCCAGTCTGTGCGTTCTGTTTGCAGATAATCATGCGTTGTCATTGACATTTAATTTTAATTTCAAAATTGTATGACACAACAGTTTTTGTTACTATGCAGGTAAAATTGTCTTACTTGCCAAATTCTGTACTGGAGGTCATGGCAATGGCAACATCCGCAGGGACAAGGCAGGAATGTGAAGTGTCGGCGCGTGGCATGCTTGATCTGAGTGCGCACGCAGTACAGGCGCATTTTGCACAAACGCGCTCGGTGTCCCTGTTGGCAGCGGTCTTTGGAATGGATGCGACCGATAAATGGGCGGCCGACTTCAGCGAAAAGGATGCTACGCCCGAAGAAAGGATGCTGATTCGTGACTTTCTGAGCAGTGTCGAACAGGTGGTCGAACAAGGGTTGCCGGTATTGGATCAGGCACCGGAGCGGTTCTCAGACCTTGTGGCGTACCTGACAACATCGCGCTGCATCTGCCTTCTGCGCTACGTTGCGCACCATAACCCAGCCTTCATGGATCGGTTGGCGGAACTGGTCGAAACGGAAGATTCCGATGCCGGGGTGGAAGTGCGTATCGTCATCCGGCGGCTCGTCACCTTGGCTAAAAATGAGATTCTGGCGAGGATTTTCTCCAAACAGGCCATAGACAGTATCTTGGAAATCATGAGGAGTTATGACTGATGGCTAATTATCAGCACATAAAAAATCTGCTTCAGGCCCGGCCCAAAATTGTCGCCAGCGTAATCGGAGGGGCGCTGATTGGCACCGTAGGACTTGCCTCCAGTGCAGGTTTGGAGTTTTTTGGGATTGGTGGCTCATCATCGAGCGTAAGCAACATCAGCAGTACCGCCGATTCGAGCCTTCTGGTTGCGGATCAAGTTTCGAAGAACGCTGCGCGGCTGAATAATTTGTCCAAAGACTGTGCCGATAATGGGCTGGGCAAGAATATCAAGGAGGCGCAAAAAATCCACGAAATGCTGGCTTGGGCGCAGCCCAACACGGAAAAATTATTCAATGTGTCTCAGGCGTGTTTTGCCAACATATCGCAAATATGGGATCTGTCTTCTGCAATTCCATCTCTGTCGTCAATCATGAGCTCAGCCATCAGCGCGGTCCAGCAATATGCCCAGCAGAAAGTCTGTACGGCCGTCAATGAAGTTAGCACGATGGTGGCGCAGCCCATCAACCAGGCGATGGGTCAGGTGCAAAGCACCTATAGCGGGCTAACCGGCGGGGGCTTGATTTCAAGCGCCATGAGCGAAATCGACCCGAAACTGGGCAACATGTTCCAGGTGTCCAGTGGCAACACAACCGTTACGCTGGGCAACGGGTTCAATGCTGAACAGAGCACTTTTAACAAGGGCACCAATGATCGGGGATCGGGGTCGAACAACATGCTCAACCAGTCTGCCAATTCCATTGACGAAATATTCAATAGCCAGGTGAACCTGACCAACCAACTCCATAGCCTGAACACGCAACTAAACCAGGCACAACAACAGTACAACCTGTGCCTGGGTAGTGGAGGGGCGTGCGATCAGCAACAGCAACAGGTGACCAACATTCAGTCCAGCATTACCAACACACAAAACGCGCTTCAGAACCTGGGGCAGCAACTCAACGAGGTATCGCAGAACACGCCCCATAATAGTTTCACGCCCAGTTCCTCGCCCAACCGGAGCGCGCCCAATCCGAGCACGGCTCCTGGCAGTGATTCATCATCGTCATCGTATACGGACAGGCTGAAGGGCATCTTCAATTGAGGGGACGGCGCAAATGCAGCAAAAGAAAATCCTGTCTATGGTCATTGTCGCCATGCTGGCATCCGTGCCGTTATCTGCCCGTGCCTTCAGTTGGGCGAGTGTGCTGGAGTTTTTAAGGGAAATCGAAAATGAGATGAGTACATGGGCGGTCAACGTGAAGCAGACAGCCCTTTCCGCGAATCAAATAGGAAATGCCGAGCGGGTGGCAAAACAGCAATTGACTGCCGCCAAGGCAATTCAGGAAATTGGGGAAAAAGCCTATCGTGCCGTCGTTGATTTCAGCCCGATGACGGGTCAGCCCGACTCCATCAAGTGTACCGAGCAGCATCATGGTGCCATACACGTTGAGTCACAGGCGCAGCGTGACCTCGACCAGCGCAAGCTGATGCAAAGTTATGCCGCAGGCCGGGTCGATTCCCGTGCGCAGGCCCAAAACAATTGGCTCAAGAATCGGCGAGCCAACTACTGCACGGTCTCCGAGGCCAAGCAGGGGATGTGCAAACTCACGGCAGATGGTATGCAGGGGTGGGATACCAATTACGCGGGAGCTTTCACGGAATTGACGCTTGCGCCGGAAGCGGAACTGGCGGCCTACGATTATGCAACCTCCCTCATCGATGCGCGGGCTGAGGCGGGTATCGACTGCAAATCGGCAGATTGCATGGCCGCGCAGATCAGCCATCTTGGGTTTATGGCAGCAGGTTCCATGGTTGCCAATTCTATTATTGGGCAGGCGGTTGACCGCCGCCAGCCTTTCCTCTCGGGGCAATGAGATGATGATGTCAAGCCGTAAAAGATTTGCCGCCGTCCTTGTCGTGACCTGCTTGATCGTGGGCGGTGTACGGGCGTCTACCAAGCCAGGCGGGCCTGCCGAAGGCCTCATGAATATGTGGCTTAAGATGCTTCAGCAATTTGTATCAAAATCCATTACGCAATTCGGTACCTCGTTTTCGACCAACCTCGAAAACAAGTTCGAGCAAATCATTAGTGCAATTGCAGTCGCGACAAAGCAGGAAGCCGTGAGCGGCAATGTTATCGCTGAGGCTCACCGCAAGGCGGGCGAGATGGCAATTTCCGCTGCGAAGGCGCAACAGGCAAGCGATGAGATGCTTAATGTCGTCACAAACTATGCGCCGGGGTTTGGCCAGGGGTACGACCCCTGTGGCACGCTCTACAAGAACAAGTCAATGGCCGGTTCCTACGCAGATGTGCCGTCTCGCGCACGCGCAAAGTTGGCCGCTCTGGATATTGCGCCGGGGCGCCTGGTAGAGAACGTGGCCCTGGCGATGCAGAAGCGCCTGCAACTTCATCGTCAGAAGTTCTGTACCAGGGAGGAGGCCAACCAGGGGCTCTGCACCGAAAGCGAGTTGCCGGGGGGGGATGTCAACGCCGCCCTGTTGTTCGAGCCGGCTCCTGCCGATTCACTCAAGGCCACGGCGCGCTCTGCCTATATCCAGCATGTTGTCGGGAAGCCCAACCCAAGCATGCAACCACAGGCAGGCAAAACGGCCGACGGGCAAAATTACCTGATCTCGCAAAACAGGCTCGATGCCATGCGCAGTGCTGCTGCCCACAGCCTCGCGATTATCGATGCCAAGAATACCCAAAGTGTCGAGATGTCCGACGGGTCGATGTCCAGTCCGAATGAGTTGTTGAAACTGCGCGTAAACCAGTATTTTGGCGGCAAGGATGCGCAAAGCTGGTCATCGGCAATAGCTGCGCAGTCGCAAAGAGGGCTGACAGTCGAGGGAGCGAAGATGTCCGGACTTTCAGTGTGGATGGAATACGAGGAACTCAAAAACCTTCATCGCACGAACGTGCTCTATGCCAATCTGCTGCTATTGGGGGCGGAGGCGCTTCGTCCGGAAATCAGCGAACTGTATCAGGATACCGCCCGCAAGGCTGCGGCTGGCGCGCTCAGGTAGGAAGGCGATCATGGCTACTTTGCTAACAGCGTTTATCGTTTTCGGCCTCATCCTGTTGGTCGGCTGGCTCCTGTGGCGGGGTATGCGCGCCCTGGCGCGTTTATGCGCCGCACACAGGATGCAGTCAGCGGCTGTGGCCTCGGCGCTCATCACCTCCTCTTCCGCGTATGCCTACTATTGCCCGGACTTTTTCGACGAAATGGTGACGCCCAACATCACGTTTGTCGCTGAGGCGCTTGTTGCGAACGTCATGTCGGTTGATGCCAGCCTCTCCTTGTTGCTGGAGTCTTACAGTGAACGTACCCTTTCGGCGATTGCCGTGTTGACCAAGCAAAAAGCCCTGGCTGCAAACCAGGCAGGCAACAGTTCCCGGGTACAGGCGCAACAAATCGCGGCCGGGCTGGGGGAATTACGCACCAGCGCCCGCCAGAAGGCGGCGCGCGTCGACTACGGTTCTGAATTTGGGCAAGGTGTTGACCCATGCCGAACCTACACTCAGCGGCAAATCATTACCGGGCGCGATGCCGATATGGGGCGCGAACTGCGTGGGCGCATCGCAACGGAAGTCCATGCGGCTCCTGGTGTGTATCTGGATCCGGGCCAAAACCGCAAAATGGTGCTTGAAGCGCATCAGCCCTTCTGTACGCAGGATCAGGTCGACGCGGGCCTGTGCAAGACTGTTGGAACGCACCCGGGGGCATCCCTGAATGCCGCCACGCTTTTCAACCCTGCCATGGGTGCAGAAGACCTGTACAAGGCGAAGAATGCCTACGTCAACAATGTTGTCGGGTTTGCAGACCCCCCCGTCGCCGAAGGCGCGGGGACGCATGCGGGCTCCGGGGTCTACATGATTGCCAAGGGGAGCAAGGATGCCATCGTCTCGCCTGCCATCGTTGCGCTGAAGGAAGTCCAACTTTTCAATTCCGGTGTCGAAGGAGCGCATTCCGGCACCGAACTGCCGTTGAGTGTTCTTTTCCAGAACGAAGTTGATCGTTATGCAGGCGATTCGCCTGAGTATGACAACTGGTCGAAAATCATGGCGGCACAAGCCCAGCGCGGTGTGATGCTGGAGGTGTTGAAAATCGAGGCTCTGCGTCTGGCCGTTGCCGGCAAGAAGCTGGAAGCGCTTGATCGCCAGGAAGCCATGTTGGCTGCGCTCGTCGCGCTTGAAGCGCGCAGGGGGCAAGAGAAGGCCACGCAGCAGGATGCGGCCGACGCTGTGTCGAAATCGGCTTCGCGGGCAATCCAATGATCAGGCATTCGGGCGAATATCTTCAAAAACCACGCTACGGCGGCGCAAGGCGTAGAGATGGGTAAGAGCATCCGTTTTTTCTGGGGGGCTTTACTGGCTTTGCTGCCTTTGCTGTTGTGGCTGTATCCGGCGAAAGGCGCACGGGCCGATGGCGTATGTATGATTGCGCCGGTTGGTCCGGTGAGCGGTTACTTGCCGGTGTCGGGGCGTTTCGGAAAGAATCGCCCCGGGGGTGCGGCCAACCATGGCGGCAACCCGGTGCCGCATACGCACGATGGGCTGGACTTTTCGACAGGCGGCAAAAAAATGCCTGTCTATGCGACGGCGGATGCAACCGTGACCCTTGCGCAGTTTCTGAAAGGCGCGGGCAATACGATCCGCGCTCGACGCGACGATGGCTCGATCATGGAGTACTACCACCTGGATTCATTTGCGAGCGAGGTCAAGGTTGGCGCAAGGATCACAGCCGGACAGCAGATAGGGGTTTCGGGCAACACGGGCGTGTCGCAGATCCACCTGCACTTCGTCTACGCCAGGCCAACGGCAAGTGGGCAGCGGGCAGTGAATTTTTCTGAACGGGCGTCTCAATACAAGGGGGCGTTCAATCCCGGGCAATTGCCCAATGCACTTACAAACAACAAGGCGGGCGTAGGTTTCCGGACAGATCCCGCTCCGTTTTTCTGTGAAACGTTCAAGATCCAGGACGACGGGCTATATCCGTACCTGACAGACAACACGAAAGGGCAGCATCAGGTACTGTTCGGAAGTGTGCCGCCGGGCGGCGCTCAGCCCAATGCGAAATATGATGACGCACAGGTTGCCGCTGCCAATGCAGATGCCGTGCAGGCGGCTGCGGCAGGAAAACCGCCCGAGAAGTGGCTCCCGGACACGGAAGGTTTTGGATCGTTGCCTTCCCCTCCGACTGGCGATTATGACAGCCTCTCGCCGCTTGAGATGATGCTGACCGAATCGCAACGCAGGTTTGGCGATGCAGATTGGCATCGAAACGTGGCAACCGTTTCATCGCGGGCGCTTTATGTGGACTATCTTCGCGTCGTGGGAACACGGAACTTTATTACCCAGAGCATCCATCAAAAGCAGGAAAAAATTGAGGCTTTGCTGGCAATTTATCTGACGCTCAAACTGAAAAACCAGCAACAGGACACTCAGAGAGCGGCAGCCGAAGCGGTGCGAAAAGACGCCGAGAGATCGGTCAGATAGCACAAAACCCGAACGGTTACCCCTTCGCTACATCCACCACATGCTTAACAGTAAACCCGAAATGTTCGAACAGTTTTCCTGCCGGGGCTGATGCGCCGAAGGTGTCGATGCTGATGACTTCGCCGTCCAGGCCGACGTATTTGCGCCAGAAATCGCCGTGCGCGGCTTCGATGGCGATGCGGCGGGTGTGTTGGCCGAGGACGGCGAGCCGGTATTCCGGGCTTTGACGGTCGAAGACGTTGGTGGAGGGCATGGAGACGACGCGGGCGGAAATGCCTTCTTTTTCCAGGGCGGCCCTGGCGTCGAGCGCCAATTTGACTTCGGAACCGGTGGCGATGAGCACGATCTGGGGATCGTCGGCGTCGGCGAGGATGTAACCGCCTTTTCTGATGTCGTCCGCACCGATGCCGTTCGTGACGACGGGCAGGTTCTGGCGGGAAAGGGCAAGCAGGGTGGGGCCGTCCGTGCGTTCGATACCGGCGATCCAGGCCGCTGCCGTTTCCACGGCGTCGCATGGCCGCCAGACATCGAGGTTGGGAATCAGCCGCAGGCTGGGGATGTGTTCGATGGGTTGGTGTGTGGGGCCGTCTTCGCCCAGACCGATGGAGTCGTGGGTGTAGACCATGATCTGCCGCTGACACATGAGCGCGGCCATGCGGATGGCGTTTCGGGCATAGTCGGAGAAAACAAGGAAGGTGGCAGTGTAGGGAATCAGGCCGCCATGGAGCGCCAGTCCGTTGGCGATGGCGGTCATGCCGAATTCACGCACGCCGTAATAGCAGTAGTTGCCGCCTTCAAAGGCCGTCACGCCCTGGCTGCCCTGAACGAAGGTCAGGTTGGAGCCGGCAAGGTCGGCAGAGCCGCCGAAGAGTTCCGGCAGAAAGGGAAGCAGGGCGGCAATCGTGTTCTGGCTGGCTTTGCGGGTGGCGATGTTTTCCGCTTTTTCCTTGCAGGCGGCGATGGTCTGGGCCGTAATCCGGGACCAGTCGGCGGGCAGTTCCCGGCGGATGACACGGCGCTCGAATTCGGCGGCGAGTTCGGGGAAGGCGGTGCGCCAGGCATCGAACCGTTGTTGCCAGTCGGCTTCGAGCGTTTTTCCTTTTTGACGGGCATCCCAGGCGGCGTAGACGTCGGCGGGGATTTCAAACGGGGGATGCGTCCAGCCGATGGCTTCTCGCGTGGCAGCAACCTCCTCCGCGCCCAATGGGGCGCCGTGGCAGTCGTGGCTGCCTGCCTTGTTGGGCGAACCCATGCCGATGACGGTTCTGCAGCAGATGAGCGAAGGCTTTTGGGTTTCATTCCGCGCGGCGGCAAGGGCGGCTTCGATTGCCTGGGGGTCGTGGCCGGGAACGCCGGGGATGACTTGCCAGCCGTAGGCTTCAAAACGTTTGGGAGTGTCGTCGGTGAACCAGCCTTCAACGTGTCCGTCGATGGAAATGCCATTATCGTCGTAGAAGGCGATCAGTTTGCCGAGGCCGAGCGTGCCCGCCAGTGAGCAGGCTTCGTGAGAGACCCCTTCCATCAAGCAGCCATCGCCTATGAAGACGTAGGTGGTGTGGTCGACGATGGTGTGACCGGGGCGGTTGAATTCGGCAGCGAGCAGTTTTTCTGCGAGTGCGAAACCGACGGCGTTGGCGATGCCTTGCCCGAGCGGGCCGGTGGTGGTTTCCACGCCGGGCGTGTGGCCGGTTTCCGGGTGTCCGGCGGTTTTGGAGCCGAATTGCCGGAAATTTTTGAGATCGTCAATCGAGAGATCGTAGCCCGTGAGGTGGAGCAGGGCGTAGATGAGCATGGAGCCGTGCCCGTTGGAGAGGACGAATCGGTCGCGGTTCGGCCAGCCGGGGTTGGCAGGATTGTGTTTAAGGGTGCGCCGCCAGAGAACTTCGGCGATTTCCGCCATGCCGAGCGGGGCACCGGGATGCCCGGAGTTGGCTTTTTGAATGGCGTCGATGGTCAGCGCGCGAAGCGCGCCGGTGATCGGGTTGAAGCTCGGGGGGGTGGAGGAGGGTTGCGACATGATGGACTCGAAAGCCGGTGTGCGGGAAAACGCGAATTATCTCCGAAAGGCGTGCCAGAGCGAAATTTGTGCGGTTCGGGGTAGTGTCTCAGCTTGAATCACGGCCTTCTTTCAGAGCCTCGAATCCCTCTCCCGTTTGCGGGAGAGGGTGCTTCGAAGGGGCGGGAGAGGGGAGTTTTTCAAACTGAGACGCTACCCGTTTCAGATTTCAGGAATGTGATTGCAGCCAAGTGCGCCACTCGGCGAACAGTAGAGGATTGGCGGCAGCGATGATGCCGCGCTTGACTGCCGGTCCTGCCGGTAGCGTGCTGCCGTCCAGCGAGCAGGCTTGTCCGCCCGCTTCGGACAGGATCAGTTGCCCGGCGGCGTAGTCCCATAGCATTTGCCCGCTGTGCATGTATACGTCGAAGCGGCCCGCGGCGAGAAAACACCATTCCAGTGCGCTGGAGCCGAAATTGCGTTGCGAGTAGTACGGCGGGCGCGTTACCAGTTCATCGGCGAGGTGCGGGCTGACCTGCTTCAGATCGAAGCCTGCCACCGCTTCGCGCAGGCGGCGGGTCGTGCGGCGTAGCGGCAGCACTTCGTCGTTGAGAAAAGCGCCCACGCCCCGGGCAGCCAGGAAACATTCTTCGCTGATCGGATTGTAGACAACGCCGAGATGCGGCTCGTGATTGACGAGCCAGGCAATAGAGATGGCAAAAAACGGGATACCGTTGATGAAATTGGTCGTGCCGTCGATCGGGTCGATGCACCATAAACCGCCGCGGCCCGCACCCCATAGCCGAGCCTGCATTTCTCCGCTCATCTCTTCGCCAAGCACAGACCCTGGCAGAAGAGTGGGCAATTCCTCGATCAACCGCCGCTGAGTAGCAAGGTCGGCTTCCGTGAAAAGCGATCCATCGGCTTTGCGGCCACGCGACACCTTGAGATAGCGCGGAAGGATTTCCGCTGCTGCTATCTCGCGTACCAGGGTTTCCAGCAATCGCGCCTTGTTCAACAACACATCGGGCGACACCAGCAGGGCGCCGACTGATCGTGCATGGCGGGAAGGTGAAGGAGGCGGAGGCATCCCTTCATATTACGACGATTTTAACGACAACGGTGGAGGCATGGTTCTCATGCCAAGCCGTTTTTTGCGCAATCGCTACGTGAAGAAAAGAAAAACCCGCACACAAGCGTGTTGCAGAGGCGAAGAATTTTTCGCCCCTACGACCGTCATCCGGCGTCGACAAGCCTATGGGGACAACCCATCATGCCGGTGCTGCAGACCGGAGTCGTTACTACGCATCACCGGATCGGATGGAGTGTCCACCGACACTTCCTGAATAGCTGTGGGAACCAGCAGGGCCGACGGCGACAACCCAAGCGCACCGGCGAGTTTGCAAATGTTTCTCAGGGCGATGTTGCGTTGTCCGCGTTCAACTCCGCCCACGTAGCTCCGGGCCAGTCCGCTCTCCGTAGCCAACCGCTTCTGGGACCACCCTCTGCTCTTCCTGATTGCACATAACCGCAACCCAAACTGGCTGCACGGATCGCCTGACATAGTCTTCCTCCCGTAAAAGGCAACACCACGTCCACGCAAACTTGTTGATCTACGAAAACAAGCGGGGCATACGCTATTGCCATGAAGTTTGATCATTATACAACTCATGTATTGATGATTTCCACAATAGACAGCCGTGAAATTTGATGAGTCATGAGTTATTTTATGGGAAGCGGTTTGTAAGGGATGGAAAAATGCGTCATGGATAGCGTCAGGCGTTGAACCAACCCGGCGTTGGCGCCCGGAGGTTCTCGATACGTCTGAAGTAAAATTTTCGAGCTGATGCCGTTTTGCGTCACCCCGCCACTCATGGCGGGGGTTCAAGCTCACATATCTCTGCGTACCAGCACAGCGGCAAAGAACCCGTCTGTGTCATGCGTAAGCGGGGACAGGCGCAGACGTTCACCCAAGCCGGGCGCGATGCCTTGCCGCGTAAGGATGTCTCCGGCTGAAAGCGCCGAGAACTCGGGATGTGCAGCAAGAAAGGCATCGGCCACGCCGTCATTTTCCTCGTAGAGCAGGCTACAGGTCGCGTAGACCAGACGTCCGCCGGGACGCACCAGCTTCGCGGCCGCTTCGAGAATTGCCTGCTGGCGCAAGACCATTTCATCGATTGTGGCGGGTGTTTGCCACCATTTGAGACCGGGGTTGCGTCTCAGGGTACCCAGCCCGCTGCACGGAACATCGGCCAGTACCCGGTCGGCCTTGCCCGCAAGGCGCTTGAGTCGGGCGTCGCGTTCGTGCGCAATCAACATCGGATGCACATTGGAGAGGCCCGCTCGCGCCGCACGCGGACGCAGGCGCGCCAATCGCTTTTCAGAGACATCGTAAGCGTAAAGGCGCCCCTTTGATCGCATCATTGCCCCTAATTGCAGTGTTTTGCCGCCCGCTCCGGCGCAGAAGTCGATAACGAGTTCTCCCATTTTGGGCTGCATGAGAAAACCCAGTAACTGGCTGCCTTCGTCCTGCACTTCGACGCTGCCATCGAGGAAAAGCGGGTGTTTTTGCATCGCAGGTTTGCCCGTGAGCCGGATACCGTGCGGCGACAAGGAGCATGGCACGGCATCGAGTCCGCTATCCCGCAAACGGGCGAGTGCGGTATCACGGTCGAGTTTGAGGACATTGACCCGGAGATCGAGTGGCGCGGGCCGGTTGAGGCTCTGCGCCAATTGCAGCAATCCTTGCTCATCGTGTGTGCCCAGCAGGCGTTCGCACAGCCAGTCGGGCAAATCGGCGCGCTCGCCCAGACTGCCCCCTGAAAGATCGACTGCTTTCAGGGCTTCGATCCAACGGCGTTCTTCATCCGGCACAAGCCCGTCGAACTGGCGCATCGGCCATCCTTCTCCACGAGCAAACCAGGCCAGCAGCAATTGACGCGGTGTTGCGTCCTCCCCCGTCAAGCGGCGCAACCAGCGCAAACGGCGAAGAACGCCATATACGCTCTCGGCAATCAGGGTGCGGTCACGGCGGCCAAGGACATGATGCTCCCGGAAAAATCTGGATAGCACCGCATCCGCCGGATACTTGAATTCGAGCACGTCACACAATGCCTGTGCGGCGCTCGTCAATGTCGATGCCTGCCAGCCAGTGCTCGGCGGGGGGCTTCCGGAGTTTTTCGTATTTTTCATTTATGGCAAGTCCAGGTCAGTCTTTGCCAGCGCAATCAGGCGTTCCAGCGCAACGGTGACGGCGTCCCGGCGAACGGTTTCGCGGTTGCCGGAAAAGCAAAGAATTTGTGCGCCGCCGTTGCCGCATCGCCGCCGCCAGGCCAGCCATACCGTTCCCACGGGTTTGGCTGCGCTACCGCCGTCCGGCCCCGCAATGCCCGTAATGGCAATTGCCACGTCGGCATGGCTGTGCATGATGGCGCCATCGGCCATTTCGCGCGCCGTCTCTTCGCTCACCGCACCATGGCGGGCAAGCGTTGCGGGAGTTACGCCGAGAAGTTCCATCTTTGATTCATTGGAGTAAGTCACAAACCCGCGTTCGAACCAGGCCGAACTGCCCGGAACGGCCGTAACGGCACCGGCAAGCAGGCCGCCGGTACAGGACTCTGCCGTGGCAAGAGTCCAATTCCTTGCGGAAAAAGTCTGCCCCAGAAGGAAAGAGAGTTCATCGAACTCGCAGATCATGTTCAGGCCCCGGCTTTGAACAGCATGGCATAAAGGTGGACAAGCGCAGTCAGCGTCAACAAGGCATAGGCGGCAGCGAGCAGATCATCGAACATGACGCCGAACCCGTTCTTGAAGCGGCTGTCCGCCTGACGTATCGGCGGCGGCTTGAGAATGTCGAACAGGCGAAAGAGTGCCACCGCAACGGCTTGCCAGATGAGGCTCTCGGGGGTGAACGCGAGCACGAGCCACATCGCCACCATTTCGTCCCAGACAATCGCTCCGTGATCGGGAACCCCGAGCGTCTTGCCGGTATGATGCGCCGTAAAAACGCCGACCACGAAGAAAACGAAGAGCAGCGCCAAAAAAGCGGTGTTCGACAGCGGCACTGAACGCAGTAGCGGGTAAAGTAACCACGCCGCCAGTGTGCCCATCGTGCCGGGCGCGAACGGTGATAGGCCGGAACCGAAACCGAGTGAAATCAGATGGACGGGATGGCACAAAAGCCGGGGAGAAGGGCGGGGTTCCATAACGGTAAGAAAGGCCAGAGGGAAGAATATTTAATGGTATCAAAGCAACATTAACGATAGTATGGCTTAACAAGTTTCGGGCTGATAACGTATATTTGTATCATATAATGTACATGCCGTACTGACGGGGTTGTCGCATTCGGCGCACAAAACCAGCAAACTCAAAAATAGTCATAAATTCATGCCATTAAAAAAAGAAACCTTTAAAAACATTGCCATCGCCATTCGCGGAACGGTCGAAAAATTTGGCCGTGCCGTTGCCAATGTTGTCCGCAAATCGCTCGAAAAATACAAACAGAAATATGCACCTGATGTCCGTTTCCCTGCCCAGGAAGCCGTTGAGCACAGTCAGTCTGTCGGGGTAAAAAACAAGACAGTCGCCATCATTCCCGTGTACAACCACGGCGAAACCGTGGGAGATGTTGTCGCTACGTTACGCGGTTACGGCCTGCCGGTCATCCTGATCGATGACGGCAGCGACACGTTTACCACCCGGATGCTGGATGCGATTGTTTCCTCCATGAAATCGGCCTTCGGCCCGCCGGTGAAACTCGTGCGCCTTCCAAAGAATCGCGGCAAGGGCGCAGCAGTGATGACGGGATTTCGTAGCGCATTTGCGCACGGGGCCAGCCATGTTTTGCAGGTAGATGCCGACGGACAGCATGGGCTGGAAGTCGTACCCAGATTCCTTGATACGTCCGTGCAGAATCCCGACGCCGTCATCGCCGGGTATCCGCTCTACGACGCGATGGTTCCCCGCGCGCGGCTTTACGGAAGCCGCTTGTCCCGTCTGCTGGTATGGATCAACACGCTGTCGCGGCGCGTTGCCGGGCCGATGTGCGGCTTTCGTCTGTATCCGCTTGCGGCGGTGAAGAATATTCTGCCCGCGATGGCGCACGCCCGGCGCATGGAATTCGACACCGAAATCGCGGTCCGCCTGGATTGGAGAAATGTTCCTTTCATCAATCTGCCGGTGGCGGTTCGTTATCCGCTTGGTGGGTTTTCGCATTTCCGGATCGTCCGCGACAACCTGCTTATCGCGCTCATGCACGCAAGACTTTTCTTCGGCATGATCTGGCGCCTGCCCGTACTGCTTTCCCGTCGTTCGGATCAACTTCCCCGCGATTGAGTCACCCAAGCCTGAAGGCGGTCTGGCTCATTACCAATAAAGACAAACACGATCTCCATTTGCGAAGGCATACACGTCAGCAGACTTGCCGCCAGGTCGACACTGGGCATCAGAGCGACTAACTGAATACGTGGCTATTGCTTCGTCAGTCTTGTCGAGCAGTTCGATTTTGTCCGCCGATGAATCGTCATATCTGAATTTTTTTCCCTCGACTTCAAATACGATCCATGAGATTCCTTGATTCATTCCGCTTCCGACGATCAGGCACTTTCCGGTTCCTTCGGATGTCCCCAACTTGTAGTCGCATCCAAGCACCTGCGGGCCATTGTCATACGCAAACGCCGCACTGATACAGACGGCTCCGGCAACCATGCCACCTATCCACTTCCGGATTTTCAGTCGTAACGCCAAAGTACCCATATTGATTTGCTCTCCCTGTAGAATCCCTAACGCTTGGCGTAAAAAGCAAGCGGTTCGGTGTACGCGAATTTTGATTCAACAACGTGATTTTACGCGAAATTTCCGGGCTAAATGGCTCAATCTTCATTTGTACAACCCAACCCCCTACGTTGCACTTTCTCATCGGCCAGCGTTCTTTCCGTTCGCTTCATGATGCGTTCCTGAATACGCTGTAACGCCGGAAATACGAACCGCTTGCATGTATGAAATTCCCACACGTCACCCGTTTGTAGTCGGTGATCAGAATACAGATGGAACGCTCGATTTTCCGGTGATAATGTTCCTGGCCTTTATAGCGCACATTGCGACCGTAAGCGTGACCATAAAGGCCAGAAGCACAACAGCCAGGGCAAGAATGAGGTCATTACGTTTGAAAAACCCAAGTTCGCTTATTCACTCAAAATGGGGAGGTAATCATGAGCACTTTCGACAAAGAATACTTTTTTGTCAGAGCTTCCAGGGATGACCGTGTTCCTTTTCTTGGGGCTGACAAAGATACCCAGAGAAAAAACTATCTATGGGAAGTGCAACCCATTGGCGCGAAGCCATTTATTTTTCATAACACTGATTATGAGGAAGGGGACAAAATTCTTCCCATTGACCCGCCACCAGAGATTCTTTTCAATGGCAACAATCCGCTGGTTTGCGACAGGATTGCCGAGAAACTGCATGATCTGGAGATCCCGAATCTGGCGATTCAGGCCGCCATTTTTATCGATCCTAAGGACGTTTGGCATGAAAACTATTGGTTTCTGACATTTCTGAAGCGTTTTGACTGTTGGGACAGGGAAAATTCCACATATGGCTCTGAACCGGTGCGTGACGAAACACTAAAATACGAGATATATACTTACTCCCTGAACGAAAAGCTGCTCCGTGAGACTCCATTAAAGGAGCGGCTTCTTTTCAAGATGGGCGGGACGACAACCGGGTTTATTACTGC
>JAITMK010000094.1 GCA_031277415.1 Azoarcus sp.
GCGGTAAGGGCGAATAGTTATTCGCCCCTACGGGAGCGGTTTCGGGTAATGCAGAGTTTCCTTAGATTATCTGCCGCAAGCACCCTCTCCCGCAAGCGGGAGAGGGTGCCCCGAAGGGGCGGGAGAGGGTAACACTTCTTTTCAGGATAAAGGTTCAAATATGAAACGTTTAATTCTCTCCGTTTTGCTATTGACCGCACTTAACGTGTCCGCAAGAGCGGATTGTATGGAAGTGATTGATCCTGTAACGGACGAGTGCGTCCCTTTTACGGAAGACCGCGCTTTGCTTCCGCCGCCGTCTTATCGAAACGAGCGGTTTGAGGTGGTGGGTAATCCGTATTGCAATATTGTCGCTAAGTACCCTGTTTTTTCGATTCCTCCCCTGGACAAGAAAATCAAGGATTCAATTGAACAAAGGGTCTTGAGCGCACGCAGCGATTGCCTCCCCGCTACGGCGCCAGAAGCAGAAATTTTCTCTGTAGAGCTTGGAATAGACTACACGGTGCTCCGACCTTCCGGTTGTGTTCTTGTCGTCTATTTCGATGTTCACTTCCGCGGAGGTGGCCCCCCCTATTGGAGCAAGTATGCCTTGAACTACGATCTTGCCAACCATGTCTTTTTGGAGTTGGAGGATTTGTTCGAAGATTTTGACGCCCTGAAAAATGAACATTTGGTATATATAGGAAGTCCATATTTCCTGATGCCCAACGGCATTGTGACTCACTATTACGGCCCCTTTAGCACTCCCTGGACTGAAGTAATAAGCATGGATCGACTTCAACCTTATCGCCCCATTCAGCGTTATTGGGATCGCACGGGTTGTGATTCTCCCTGATACGGGCCAGGGCGACACAATTGAGTCCGCGTAGGTTGGGATGAGCGAAGCGAATCCCAACATCCAACCGACCCGTAGGTTGGGATGAACGAAGCGAATCCCAACATCCAACCGACCACAAAAACGTTGGGTTTCGCGAAGCTCAACCCAACCTACACCCAACCTACACCCAACCCGCCATCCTTCACGGTATGATATATAGGTGCAATCGCCCTGGCCATTTATGGCGGAGATTGCGCGAGACGCGTGTTCATTTTCTCTTCATCGTTTCCTCATCCTCCCTTCATTGTCTCTTCATAGCGCAGGGTTACAACGTCTCTCCAGTAGTACTGAGGTTTTTCTTTCACCCAACGCTATGGAGGGCGCCATGTTCAAGACTCGTTTCGCTCGCTGTACTCTTTTTACGTTGTTCTCGCTAGTGGTTTTTTGTTGCGTACCGCTTCTGGCCTGGCCCGCAGAAGCGGATACATCCCTGGCTCCCTATTTCTTCGTCGAATCGGAAAATGCCGCCGAAGGCAACGAGGAAAAGTTTCCGCTGCTCGATACTCAGGCCGAGGTCAATATCAGCGGCGTCATCGCTCAGGTGAAGGTGCGGCAAAAGTACGCCAATCGCGGAAACCGGCCCATCCACGCTCGCTACATCTTTCCCGGCTCGACCCGCGCTGCCGTTCACGGCCTGACCATGACCATCGGCGAGCGGGAGATTCGGGCGCAGATCAAAGAACGGCAGGCTGCCCAGGCGGTCTACGAACAGGCCAGGAGCGAAGGGAAAAGCGCCGCGCTTTTATCCCAGGAACGGCCCAATGTCTTCAGCATGGCGGTGGCCAATATTCTTCCCGGCGACGTCATCGACGTGGAACTGGTCTACACGGAACTGCTGCGCCCCGAAAACGGCGTCTATGAATTCGTTTATCCGACGGTGGTTGGTCCGCGTTACAGCAGCGGGCACGAGGATCAGACGAAGAGTCAGTGGGTGAAAAATCCTTACCTGAAGGAAGGCAGCGATCCCAAAACCGGTTTTGGCATTTATACGCGGCTGGCCGCCGGTATGCCGGTCAAGGATATTTCCAGTCCGTCCCATGCGGTCAATGTCGATTACGAGTCGCCGGATACCGCCCGTATCAGCCTGAACGGCCAGGATTTCGGCGGCAATCGCGATTTCATCCTGCGTTACCGGCTGGATGGCGATGCTATTGCTACCGGGCTCATGCTGTTTGAAGGGCAGGACGAAAATTTCTTCCTGCTGATGGCGCAACCGCCGCGACGGCCCGCCGTGAGCCAGATTCCGTCAAGAGAATATATCTTCGTGGTCGATGTTTCCGGGTCCATGCACGGATTCCCGCTGGATACCTCGAAAACACTGCTCAGCGGCCTGATTGGCTCGCTTCGGCCGCAAGATCGTTTCAACATGATCTTTTTCTCTGGCGGTAATGAAGTGATGGCTCCAGCCTCGGTTTCGGCAACGCCGGAAAATATCCGGAAGGCATTGGACATGCTGAATAATTTCCGGGGTGGGGGCGGCACCGAGTTGCTGCCGGCGCTGCAAACCGCCATGGACATGCCTACGGGCGAAGGCGCCTCTCGTAGCGTCCTGGTAATCACCGACGGCTATATCTCGGCGGAAAAGGAAGCGTTTGAGTTGATTCGGGAAAATCTCGGCCAAAGCAACCTGTTCGCCTTCGGCATCGGCTCTTCCGTCAACCGGCACCTGATCGAAGGGCTGGCGGTGGCCGGACGCGGCGAACCCTTTGTCCTTACCGATCCCAGTGAAGCGCCGACCGTGGTGCAACGCTTCCGCAACTATATCTCGGCGCCGGTCCTGACGGGCATCAAGGTCTCCTATGAAGGGTTCGACGCCTATGATGTCGAACCGGAGCATATCCCCGATCTCTTCGCCCAGCGTCCCTTGCTGGTTCTGGGCAAATGGCGCGGCCAGCGCGACGGGCAGATCGTCATTTCCGGGGTGAACGGTGGTGGTGTCTTCAAGCAGAGTTTCAAGGTAAACGAAGCGAAGCCCGATGCCAAAAACGCCGGATTGCGCGCCCTGTGGGCCAGGAGCCGACTGACGCAACTCTCCGATTATGGTCAGGGTGAAAGCGAGGAGCAAAAAGCCGCCATCATCAATCTCGGTCTGACCTACGAGTTATTGACCGCCCATACCTCCTTTGTTGCTGTCGATGAGATTGTCCGCAATGTGGGTGGCACAGGCGAAGTGGTGAGACAGCCGACGCCTCTGCCGCAAGGTGTCTCCGAACTGGCGCTGGGAGTGCATCGGGTGCCGGAACCGGAGTTCTGGTTGCTGGCGCTGGTTGCTTTGCTGGCGATCTGGCCCTTGACGAGAAGAGCCGGGGCGCTGTCCTGAACACGCGTCTCGCGCAATCTCCGCCATAAATGGCGGAGATTGCGCGAGACAAAATATAACTTGGCGCCGCAGGCGCCCCAGTACCGTATCGAGGAATCCCCTGCCTTCAAGCAGGGGTGACTCAAAATCAAGGCTGTCCGGAGCGTTTGAACATGAATACGCGTCGAGCGCAATCTCCGCCATTGATGGCGGAGTCAAGCGAGATCAAGCAACACGAGGAGCCGAAGGCTCCCCTGAACCGTATCGAGGAGTCACCGTCCTTCAGGTCGGGGCGATTCAAAACTCAGCCCGCTTTGCCCGCTGTCCGCATACTGGCGATGATCCCAGTCATCATCGTGGTCATCGCCATCAAATGGTATTTTGCGGATGCTGGAGCCGACCGTCTCGACTGGCTGCTGCGCCCGGCCAGCGAGTTGGTGACGCTATGCTCCGGGCTGAGTTTCACACGGGTGGCGGGCCAGGGTTATTACAACGCCGCCGAGGAAATCCTCATCGCTCCGGCCTGTTCCGGCCTCAACTTCTTTCTGATCCTGCTTGCCACCGGCTGGTGTCTGGCGGTTCGCTGCCCGCCGCCGGTCAGGCGGGGTTGGTGGGTTCTCGGAATTGCCGCCTGTGCCTACGGTTTTGGCCTGATCGTCAACACCTGCCGGATCCTGATCGCCATCTACCTGTATCGCTGGCAGATCGGCAGCGACCTGTTCACCCCGGAACGCCTGCACCGGCTGGAAGGGGTGCTTGTTTATTACCTTAGTCTTTGCCTGTTCGCGATGCTCTTGTCGATGCTGTTACGCCGCCAGCGTGCGAAGGATCCTTCTCCACCCGGCAGTTCCCGTTACGGTTGGCTCATCGCCAGCCTCTATCTGCTGTTCACTCTGGGTATCCCGTTGATAAACGGCGCCGCCGCCAGGCCCGCCTTGTTTATCGAGCACGGCCTGACCGTGCTGGCGCTGGTTGCGAGCGTGGCTTTGGCGATGACAGTGTGGAAAAACAGCAGGAGGAGGTTTCAGCGGAACGAAGAGTCTGCGCGCATAGATAGATGATGAAGTAACAGGTATGCCGCGCGATTTTGCATGTCATGACCAACATGGTTTGCATTCCGGGTACAACAAAATGCAAGGTTCGCTGTGATCGCTCGTTCGAAATTGGAGAGCGATTTTCGCATCGTGGTGACACGATGCTTCTCCTGTCATACATGACGAGGCAGGATAAAAGATGGGTGAGATAGGTAAAAACATAATAAAATAAAATACTTATCACATGTACTGCAAATAGCATGTATACACCAAGCATCTACTATGTTGCCAATAATTACCGTAAACGTTTAACCCATGGTTTTATGTCAAAACGTTGTATTTAATCGTATGAAATTAGACATAAATGCTCACAGGGATATAAGTGGTGATACACTAATGGCATTTCAAGAAAAAACCGGGACATCGCACTGTTTTGTACTGTGATCCGAAAATCAGTCGTTAGGAGTTCTGACATGTCAAACCACAAAACGGGTATACCCCTCCTCCTTTGCACCGTCGTGTTTGTCTTTGCAGGCTGCGTGACTGTGGCCCAGGACGCAGCTTCCGAGTCGCAATCCGACAAACTCATCGCCGAGAAGGTGGCCGAGGCATCGAAAGCCCAAACCGAATATTCGGCGCTGCTCGCCGAAAAGCATCAGCAGACACTGCGCAAACAGGCCAGCCTGGAAACGGACAT
Organism: Azoarcus sp.; assembly: GCA_031277415.1. Taxonomy (GTDB): domain Bacteria; phylum Pseudomonadota; class Gammaproteobacteria; order Burkholderiales; family Rhodocyclaceae; genus WRNU01. Next base: position 4,908 of record JAITMK010000094.1, read on the forward strand.
CATCGATGTGGACTGGTTGGGTAACCCGAATGAGTTCCTGGCGATGATGGCCGAACGTTACGGCTATCGATACATCGAGACAGGCGGCCGCAGAAAACTGCGCACCGTCAACGTGTTCAAGCGTAAATCGGCCGCCGTCGAAGTGCTGCGGGACGTAGCAACGCAAATCCACAACGGCGCCGACGTGCAACTCGACATGGACCAGAAAGTCATCCGACTCGTTTACAAAAACTAAAGGAGGACTCCGGCAATGTTCCCATCCGCTTACAGGTGCCTTGCCTTCGCCTCGGTGGCATCTGCCCTGCTGTGCATGGCGGGGTCATCTGCTGCGACCCCGGAACCGGCAACCCGATTGATGACGCTTGAACAAGCACAAAGCCTCTACAAAAACACGAAGAGCAGCGAGGACGATGCTCCGGATACGGCCGTCCAGCACCAAAAGAACGTTGCTGCGCAAGCGCGAATACAGGCACTGTTCGACGCCGCGTTCAATCTGGGCGTCAAGGGAGGGCTTTCCTGGCAACTGGCGGTCATCAACAGGTCCATCAATAAACGCACCCGCGAGTTCGATACGATCTATGATTTTAGCCGCTTGATGGTCCGCGACCTGGTGGTGCCTCCGGTCATCACGGAAGCGCGGGATCTTTACCACCAGGACGGGGACAAGTCGCTACGTCTGTCCGGAGCTTACTACCGGATCGAGTCCCAGGCGAAATTCGCCAGCAACGCGCCCAATTGGCGTGAGTACCTCATGTTCCCCAGCGCGGACTCGCCGAGCAAGGAAACGTTCCTGACCATGAAGCCCAGAAGCGACAGCGAAGAGCAACTCTGGCGGGCTGCTGTCTCCGACGGTTGGCAACAGGGCATCGAGCAGGCGAACTTGCTGCTTCGCAACGGGTTGGACCGGTTGAATCGGGATTTCACCGGGATGTTGCGATTCCATACCTTTGTAATACAAGGGAAGATCACCCTGCCTGTCATCGCCTCTGAACGTATTCCGGTGACCAAAAAGGGGGACACCATGGCAATCGACGAAAAACTGCTCCGTATCTCGAAGCTGCCGGATTTTGAAGAAAACATGTCGAAATGGCGCTCTGTCATCCGGCCTGCCCAGGGGTTCTAGGAACGACATAAAATGGTCAGTGGCAAAACAGAGTCCCAAATGGAATGGTGCGCGGCGGGCATTGCCATGGCCGAGTGCAAAACCGCATACCAGGATCCTCCCAGGTTCCTGGCGTGCCCGGACATCTTCAAGGCGCTGATACTCGAATCGCGGGCGCATGCGGCAAGCGACGTATATATACAGGCAGATTCGCCAGTCTGCGCGATGATCAACGGGCGCATGCTGGCGCTCACGAACCGGCCCCTCGATACCGACGAAGTAAAAAACATCCTGGAGTGGGTCGCCGGACGTCCCACGGCATTGACGGATATCCTGACTCAACGCGCGGTCAATGCCCGATATATCATCAACGACCCTGACAAACGTGCGCCAAACGGCGCGCACATTCAATACGCGTACCGCGTGAACGCGGTTCCGGTGTATGGGGCAGGGGGAGTTAGCGCGCAAATTGTCATGCGCACGATTCCGAGCGACCCGCCCGACTGGCAAACGGTTGGACTATCTCCGGAAATTCTCCGTGCAGCCACGCCCGAGAACGGCATCGTTTACATCGGAGGCTCAACGGGTTCCGGCAAGACAACGACCTTTGCGGCAATCATCCGCCACATTCTGGAGACGCCAAAAGCGGAAGCGGTCATCCACGGCAACCTCATCACAATTGAGGAACCCATCGAATTCACATACAGGAACATCCGCAGTGAGCATTCAATCCTGAAGCAATCCCAGGTGCCGGAACATTTTGCTTCTTTTAAGGATGGGGTGCGGGAAGCCATGCGCCGCTCGCCCCGGCTCGTCCTGATCGGGGAACTGCGCGATGCGGAGACGATCAGCGCAGCGCGAGAATTGGCGCTGACGGGACACCCGGTTTATGCAACGGTGCATGTAACCAATGTTGCAGGGGCGCTGCCTCGTCTGGTGTCCCGGTTCGATCAGGCAGAAAGGGCAACAATGGTCTTCGATCTGATCGACACAGTGCGCTTGATCATGGTGCAAAAACTGGTGCGCGGTGTCGATGACAAACTGCTTGCCGCACGCGAACATCTTGTATTTGACCAAAAAATCCGCGACGAATTGATCGCCTTGGGAGATATAGGTCGTGTCACTGAGCGGATACGTCAACTCGTGCGCGAACACTCCAATGGACACTCTTTTGCAACGGAGGGGAAACGCCTGCTGGAAGAGGGAAAGATCGACGCAAGTGTGGCAGAAAAACTTTTGCATAGTTAATATGGGTAAAAATTACTATAATGATGCAAAATGCGTTTATTATAAACACATTGTCGAGATTGACATTTACTTCGCCCTGAAGGACAGGGTTTTACGGCGTACAGGGTAAAAAGCATGATTCGATACAATGGCATTGGGATGCACCACTGGAGCAACGGCGGCAAACCCGCGCGGTTTCTGGGTATGAATGGTTTCACGTCCATATTCATAGGGGGTATGCTGTTCTACCGGAACTTGAATTTCTGGTTGTTTTCCATTGCTGTGATAGCTTTCCTGTTGTACATAGAAAAAGTCAAAAAAATGACATTCAGGTCATTTTTGCGTCGGTTGAACGTATTGTTGATAGGGAGGCTTCGCAGCACGCAGGACGTTTTGCGGGGATGGAACAACGGTTAGCGCCGAAACTCATAAACAAAGTGCCCAAAAATTTTGTCATGACAAAATTTTTGGAAGGCGCTCTCACAAACCGCTCACTTGAAAGGTGAACAGCATGGGCAGTAATCGGTACTTTTCGGAAAATCAGGCCGTGAACGAGAGCAATCAGTCAGACAAGCGGGTTGTGCGTTGCCCTGTGCTTTTCGACCCACGCTATCCAGCCGAAAAAGAATTGCTGGATATGCTGGGGGTCGTCCCAAAAGGGGAGAAGGCGTTCTTTTTGAGGGAACTCATCATGTGTGGCTTGAAGGAAGAGCAGCGGCACGGAAAATCCGGGGCAGGGCAACAAAATGGCTGAGATCCGACAGATTGTTTTCAACCGTTGGCAAGCGCGCGGACTTGTCCGGTACCAGATCAAACTGACATACGCTGACCAGTCTTCACGGGTACTGGAAGATATCGATTACGCTACGCTTACGGCCGAGATCGGCGCAGATGTTGTCAGCCAGATCGATGCACGCAAATGCGACAAGGGAACCATAACGCTCATCCGCCCGGACGCGATACCGCAGCGCTATGCGCAGCGCACCCGGAAAAAAATAGTGGAAGTGGTGCTGCGCCGTGACAACTCGGCCGAACGAACCATCCTCGACTATATTGGCCCTTCTCCTGAATATGGAAAGAGGAGCGTCATATTGCGCAACCTCCTGGTCAAGGGGTATGCCCTTATCAAACAGGAAACGGCCCGCTTGACCGAAATCAGCGATCCGGCCCGGATCCTTGATATTGTCTCCGCCCTTTCAACCCGGAATCATCGGCTACTGAGCATATACGCCGAGGCGCAAAGGGGAAAGGCAGTGCCCTCTGTGGCACCGTCTCTTCCGCCTGTTACAACGGTGGTGCCAGAAGAGAAAGCGGCCGGGCAGGCGGCGCCACGCGAGTGGGTAAACCCGGTGGGTTTTCAATAGTATCGTCAGCCCATGGACCCCAACACAGCAAACAAACAATCTATCTGGGATGACCCGGTTACGCTGGCTTGGATCTGCGGAGGGGTGTTTATCGGTGTTCTGGCGCTCTGGCATTTTGGGCACGACCTGATCGTCAAGGGGTATTGGAATTTTCGCGCCATCGAATTTTGGCTTTTCTACAAAATGGCGAACCTTGTCGATTTGCCGGGGCTTTCCACGTTCAGGCAATGGCTCGACGCAAACTGTGCGCCAGGGGCCGTATTGTGCCAGCGCGAAGACTGGACAGCCGTGACATGGCAAGACCTCGCGAACTCCTCGATTGTCATAAACGCTCTCTTCGCGCTGGCACTGTTAATCATCTGCTTGCGCGCATACCGTTATGCCAATGCGCATCACCCAATTATTCGGTATGCCCCCCGGCGGGCGTATACACTGAAAACCTTCATGGAAGCAAATGAGGTGCTTTATCCTCATCTGCGCATGTTCAACAGGCTGAATTTGATCGAAGCCTCGATAGACGACCCGTTGTTCGGGATGTCGCAAACATCGCGGCAGTACGTATTTGCGCATCACCTGATTGCGGGCTGGGCAGAAGAAAGCGATGGGACTCTGGCGCCGACGCTTGACCGTCAGCGAGCGGCGCAGGTTTTTCGCGCCCAACTGGGCCAGTTATGGACACCACGCCCTTCCGGGTTGGCTCCTGGCGAGATACTGCTGCTGGCCATCGTTATTTCGCGCGTGGCCGCCACCGATTCCACGATGGACGACAAGACATTTCAGGATGCTTTGAAAGACAGTGAAACTGTGATGCAGTGGTGCTGGGATCAGTTTACGCCGCCCTCAAAGCCCAAGGCGGGCGATCTCTCCTGGCTGTGCCCCAATATCACCCTCGATTATCCACTGAGCGTTATCCGAAAATACTTCAAGCACCCCACTGTACAGGCGTTGATTGGTAAACATGCTTACGTGCGGACAGTGCTCTATGCCATGTTCACAGAAGCCCGCCGCCTGGGGGTGCTGCCCCCTGCGGAGATGCGCTGGTTGCGATTCTACGACCGGAAACTCTGGTACATGCTTCAGAACATCAGTTCCCGGACGGCAGCCTTCCCGGAAGGGGCTGCCGTCGTGTCGCACTACCTGTACGAGGCGAAATCGGGAGAAGCGCTTGTCGAACCACAACTTGACTGCGCCATCGACGCGCTCGATACCGGCATGAGCTCGTTTCGGTACGCCTTGGAGGACAAGGAAGAATACGAGTCGGTAATGCACAGAAACGCAGAGGGTCAATATTTTGAGAAATACTAAAAAAGCACTCGCTTCGTTTTTTCTGATGATCGCGCCTGCGCTGGCAAGTGCCCAACCGCCGCCCGATGCGGTACTCCAGGAAGAACAAGCGAAGATCGATGCGGCATTGCAGGCACTGACTGCGCGGCGCCCCGCCCGGCCGGACATGGCGCAATTCGTCGGACGTTACGGCAGGATTGTCGATTCCAAACCAGTGGGGGTGACGGGGCTCACGGCCTGGACGGTTCAATCCAATGGACGCCAGATCACACTCTACACCCCTGCCGATGGGCGTTTTATTTTTGCCGGGGTTATCCTCGATGCGGCGAGCGGAGCCTTGGTCTCGGGACAAAATGCCGCAATGATTCAGCCTCCCGGCATGACGGCAGGGCAAGGCGCACGCGCAGCGCTTGAGGGAAAGTTCACAGGCTCTATCCCGGAATCCATCCAGAGCGTCGCCGCGCTTGCCGGCGTCACTGAGGGCAACGGGGGAGTTGCCGACACGCTTTTCGTCATCATCGACCCACGTTGTCCCTTCAGCCGCCAAGCCTATGCCAGAACACGCGATTACGTGAAACGCGGCATGACGATCAAGTGGATTCCCGCAGTGGCTTTGGGCAAGTCTGAAGAAGGGGTACCGCTTGCTGCGACGCTGCTCCAGGCCAAGGATCCTGCCAATGCACTCAAACGGTTGATGGGTGGCGAATCCCTCACGACCCAGCCGAATGAGAAGACCCAAAAGGCGCTCTTGCAGAATCTGGATTTTCTTTTTTCGGCCTTCAAGCACACGCCGTCCGTCAACAATGGCCGTGCGGTAGTGCCGGTCGGATTCTACATTGACCACCGAACAGGTCACCCCTCCATGAAGACCGGCCTCTCCGAGCAGGTCATCCTCGAAGACATTTTTGGTAAATGAGGTGCCACCAGTGAAAACCTTCCCCTTCAAACCTGACCTGCGTATTTACCGTGATAGTGACTTGCTTGTCATTACTTTCGATAGCAAATGCCCGCAGGACGCAGCGCGCGGCCTGCGTTCCGTGCGGATTCCCGTTGACTACAAAATGATGTCCACGAAGGTGGAAGGTTTCGTCACCAAGGAAGATGCCGACGGTGTGCGTATGACATGCGGCAAGGTGAGCCTTGTTGTAGTCGACAAGGAAGATCAGGAAATGACGCACCTGCTCGCAGAGTGTTGCATGACGTTTGAGCCGCCTTTTCAGAAAAGCCTTCCCCTATACGACCGCCTTATTACACCGCCGCAGGTGGCTTTTGTCGTCCATCAAGGTGTCGCGGAAGCGCTCAATGCGGCGCTGAATGCCTTCCTCCAGGACTTCGATCCGGCTTTACCCATACCAGAAAAAGTGATTCGCCAGGAGAAAACAAGCCTGCTGCCCCGGTTCTTGAAGGGCAGGGAAGCACCGGCAAATGACGAAGCGCCCTTAGCGAAGAAACTAAAGTTTGCTGCCATTGTCCTTGGAGCAGGAGTATTAACGTGGGTACTGATGGGTTCGATCCTTTCAGATCGCACTCCGTCCGGAAAAACCGCCATAGCGGCGGCGATGAGCCCCCAGGACATAGAGGCCCAGGTTAAGATTACAACAGAGACGTTGAAGCAAATGGGGATCAACCCTGGAAATCCACAGGAAATGGGATGCCTTGGCCAACAATAAAATGTAACCTGCAATTTCCATTTGTCCCACCCCGGCAGCGGTTGGGTGGTTCTGTGCATTTGCCCGGCACCTCGTCAAACGGGCGTTTGTGTCGGAGAACGCGGCATCGCCATAATAGAGGATGGTAACGTGCCGGCCGGGCGCGGAGACACGGACCCACAAGCGATCATCGTTTATTTACAAGAGAAAAAGGCAAGGGCTATGCGGTCGAAAAGTGAAGTAGAAAATGGTGAGTTGCTGATAGCGTTCCTTCAGACAGATTTACCCAAAACAGAATTGATCGTTGCCTCTCCGGCAATCCTGGCAGACACGGTGCGCCTCTTGTGGCTGACCATTTCGCTGCTTGACAAGGATCTCTTACTCAAAGCGGTCTTCAACTGGGTGCAGCGCTCACAGCGCGTCCAGTATCTCGCTCAGGCGCTGGCAGAGATACGCACCCGGAACATGCCCGAGGGTACCGAGGCGCAACGTGAGCAAAAGGCCGAGCGCAAATTGGCGCTCGTGGCCGAATTGAACCGCCCCCTTTCCCTTTACCTTGAATCCCAAAAACCGGATCAGGGTCACGGACTGCTGCAGACCGCCATCGGCGTTTACGAAGAGGGCGTTAAGCGATCACAACCCGACATCGCACTTGACCGGATGATCAGTCTCGAAGAATTTCAAACACTGGAGCAGCAAGCAACGCAATTTCTCGCCACGGAAGACGTGTTTGTCGCAGCCTGCCTGTTCCTGCAAGTGGAAATATCGAAAGACAGGTCAATGCTCTTTATCAAGGGCGAGTCCCCCAGCTTCAAGGTTTCCAAACGTGAAAGGGAGCCCATCTTCCTGGGGGAGTTGCCATATTCAACCGATGCGGCCAAGAAAATTTCCCATAGTCTTTCGCGCCCGGACAGCGACCGTGGTGAAGTAGAACAAAACTACATCACTGCGGCATTCAACCACCTTGTCAAGATCAATAAATACTATTCCCAAATCAAGGCCGTCGCAGCCTATTTGAATGAAGATGCCAACAGGACGAAAAGGGACGCGATGCAATTCTTCGGCATTACGAACATAGATTTCGAACGCATCACGCTACTGGCCCGCCGTGCGGGCATCCTGACATGGCGTGTCAAACGCAGGACGCCGAATTCCTATCCCATCAATACCGAAGAACAGGAATTTCTGACCTGGTACGCCAAAAAAATGAAAATAACCGAACCCAAGGCGCTCAACATGATTATTTCCCGGTTTGCCAATCTTGTGCGTATGCAGGAGGAAAAAGAGAAGCGGATTTCGCCCAGGAAAGCGCTTGCACAGTTCAACCGGCAGGAACAGGTAAAGCAAAACGAGCCTGCTGTATCAGATCAGCAGGCCGTTCCTGCACGGAAGACGGTTCGAGTGCGTCAAGGCGCATTTTCTTGAAGGCAGATATGCAAAATGGCATCTCAAAAAAGGGACAACGCGGCTAAAGCGCCTGACATTCCACCCAAAGAGCAGGCGCGAATGCAGCAGGCAGGTCAGCAATTGGCGGCTTTCGTGAGTTTCCTGCGCTGGAGCGCCAATTTTCAGCAGGACGAAATCTGCCAGCATCCCAACCACAAAAAGGTCATGCTGCTCTCGCCGATGCAAAGCGCCCGGTTTGCCTTTGGTTTCGACGGCGACACGCTGATGCTCGGTGTTCAGGACTTCGAGTCCGTCTGGTTTGCTTCAATGCCGTTCAAGCGGGCCTATGTGTCGGATCGGCTCTATTTGTCCGTCGACGGCACGAACTGCGTCGACACAGAATTGCCAGCTCTTGCTTTGGGCGTTTTTGTTGACGACCCAAGAAAATGCGATGAAATGTCAAAAGCACGTATCTTGCAACCTGTTGCCATCGGCGTGCGCGACGGCCAGGTTACCTCTGTCGGCCGGACGCTGGGGCTGGGCATTCCGATCGAGGTAGGCGACATTGTCCAGGCGCTCAATGCCTCGCGGCAGGAAAAGCTCCGGAAACAGGACATACAAAGGTTTTTGTGAACGTGGCAGAAGACGACCCGTCGTCGCCGACTGGCGAGGTCAAAAAATATTACACAACTCAAAATAAATAGTATATCATCATCAAAAATGAGCATATCATCATCAAAAAGGAGCATATCATCATGGAACTTACACCCGAATACAACCCTGCCTCGCTCAAAGAGAAAGTGCAGGACGTCACTAGACGGCTCCTGGCGCTGATCATAAATATCCGCAGCCGCCAGGACATTTCGCCCGAGACCCTTGAGAAGTACATGGGAGAGAAGGTTTGGGTCAATCCCGATGACAAGAACGACTTTGAGATCAGCGGCAAACTGACCGAGGAGTGGTACTACGGTCTGGACTCCACGGCTTTTGGGATGCCGGGAGAGCCGACCGGCCTGGCGTTCGTGTTCAACGACCAGACCCATTCCGACGCGGACATGAGCCC
>JAITMK010000109.1 GCA_031277415.1 Azoarcus sp.
ACCCCGCAAGTCGCGTCGAGTACATGGAAGTTGTAGCCTGACACTGATCTCAAGCCGGACGCGTGTACCAACCATATTCAGGCAGGCTCGAATGCAATCTCGCCGGTAGAATACCGGGCAATGAAACTACTGGCTTTTGAATCTTCCTGTGAACGTGCCAGCGTCGCGTTGAATCTGGATGGCGAGATCCGCGCGCATCAACTCGATGGGCACGGCAATCATTCGGAACACATGCTCGGCCTTGCCCGTTCCCTGCTGGCGGATGCCGGGCTTGGCGCGAGTGCGCTCGATGCCGTGGCTTTCGGTTCGGGGCCGGGCGCTTTTACCGGCTTGCGGCTGGCTTGCGGTCTTGCGCAAGGGCTGGCGCTGGGGGCAGGGCTGGGGGTCATTCCCGTTTGCAGTCTGGCGGCCCTGGCCATGCAGTCGCCGTTACCTCAAGTCCTGGCGGTGACGGACGCCCGCATGGGCGAAATCTATTACGCGCGTTACAGGGTGGAAAACGACGTGGCGGTGGAACTCTCCGCGCCTGCCTGTTGCGCGCCTGCTGCCCTGCCGTGCCCGGAGGGAGAATGGTTTGGTCTTGGATCGGCTTTTGCGGCCCATGAAGAGGCGCTTGCGCCCATACGCGCGGCGCTTGCCGGTTGCAATCCCCTGGCTGTGCCCACTGCCGAGGCCGTTTCCCGGCTGGCGGCGGCGCGGGGTGAGGTGGGCATCGTTTCCGCCGAACAGGCTGCTCCGCTTTACGTGCGCGATAAGGTCGCGCTGACCGTGGCGGAACGTCTGGCACGGGGGAAGAGGGCATGACGGCGTGTTCATTGAGCTTTGTGCCGATGACTGAGGATGAACTCGACTGGGTCGTGGAGCAGGAGGCGTCCCTGCACCGTTTTCCGTGGAGCCGGGGGAACTTTACCGACTCACTGGCTGCCGGACATGCCTGCTGGCTGATGCTCGACGCCGGAGCTTCTGTCGGCTATGCGGTCGTACTCGACGTGCTCGATGAAGCCCACCTGCTCAATATCAGCGTGGTGCGTGCCGCGCAGAGACGCGGTTTGGGCAGCCGCCTGCTGGAGCACCTGATCTCTACCGCCTGGGAGAAAGGGTTGCGGCAGTTCTTTCTCGAAGTGCGCCCCTCGAATCTGTCGGCTATTGCGCTGTACCGTCGTGCGGGTTTTGTCGAAATTGCCCGTCGCAGGGGATATTATCCGTCTCCGGAGGGACGCGAAGACGCCATTGTGATGAGACTTGAACCATGAACCCGCGCCGATGCGCCATTCTTCGGGAGATGGGGCTTGCGCCGTTGTGGCGTTTGCGCGCCCCTGCCGAAACCGTTGATGCCGATGCCGGTATTCCGGAATTGCCGCCAGAGGAAACGCCGGGGCCGGATGATGGTCATCAGCGCTCCTCTGAACTTGCGCCGCCTGCCGATGCTTCTCGCGTTGTCGCAATGGATTGGCAGGAACTTGAAGAAACCATTCGCACCTGCCGCGCCTGCGCATTGTGCGAAAAGCGTACCCAGGCCGTTCCTGGCGTGGGGGATCGTCAGGCGCGCTGGATGTTTGTGGGTGAAGGCCCCGGTGCGGAAGAAGACCGGCGCGGCGAGCCTTTCGTCGGCCAGGCGGGGCGGTTGCTCGATCACATGCTGGCGGCCCTCAATCTCAAACGTGGCGAAGATGTTTACATCGCCAATGCCGTCAAATGTCGCCCGCCGCTCAATCGCACGCCGGGAGTGGCGGAAATTGCTGCCTGCGCGCCGTTTCTTGAGCGCCAGATTGCGCTCGTTCGTCCCCGGTTGTTGATTGCGCTTGGCCGTCCGGCGGCGCAGGCGTTGCTCGGGCAGGAAATCAGCATTGCTGCCGCGCGTGGAAAACGTTTCGAGCGCGAAGGCGTTCCTGTGATCGTGACTTACCATCCGGCCTACCTGCTGCGCAACCCGTCGGACAAGGGCAAGGCGTGGGAGGATCTTTGCTTCGCGCGGCGGCTTGTAGCGGAGGGAGCGTGATTCATCGGATTTCATTTTTTGAGACGCAGAGAACCAAAGGGAACGTCTGCATTACCCGGCATCCACCGCCTGTCATCCTGCTTGATACCGCAGGATCCACTCGGCGTCTGGATTCTGCGACTTCGCTTCGTGTTGCAATGAAGTGAGGGGTTTTGCAGAGGTTTCAAAGATATAATCCGGTTCCTTTCAGAAATAAATTTTGTTTTTCAGGGAATTATAAAAGGATCAACATGCTGAATCCCGAACTGGCCGCTGTGTTGCGCAAGCGTTGGTACGTTGTTCTTTTCGTCCTGGGAGTCGTTGCCTGTGCCGTTTGGTTTTTTCTGAATAATGAACAGGATACGGAAACCCTGCTGAGGCGCTACGGCTATGTGCTCATCCTGGTGTGGACGTTTCTGGAAGGCGAGACCTGCGTCATCATAGCGGGCGCGTTGGCCGAAACCCTGGATCTGAATCTCTGGCTTATCGCTTTGAGCGCCTTTGGCGGCAGTTTCAGCATCGACCAGATCATGTTCGCGCTCGGCAAGTACAAGGGGGAGGCCATGCTGCGCTACTTTCCCCGCATGGCCAAAAATGTGGATAAGGCGGCCGTACTTTTCAAAAAGTATGATATCGCCCTGATTCTGGGCTTTCGTTTTATCTACGGCGTGCGCAATGTAACCGCGATCCTGATGGGTATCAGCAAGGTGAACCATGCGAAGTTTTTCATACTCAACTTTATCGGCGCCTCCGTATGGGCTTTGACCTTCACCTTCAGCGGCTACTACGCGGGCAAAGCCTTTCTGGAGGTTGCTGATAGGGCGGGGTACGGCATTCTTTTCGTCATTTTGCTTGTTTTGGTCATTATCGGGATTGTCTGGTTCGTCCGATCTAGGCGATCCGCCAAAGCCGTTCCTGAGGTTGCCCAGCATTCCGGTGACAACGAAGGCCCGTAACCGGCCACCCTGATCCTCATGGCTAAAGCCAAATCTGCCTACGTTTGCGCGGTTTGCAGCGCACAGTTGCCGCGCTGGCAGGGGCAGTGCCCGCAGTGCCGGGAATGGAATACCCTGACTGAGACCGTCGTCGAGCGCAGCACGCGGCGCTCCGGCCCGGATGGGCGTGCGGCGAAAATGCAGAAGCTCTCTGCGCTCGAAGCGCGTGAAGAACCGCGCATCTCCAGCAGCATCGATGAATTCGACCGTGTACTGGGCGGCGGACTGGTGCCCGGCGGGGTAGTGCTGATCGGCGGCGATCCCGGCATCGGCAAATCCACCTTGCTTCTGCAAGCTCTGTCCGGACTGGCGAGCGAGCATCCCGTGGTTTACGTGAGCGGTGAAGAATCCGGCGAACAGGTGGCCTTGCGCGCCCGGCGCCTGCAACTTTCCCCGGGAGCGTTGCAATTGCTCACCGAAATCAACCTGGAACGCATCATTGATGCCCTCACCGAAGCGGCGCCCAGGGTTGCGGTCATCGATTCGATCCAGACCCTGTACTCGGAAAACCTGCAATCGGCCCCCGGTTCCGTCGGGCAGGTGCGTGAATGCGCGGCGCAACTCACACGCTTCGCCAAACAGAGCGGGGTCACGCTCATTCTCGTCGGGCACGTCACCAAGGACGGTGCGCTCGCCGGGCCTCGCGTGCTCGAACACATCGTCGATACCGTGCTCTATTTCGAGGGCGACGCCCATTCCAGCTTCCGTCTGATTCGCGCGTTCAAAAATCGTTTCGGCGCAGTCAATGAACTGGGCGTCTTTGCCATGACCGAACGAGGACTGAAAGGCGTCTCCAATCCTTCCGCGCTTTTCCTTTCCCGTCACAACGCCGAAGTCTCCGGCAGTTGCGTGCTCGTTACCCAGGAAGGCACCCGCCCGTTGCTCGTCGAAATTCAGGCGCTCGTCGACAATGCCTCGAATCCCAATCCCCGTCGGCTCTCCGTGGGGCTGGAGCCGACGCGGCTGGCAATGTTGCTTGCGGTCATGCACCGTCACGCCGGAATCGTCTGCTACGACCAGGACGTCTTCATCAATGCCGTCGGCGGCGTCAAGATCGCCGAGCCTGCTGCCGACCTTGCCATTTTGCTGGCCGTGGCCTCTTCGCTACGCGACCGCGCATTACCGCAGGGACTTGCCGTCTTCGGCGAAGTAGGGTTGGCAGGCGAAATACGCCCCGCGCCGCGCGGGCAGGAGCGGCTCAAGGAAGCCGCCAAGCTCGGTTTCAAAACCCTCATCATCCCGCGCGCAAACCTGCCGCGCGAGCCCATTGCGGGCATCGATGTTTACGGCGTCGACCGCATCGAACAGACGCTGGATGTTGTGCGCGAGATTGGGCAGAGGGGGTGATGTATTTTGTAGGGGCGTTGCGTGCAACGCCCTTGCACGCAACGCCCCTACGAGGCTGTGCATGTTCGACGTTTTCCTCGTCATTCCTACACGGGTTCTACCCCTCCGCCAGCGGCACAGGGCAATCGAGGTTTTGTGCGAAGGCGCGGAGCAGTTCGTTTTCCACCGGGGTGATCTTGCCGTCATGACAAATGGCGGTTGCACAGGCATCCAGGAGTTTCTTCCGGTAAGGCGGCGTGGCGAGCGCGAGATGCGCAAGTGCTTGAGAAATAACGGTCAGGGAGAGCACGGTTTTTTCCGGCAAGGGTAGCGGCGTTCGGGCGGGGGAACAGGCTATCGCAGCCTGATAGGCTGCCTTGGCTGCTTCCGGGCTTTCGTGTCCGGCATGGGCGATGAGCGCCAGCAGGCTGGCAATGTCCTGATCCAGCCGGTTCGCGCGCAACTCACCGCGTTTGAAGCGGTGTGCCGAAGGAGACAGCAGGCCGTTGCGCAAGAGGCTGTAAAGGGCAAATCCGCTGGGGGTCGTGTGGCCATCGGCATGGATCAGGGCCGCTACCAGAACGAGCAACTGGTGACGCTTTACTTGTGGCTCTTCACGCAGAACAGGCAGAACGAGATCGAGCCAGACGATACGGTAATGTGCGCCTTTTTCCGGCTGCGAGGACATCCATTGGCACAGTTCCTGCGCCGTGGACAGGGCGGCGGGGGGAAGTTCTTCTTCCTGTCGGGCTCGGACATCGGGCTGTTCGGAGAGGAACAGGCCGCCAATGATGCCGGTTGCGCCTGTGACCTCTCTTGCCTGTTGCCGCAAAGTGACGGGCAGGCTGGCGAGCAGGTTTTGCGCCTGGGTAACGCCGTCAAAGGGAATTTCTTTCGCTGCGCTGGCAGCAGACGTTGCGGCGGCGGCATTGCTGAAAGAAGCAATGCCCGCCGTAGCATACGGATTTGCCGCTGGATCCAGGGGACGGCTGTCCATGGGTTGTTGGGAAGTTTCCTCCAGTTGTACCGACAGTCCGCCGAGACGGCGGATGCGATTAGCCAGCGGCGGATGGGTTGCGAACAAGACGGAAAGCGAGCCGCTGGCGCCAAAAAAGAAGTGGCTGATTGTGACCGCTTGTGGATGCTGGATTCTGGAACCGGAGTTACGCAATTTTTCGAGTGCGGCAGTCAACCCGGCAGGGTGGCGGGTGAATTGCACGGAGAAAGCATCGGCCAGATATTCGCGTTCTCGGGAAACGGCAGCCTGAATCAGGCGCCCGAAAAAGAAACCGATGAAACCAACGACGCACAATATGAGACCGGACAGAACAGCCGGTGCGGCATTTTTGCCTCGTACCTGCACCAGGGCGCGACCGGCGATGGTGATGGCGTAAATGCCGGACAGAACGCCGACCAGTCTGAGGTAGAGACGGCTGTCGCCATTGACGATATGACTGATTTCGTGGCCGATAACGCCTTGCAGTTCGTCACGGTTCATGGCGTCCAGAAGTCCTCGGGTAACGCCAATTACGCTGTCTTGTATGGAAAGCCCGGCGGCGAACGCATTCATGCTGGTTTCTGCGTCGAGCACGAAGGCCAGGGGCGCAGGGACGCCTGCGGCAATGGCCATTTCATCGATCACGTTGAGCAGGCGTTTTTCCGCCGGGTCATTCGTATTTCGCGTGATCATGCGTCCGCCCAGTTGTTCTGCGATCAACGCGCCTCCCCGGCGCGAGATTTGCCATATTTTGAACAGGGAAACAGATGCAATGCCGCCGCCCACCAATAAGAAAACCCAGAAAAACAGTGTGCCGTCCCAGAATGGGAAAACAGGCAGCGTTCGCCTTGTTGTTTGCAGTAATGCCTCTTTATAGGTCATCCCGAACGATACGCACAGATAAATCACAGCGATGATGCACATCACCGCCAAGACAAACCAAAATACCAGGAAGCGGCTATTTTTTCGGGCGCGGTCCTGGGCAGCAAAGAAATCCATATTGGTGTGGTTAGAGCAGTTTCGGTTTAGGTGGATACATCCTGGATTCCCGGCTTCGCGGGAATGACGAGGAAAACAACCAGAAATGCGTCATTCCCTTGATAAGCGGGGACCCATAAAAATTCGGGTAGTTGATTCATGCTGTATCGGATAAATCAAAAACGCTCTAAAAACTCACTTGAACGTTTTTCCGTATCGAGTCGGTTTCTTCGCTCTTCCAGGTTTCCGCTGGGAGGAAAGCAAAACGCGAGGCAATCAACGAATTAGGGAAAGTTTCGCGCTTGATGTTGTAGCGCATCACGGCGTCGTTATAGGCTTGCCGGGCAAAGGCGATGCGGTTTTCGGTCGAGGCCAGTTCTTCCTGCAACTGCCTCATGTTCTGGTCGGCCTTGAGATCGGGATAGGATTCGGCCAGTGCAAAAAAACGGCTCATCAATCCGCCCAGTGTGCTTTCTGCGCCTTGCAAGGCACGCATCGTTTCGGAAGAAAGGTCGTCCCGAACCTGTTTGGTAGCCTGTACGGCCTGATTGCGGGCGACGATGACCGCTTCCAGCGTTTCGCGCTCGTGCTTCATGTAAGCCTTGGCAGTTTCTACCAGATTGGGAATCAGATCGTAGCGGCGCTGCAATTGCACGTCGATCTGCGAAAAAGCGTTACGCATTTGATTGGCAAGCGCAACGAGGCCGTTATAAATAAGAACGCCCCAGACAATCAACACAACGGGCAGGAGGAGTAAAGCGATTGAGGTGTAGGACATGATCGATCTATCTCCGTAACAAAGGAAAAACTACATATGCGCCATGATCGCGGGAGATGGACGGATTGGCAAGATGCAGTACATATTTCACTTCCCCTGCAATCCTTTCGGTAGCGGAAACACTGTTGTTTCCGGCACGCCGTCGAGTTCGCACACTGTCGCGCCGGTGAGCGTCTGCAAGTGATGGATGACTTCGGCAATCAAGGTTTCCGGAGCGGACGCGCCGGCGGTGACCCCGATCTTTTTTTTGCCAACGAGCCAGGCCGGGTCGATGTCGCCGGAGTCGTCGACCAGATGGGCAGTAACGCCGCGTAATGCCGCGACTTCGCGCAGGCGGTTGGAGTTGGAACTGTTTTTTGAGCCGACCACAAACACGATGTCGGCTTGTCCGGCAAGGTTTTTAACGGCGTCCTGGCGGTTCTGGGTGGCGTAGCAGATGTCGTCCTTTTTGGGGCCGGAGATCGCGGGAAAACGCTCACGCAGAGCGGTGACGATATCGGCGGCATCGTCGACGGAAAGGGTGGTCTGGGTGACGTAGGCGAGGTGTTCCGGGTGCACGGGGCTCAGGGCGGCGACGTCCGCCACGGTTTCGACCAGATGGATGCCGCCCTCGATCTGCCCCATCGTGCCTTCGACTTCGGGATGATGGCCGTGGCCGATCATGATGATTTCGCGGCCTTGGGCGTGCATCCGCACAACTTCGACGTGAACCTTGTTGACAAGCGGGCAGGTGGCGTCGAATACGCGCAGCCCACGGCGTGCCGCTTCCCGCTGCACGGAAAGCGGCACGCCGTGGGCGCTGAAGATAACGGTGGCGCCGTCCGGAATTTCGTCGAGTTCCTCGACGAAAATTGCGCCGCGTGCACGCAGGTCGCCGACGACATGGCGATTGTGGACGACTTCATGACGCACATGGATGGGGGCGCCGTAACGGGTGAGCGCACGTTTGACGATTTCGATGGCACGTTCGACGCCTGCGCAAAAGCCGCGCGGATTGGCGAGAAGAATTTCGGTGGGCGTTTCCGGCATGGTCATCAGGAGGGCCTTCAGACCGGATCCGCTGCGATGATCTCGACTTCGAGACGGATGGGTTTGCCCGCCAGCGGGTGATTGAAGTCGATCAGCGCGGACATGTCGTCGATTTCAAGCACGAGGCCGGAGTATTTCGATCCGTCGGGCGCAATGAATTCCATGATGCTCAGGGCTTCGATGTCCTGCGAGAGCAGATGCTCGCGGCGCACACGTTCGACGAGTTCGGACCGGTGCGGGCCAAAGGCTTCTTCGGCGGAAAGTTCGAAAACCTGACGGCTGCCGATGGGCAGGCCGACGATGAGTTTTTCCATCGCGGGCAGCATTTCGCCCGCGCCCAGTTTGAGCGTGGCGGGAGTGGCCTCGAATGTGGAGAGCAGCGGTTGCCCGTTGGGCTGGGTGATGCGGTAGTGCAGGGTGACAAGGCTGTCTGCGAGGACGGTTTGATTCAAGTGGCGTTCTCCGGAGGAGGGCGTGCGCAGAAATGGGCGATGAGCATCAGGCCGACTCCCAAGACAATCGCCGAATCGGCAATATTGAAGGCTGGCCAGTAGTACGGGCCTGCGTGAAAGGAAAGAAAGTCGACGACCGCGCCGTGGTTGAAACGATCAATGACGTTGCCGATTGCGCCGCCGATGATGAGAGAGAAGGCACACGGTTGCAGGCGCTCGAAGCGATGCTGCCAGGTGAGCACCAGCAGCCAGATACTGACTACTATCGCCAGCACGGCAAAAAACCAGCGCTGCCAGCCGGAGTATTCGGACAGAAAACTGAAAGCCGCGCCTTCGTTGCAGGCGAGAACGAGGTTGAAGAAATCGGTGACTTCAATTTGCTTGCCGTACACGAGTTGTGGTTCTTTTACCACTTGGCTGCATGTGAGTTGAAAATGAGTCTGCATCCATTCTTTCGTCACCTGGTCGAGTACGACCACCAGGACGATGAGCGCAAGCCAGAAAACGATGGCGCGACGGTCGGCGCGACGGTCAGGCATGGTGGCGTACCTCCCCTTCACCGAACAGATTGCTCATGCAGCGCCCGCAGAGCGTGGGATGTTCCGTGCTCTGCCCCACGCCTTCGCGTACATGCCAGCAGCGTTCGCATTTGTTGCCCGGAGCGGGAACGACCCGGATGCCGGACGTGCCTCGTTCGAGCGTGGCGGCGGAGGTGATGAAGACGAACTTGAGGTCATCGCCCAGGGCGGCAAGCGCCTCGAACGCCTCTCCCTCGGCAGTGAGGGTGACGGCAGCCTGCAAGTCCGCGCCGATTTCGCCCTTGATACGCAGTTCTTCCAACGCTTTCAACACTTCGGCCCGCATGGCGGTGATGTGCGTCCAGCGTGCGATGAGCGCCGCTTCATCGGGCACTTCGGGCAGGGTGTGCCAGGCCTGGAGCATTACGGAATCCTGCTTGTCCTTGCTGAGAATTTGCCAGATTTCCTCGGCGGTAAAGGACAGAATCGGGGCCATCAGCCGGACGAGGCTTTGGGTGATATGCCAGAGCGCGCACTGTGCGGAACGGCGGGAGTGGGATTTTTCCGCCGTGGTGTAGAGGCGATCCTTCAGGATGTTGAGGTAGAACGCTCCCAGGTCTTCGGAACAGAAGGTTTGCAGCGCCTGGGCGATACGGTGGAACTCGAAGCGTTCATAGTCGGCCAGCACTTGCGTTTGCAGGTTGCGGGTGAGGATGAGCGCGTAGCGGTCGATTTCCAGCCACTCATCCACGGGCAGCATGTCCTGGGCCGCATCGAAGTCCGAGGTGTTGGCGAGCAGGAACCGCACGGTGTTGCGAATGCGGCGGTAGGCTTCGATGGTGCGTTTGAGGATTTCGTCCGAGAGGGCGACTTCGCCGGAATAGTCTGTGGAGGCGACCCACAGGCGCAGGATTTCTGCGCCGTATTTGTCGGAGACTTCCTGCGGCAGGATGACGTTTCCGAGCGATTTGCTCATTTTGCGACCCTGCCCGTCGACAGTGAAACCGTGGGTGAGCAGCGCGCGATAGGGTGGATGGCCATCGATGGCCGCGCCCGTGAGGAGCGAAGAGTGGAACCAGCCGCGATGCTGATCGGAGCCTTCTAGATAAAGATCAGCAATGGGACCATCAGAACTATCAGAGTGCGGCCCGCCCGCCCGCCGGGCCGCCCCAAGGGCGGGCGCAGCCCCCTCGGGGGGCAGGGAGCGAAGCGAGCGTGGGGGCTCTGCATGCGAACCGTGTAGTACGTGGCGGTGCGTGGTGCCGGAGTCGAACCAGACATCCAGCGTGTCGTTGATTTTTTCGTAATCGGCGGCTTCGGCTCCGAGCAGTTCGGCGGCGTCGAGCTTGAACCAGGCTTCGATTCCTTCTTTTTCGACCCGGCATGCGACTTCTTCCATCAGTTCGACGGTGCGCGGATGCCATTCGCCGGTTTCCTTGTGGAGAAAGAAAGGAATTGGGACGCCCCAGGTGCGCTGGCGCGAGATGCACCAGTCCGGGCGGCTGCTGATCATCGCGTGCAGACGCGCTTTCCCCCATCCGGGGTAAAAATCAGTATTTTCCACGCCCTTGAGCGCCCGCTCGCGCAGGGTAGAACCGTCTTCCACCTTGCGATCCATGCCCACGAACCATTGTGCGGTAGCGCGGTAGACGAGCGGAGTCTTGTGCCGCCAGCAGTGCATGTAGCTGTGAACGATTTTTTCATGCGAGAGCAGCGCGCCGACTTCGGCGAGTTTTTCGACGATGACGGGGTTGGCTTTCCAGATGTTCATGCCGCCGAAAAATGGCAAATCGGCGGCAAAATGGCCGTCGCCCTGAACGATGGAGAGGATTTCGTCGCGGGATTTTCCATAAGCGAGCCACGAATTGAAGTCGTCCACGCCGTGAGCCGGAGCCGAATGCACGATGCCCGTTCCGGCATCGTTGCCTACGTAGTTGGCAAGAAACACAGGCGAGAGACGATCATAGAACGGATGGCGGAACGCGATCCGGTCGAGCGCCGCGCCCTTGGCGGACGCAATGACCGTGCCGCCGAGTTTGTATCGCGCGAGTGCCGACTCAGCCAGTTCTTTCGCCAGTACGAGCAGCCGCTCACCCGCATCCACCAGAACGTAATCGAATTCGGGATGAACGTTGAGCGCCTGATTGGCGGGAATCGTCCAGGGGGTCGTCGTCCAGATGACGGCGGCGGCGGGTTTTTCCAGGCTCGGCAGGCCGAATGCCGCTGCGAGCCGTGCGGCGTGTTCTTCGCTTACCGGAAAGGCGATGTCGATGGCAGGCGAAGATTTATCGGCATATTCCACTTCGGCTTCGGCAAGCGCGGAACCGCAATCGAAACACCAGTTCACCGGCTTCAAACCCTTGAAGACGTAGCCGCGCTTCACCATTTCAGCCAGCGCGCGGATCTCACCCGCCTCGTTGGCAAAGTCCATCGTCAGGTAGGGGTTGTCCCAGTCGCCGAGCACGCCGAGACGAATGAAATCGGCCTTCTGGAGAGCCAGTTGCTCGGTGGCATAGGCGCGGCACAATTCGCGCACCTTGCCGGAGGGCAGATGTTTGCCGTGGGTGGTTTCTATTTTGTGTTCGATCGGCAGTCCGTGGCAGTCCCAACCCG
The DNA here is from genome assembly GCA_031277415.1 of Azoarcus sp. Lineage (GTDB taxonomy): Bacteria > Pseudomonadota > Gammaproteobacteria > Burkholderiales > Rhodocyclaceae > WRNU01. The sequence goes on from JAITMK010000109.1 coordinate 11,665, forward strand.
GCACGTAGGGCGCGTCGAACCCGGCCAATGTTTTGGCGCGGACGATGATGTCTTTCAGGATTTTGTTCAGCGCATGACCGAGGTGCAGGTTGCCGTTGGCGTAGGGCGGGCCGTCGTGCAGGATGAAACGGGGGCGCCCGGCGCTGGCGGCGCGGATTTTCTGGTAGAGAGGCTGCCAACCGGCAATCCAGCCCGGTTCGCGCTTGGGCAGATCGCCGCGCATCGGGAACGGTGTATCGGGCAGATTGAGGGTTTTTCGATAATCGGTGGTCATGACTGTCCTGACGTTTCAACCGTGTGGGGCACTCGGATGTTGGGAAAACCAGTTGCGCGCCGCCTGCGAGTCCAGCCCGATCTGCTTTTTGAGCGCGTCGAGCGATGGAAAGCGGAGTTCATCGCGCAGTTTGTGAAAGAAATGGATCCGCAGATGCGCGCCGTAGCACTCACCCGACCAGTCGAGCAGGTGAACTTCCAGCCGGGGCTGCGGGGTATTGTCCACGGTGGGACGGATGCCGATATTGGCCACGCCCCGGAGGCGCGACTCGCCCAGCCCCTCGACTTCCACTGTAAACACACCGGAGAGGGCAGGGCGACGATGCCGGAGTGTGATGTTGAGCGTGGGAAAGCCGATTTCTCGCCCGAGCCGGTTGCCGTGCACGACCTGTCCGGCGATGCTGTAAGGCCGTCCGAGCAGGCGTGCGGCATGATCGAGATCGCCCGTCTCGAGCGCCTTGCGCACGGCTGAACTCGATGCCCGTTCGCCCGCGACGGACAGGGTGGGCATGGCTTCCACCCCGAAATCATGCACGCGCCCTGCCGCTTGCAGCATGGCGAAATCCCCGTTGCGGAGGTTGCCGAACCGGAAATCGTCGCCGATGAGCAGGTGGCGCACTTTCAGTCCGTGCACCAGCACGGACTGGATGAATGCTTCTGCGCTCAGGCTGGAGAAACGGGCGTTGAATTGCTGCACATGCGCATGATCGACGCCGTTGTCGCCGAGCAGCAGCAGTTTTTCGCGCAGGGAAGTCAGGCGCGCGGGCGCGTCGAGCAAAGAGAAATACTCACGCGGATGCGGCTCGAAGGTCAGCACCGAAGCGGGCAGCCCAAGCGAGCCCGCTCTGTCGGCGAGCAGACTCAACAGCGCCTGGTGCCCGAGGTGCAGGCCATCGAAATTGCCGATGGTGAGCACGCAGGGCTGTCCGGCGGGGGCGTGAAAACCGCGAAAAAACCGCATTTTTGCCAGAAAAAAGGACAAATTATACTGACAATGGAAGCGGCTGATGAAGTGCGGGTTTCTATTATTCGATCCGCTCGCCCGGAGCCGGGCGAATCCTGGTCAAGGCATCGTCCGTAGCATGAAGTCATCGAAAAGCGGAACCGAAAATGCGAGTTCCCCATGTGCCGGGCTGTAGATCATGCCTTTGCGAATCAGGTTTGCACGTGCTACGCCAACCATCTTTTGTGTGACGCCCATTGCCCTGGCGATTTCACCCGTTCGGCGGGGGGCAGGAATTTGCGCCATGGTGCGCAAGAATTGTTTTTCGCCCGGGGTGAGGCGCTCGAACCGGACGCGGAAAAAATTTGCATCAAGCCGTTTGCCCACTTCGGGTGTAACCGCTTGAACATCATCCAGTGTGATTTGCCCGTTTTCGGCCTTGTTCCAGGCTTGATAGCCCCATTCCTGCACAAAATAGGGATACCCTTGAGTCAGCCGGTAGGTTTCCTTCATTGCCGGTTCATCAAAATCGGCTCCTGCTGCCTGAACAGGATCTCGCAGCGCCTTGAAGACATCCTGTTCTGACAATGCGCCTACACCCGGAAAACTGAAAAGCCGCTCGGAGTAGGTTTTCGATTCACCCGCAAGGCTTACCATGATGGGTAGCCCGGCGGCCACCAGAATCATGGGCAACTGCCGCTGCTGCATAAGATGCATCGCCATAATGAGCGCACCGAGTTCCTTGGCCGTCATGTACTGGATTTCGTCTATCAGGAGAGCGACAGCGGTTTTTCTTTCCTCGGCAGCTTCCGCTACGGCCACAAAAAGATTGGGCAGGTCGACCTCGATGTCGCCGCTGTCCGCCGTGCCTTTCAAGGGGTCAATGTCCAGGCCGATGGAAAACTCGCCCGATGAGATTTTGATTCCACCGATGAAGCTGCGCAGTACAGCCAATCCGCGCTTC
>JAITMK010000148.1 GCA_031277415.1 Azoarcus sp.
ATAGATGATCTCTTCGTTGCGCAGGTCGAACACCACCAGGTTTCCATGTACGGTAGAACACCGTTTGATTTGCTCCCTGGCCTTTTCGACGTGCTGAAAATAGAGGTCTTTGCGCTCCCTGATGTCGGGAAGTTCCAGTATTTCATCGACGGTGTGCTGCGTGCAGTAACCGATCAACTGCATCATCAGAACGTAGTTGCTGATGCGAAACTCGCGGAATCGCCCGAGGCCGGTGCGGGAATCCATCAGGTAGTTGAGCAGCACCCATCCCTTTGGTTCGAGAATTTCTTCGCGGGTAAATTGGGCACTGTCCGCCTTGTCAACGGCTTCCATCATTTCCTCGGAGATGCTGGGGAAAGTGGCCTTGCCGCCGTAGTAGTTGTAGACCACGCGGGCAGCGGAGGGCGCTTCCGGATCGATGATGTAATTGTCGAATTTGCCGGGATTGCGAAGGGTTTCCGAGAAATGGTGATCGAACGCGAGATGCGCACCGGGGACGTAGGGCAGGTTGGTGGTAATGTCGCGGTTGGTGATGTGGATCAGACCATCCTGCATGTCCTTGGGATGTACAAACTTGATTTCATCCAGAAGATCAAGTTCTTTCAGGAGCACGGCACAGACCAGCCCGTCGAAATCGCTACGCGTGACCAACCGAAATCGTTGTTCCTGGTTCACGAATGTCTCCCACAAGAAATGCCCAAAGCCTATTAGAGCATGGTACGCGCGCAGAACGGGGGGCGGTTCACGTCACCTTGAGTAACTGTTCACGGCAGTGGCTTTATGGTTTCGTCCGGGCGCGGACAAATTCGATCATCTGCCTGGCGAGCGAGGCGGGATGCGGCTGAACAGGCAGATCATCGAGCCTGAACCAGGCCAGATCTTCAATTTCGTCTTTTTGTGCGGTCAGTTCACCGGAATGATAATCGGCAATGAAACCGATCATCAGCGAATGCGGGTATGGCCAGGACTGGCTGCCGAAATAACGGAGGTTATGGATTTTGATTCCAGCCTCTTCCTGCATTTCACGGCACAGGCATTCCTCGGCGGATTCTCCCGCTTCGACGAAACCGGCCAATGCGCTGTACATCCCCGGCGCGAAGTGCGGCGAGCGTGCAAGCAGGATTTCATTCCCTTTGACGATCAGGCCGATTGCCACGGGTGAAATGCGCGGATAAACCTTGTAGCCGCAGGCAGGGCATGTACAGGCGATTTCCACCGGGCTCAAAACCATCGGTTGGCCGCAGGCTCCGCAAAACTGGTTGTGCAACACCCATACCGCGAGTTGTTTGGCACGGACGAGGGCAGTAAGAAGCCCATCCGGCCAATGCCCCCAGAGAGTCCGGTAGTCGCCGACCGTCAATCCCGCAGGGATGGCGCATTCGGAAGGCCAGACTTTCAGCACGCATTCCCGGCCTGCCAATGCTCCGAAACGAAGTGTCCGCAAGGGGTTGCCCAATGCCTGCACAGCCTCCGTGTGCGGCAGTTCCGCATTCGAATCGATCAACAGGTTCTGGCCGATAAACGGAAAAATCAGCGCGGAGGCGTCGCGCGAATCTTCAGGGGCATAAGCGGGTTCAAAATCCGCGCGTGCGGTCATGATGGCTGCTGAGGTTCGTTGTCAGCCTCCTTGCCGGAATCGAGCAGGAAATCTCGTATGACTGCAATCTGGTCTTCGGACATCAGCATCGGGGCGTGGCCGATGCCGGGAAATTCGGCGAGTTTCGCCTTCGGTCCGCGTTCGGCCATTTTCAGCCAGGTATCGCGCCTGAGCAAATCCGATTCCGCGCCGCGTATTGCCAGCACCGGGTGAGCAATACGGTCGTATGCGTCCCACGCCTGGACATCGAGCACAATGGGTATCATGCGGAAAAGGTCGCCCAGGCTGGGGTCGTAGTTGAAGATATAACCGTTACTGGTGTGGCGCACACTGTGGCGGGTGAGATGTTGCCATTGCTCATCGGTAAGCGCGCCGAAGGAGGCTCCGATCTGGCGCACGTAGCTTTCGGCATCCTCCAGAGTAGGAAACCCGGGGGACTTCCCGACGTATTGCCCGATACGGCGCAACGATTCGGCGGTAATCAGCGGCCCGACATCGTTGAGCACCAGCCGCCGCACGGGAGCATGCGGCTGACCGGCAAGCAACACGCCGATCAGGCCGCCCATCGAAGTGCCGACCCAGTCGACGTGCGGTACCCCAAGCCGCGCAATCAGCGTGACCATGTCTGAAACGTAAAGCGGGAAGGTGTAGTCGAATTTCACCCGCAGCCAATCGCTGCGGCCTCGTCCAACCACATCGGGGCAAACTACCCGGTATTCGCCGGAAAGCGCCTCCGCAAGCATGTCGAAATCCCGTGCGTTTCGCGTGAATCCGTGGACGCAGAGCAAAACTTTCGGGTTATCCGGATCGCCCCATTCGGTATAAGCCATGCGATGCAATCCGTGCGGCCCCATGCACTGAACAACGTGTTCGCGCATACCGGAATCTGCGCGCGGGCGCATGAAGGGTTTGAACAAGCGGCGTAAAAATCCTGAAACGGACATGATGTGATTATCCTGTCGGCATAGTACGAATGACCCCCAAAAGCATACGGCAGTGCGCCTATCCGATCAAGACGAGAAAGATGCCGGTACGAGCGATGTTATAATTTACCCTTCTATCCATGAAAGAACCATGAAAAAACACTATGCGCATTACTCGCCGCCTCGAATTCGATGCTGGTCATCGCGTCCCGGATCATGTCAGCCAGTGTCGGCATTTGCACGGGCATCGCTACGTGATCGAGATCAGTCTCGAAGGCAGGATCATCGATGATCCTGGCTGCGCAGCCAATGGAATGGTGATGGATTTTGGCGAGATAAAACGCATTGCCTGGGAAAAAGTGGTCAGCCAGTGGGATCACGCATTTCTTGTCTGGCGCGAAGACAAGTGCGTGGTGGAATTCCTCGCGTCCCTGCCCAACCACAAAACGGTTATCTTCGATACGGTTCCGACAGCGGAAAACCTTGCTGCTGCGGCCTTTCAGATTCTCGATGCGGCCTACCGCGATACCTGCGGAAATGCGCTGCGCCTTGAACGGGTCAGATTGTTCGAGACGCCGAATTGCTGGGCCGACGCCGTGCGCGGAGAAGACTGAACGCATGGTTTCCTGATCCCCGAAGTCATGGAGAGATGAATCGGGACGAACGCCTCATCCCGCAAGGGGCAAAACTGGAAATGAGGTGTTTTTTACGGATTGCCGGTTGTTTTCCGCACAAAACGACAGGCATACTGTTCCAAAAACGAGATGAAGTCCGATGGTTTTTTCCTGGAATCCCCTTAAATTATTTCGCCGCATCTCTCCCGGGCTTGCCCGGAAAAAACGCTTGGAGGCGCTGCTTACCCGCATCGCCACCGACTTGGCTACCGATCATGTTTCTCTTTGGATTGCGCTGATCAATGCCGTGCGCCCTTCACGCGCGCATCGCACCGATGATGCTATCGCCGCCTTGTCCGAATTCACGCAGATGCTGGCCGACGCTCCCGACAGTCGGCGTGTGTTGCGCGCGGCTCTGCTGAAACTTTTCACCGATCACAAACAAACTTCGCTTTATGTCACATCGGGCCTGCTGCCTTCGACCGGTTTTTTCTCCGAGACGGCGCGCCGCATTACGCACCGCCTGTTGCCGGAGGTCGTCTCGCGCACCTATCTGAAAGACCTTCTGACGGTAATCTTCCACCGCAAAGATGACGAAATCTGGGTCGAAGCGGTTCCCGACGAAGTATGGGTCGGTTTTTTCCATGCCTTGCTCGGCGACGAAACGTCCCGGGACGAAAAGACTTTACCCATCGCGCTCTCGGAAATGCTCGAAGCCTTGCGAATCCTTTCCTATCACGTTTCGGCTATCGGACTGGATCCCGAACTGGTGCGCGTCGATCCGCAGCTTGAAGAAGTGGAATCTCCTTTTTTGGCTCAGAACACCGAGATCGTGGCTTACCTGGAGACTTACCGCGCATGGTGGAGCAACCCTGAAGTCACGCTCGGAGATAAAGAAGCCCATATCGATGTAATGCTCGACCAGTGCCGGGAAGTCCTGCAACGTGAGCGCCGCCGCGCGTCCCGGCTGGGAACCAGCCTGGCATTGACTTTCACGCTGGAACGCCTGCGGCAGCATCTCGAACGCACCCGTGGGTTGCTCGGGTTGCTGCATGAACTGCACCAGACACGCACCGTCGTTTCGCTTCTGCCCCAGGCGGTAACGCTCTTCAAACAAACTGTGCGCGCTGAATGCCGCAAGAACCGGCTTTCCGATTACTGGAGCACCAACGTCGGCCTGCTTTCCCTGCGAATGACTGAAAGCGCCAGCAAACGGGGCGAAAAATTCATCACGACCACCCGCCGCGAATATTTCGGCATGCTCGGTTCGGCGGCGCTCGGCGGTTTCATCATCGCCTTCATGTCGGCCTTCAAGATCGTACTCAGTTCACTACATCTGGCTCCTCTTACCGAGGCTTTGTGTTTTTGCCTGAACTACGGCATCGGCTTTGCGCTCATCCACTTTCTGGGCGGTACGGTGGCTACTAAGCAACCCGCCATGACCGCCAACGCCATTGCAGCCTCCATCGGGGAAATCCGGGGCAAAACACGCGACCTCGAAAATCTTGCTACTGTCGTTGTGCGCACCTTTCGCAGCCAGTTTGCCGCCATCATCGGCAATCTCGGCCTCTCCATACCCGTGGCGATTCTGTTCTCGTTTGCATTTCAGCATTTTACCGGCCACTATTTCATCGATACCGCCAAAGCCGACCGCCTGCTTGCCGACGCCCATCCCCTTAGCGGTGCGCCGTTTTTTGCGGCAGTCGCCGGGGTATGCCTATTTCTCGCCGGTCTCATCGCCGCCTACTACGACAATCTGACGGCCTACAACCGCATTCCGGAGCGGCTGGCGCAACTGCGATGGCCCAAGCGATTGTTCGGCGAGGCGCGCGCGAAACGCTTCGCGACTTACATCGAAAACAATCTGGGGGCGCTGGCCGGCAACTTCTTTTTCGGTTTCCTGCTCGGAGGCGCTACCGCGCTGGGGGTACTGTTCGGCCTGCCGCTGGACATCCGTCACATCGCCTTTTCTTCCGCCTATGTCGGTTACGCCGCTGCAGCTTATGATTTTGCCGTGCCCATTAACGTACTCGGTGTGACGGCCATAGGCATTGCGTTGATCGGTCTGGTGAACCTGCTCGTCAGTTTCAGCCTCGCTCTTTACGTGGCAATGCGTTCGCGCAGTATCACCTTCGCACAGGGCCGCATTTTTTCTACCCTGGTGTTGCGCCGTTTCTTCAACCGTCCTCTGGATTTCATCTTTCCACCACGCAGTGTCGAGGTATCAGCCGCGCCCAATGGGAACGGTGGCGTACACCCAAGTGATGGCGGCAACGGGCATTCCAACTGATACCTGAACGTCTGTACTCAAATTCGAACCATGTCCATTGAAGTAGAACTCAAGCTCTCTTTTCCCGCCGAAGCTCTGCCGGACATCATGCGTCACCCGCTCATCGCGAACGCGCCTCGTGAAGGCAGCCCGGGCACGCTCGACAACACCTATTTCGACACATCTGATCTCACGCTCAAGACACACGGAACCGGATTACGGCTGCGCAAGCAAGCGGGGGGGATGGTGCAAACCGTCAAATGCTCGGCACAGACCATCAACGGGCTGACACGGCGGCCGGAATGGGAAACCCCCTGGTGCGGGCATTTTGATTTTTCTGCCGTTACCGATACGGCCGTTGCTGCCTTGCTGACGCAGGTAAGCAGTGAACTCGTCCCTGTCTTCACTACGCGCTTTTTGCGCGACACCCGGCGCATCCAGCCGCGTCCCGGTGTGTGCGTCTTCGTTATGGTTGACACAGGACTGATCGAAGCAGGCGAGTATAATGCGCCGATCCATGAGATTGAACTCGAACTGGCCGAGGGCGATGAGGGTGAACTCGTTCGCCTTGCCGAAGAATTGCGGCAAACCCTGCCCCTGGCGTTTGAAAACGTCTCCAAGGCGCAACGTGGTTACAAACTTTTCTTACAGCGCCCTTGCTGAAAATAACCCCGTGTAATAAAAGGACTTTTTTCGTCTCGTGATGACAGGCGTGATGTTTATCCTCAGCAGGAACACTTAAAACTGCAATCGCGAGGCTTCTATGCCGTAAACGACGAGCGTATGCTTCCGAGCGTTTCGGCCTTGTCACAACACATACTGAATTTTTATCTGGATAGTTTGAATGGTAGTTATTCCTAACGGCACCCTGCGCGTCGTCGACGGCATCAAGCGCGTCTACTACGATGGCTACTGGATCAAGGCTTACGATCCCCCCGCCGACTCGCTTCAGGCAAAGAAAATGCTGATCCAGGCAACGACCCGGCGTTTGTTCAACCATGTCGAGCACGGTATCAACATCCCTGGTAAACGCCTGAGTGAAGCCCGAACGTCTTTCGAGCAGGAGCAGGTTCCGACGAAGAAGCGCGTCAAGGGCGCCATGCTGGCCGGGGCGCTGTTCAACCGCGCCACCGATATCTTCACCAAGCTCGTCGAATTGCAGGAACAAGGCATTGGAATCGACGAGGACAACGCCCTGATGCAAGAGTGCGGCGACTGTTTGCAAGAGGCGTTGTCGCTGGGCCGCATGGTTCTCCACCGCAGCGGGGAAGAAGGTATCGACGAATTGTGGGGCGAGCCCTTCCGCGCGTTCTCCATCCCGGTAGAGGCTTTCTACGAGAGCCGCTACATCAAGATTGCTCAGACACTGTGCGACATCGACCGTCTTTCCGACGCCATGGTGCATACTTTTGTAAATGATCCACTCTTCTCCGAGTCGCTGCCGATCATTCGCCGCTTCACCGATGAAGCAAAGAACAAGTGCGAAACCTTGCGTACCGATGCAGACATTTTCGATGTCTGGTCCCGCTTCGTCGTCGCATCGGAGCAACTTGGCGCTTACGCTCCGTCCATGCCCGCACAACCGGATGCGCCGCTGATGCGCCACGTTGCGGACGGCATTCGCCTCATCAAGCAGGGGCGCGCCCTGATCACTTACCTCTCCCGTGCCAGGGTAACGATGCCCCGGAGCACCAAGGAATATCTCGAACGCTGCGAAGACTATCAGCGTACCTACCATCCGGCCGTCGAAGTCTCTGCCGTCGCAAGCGCCTGAGCGTCTTGCGGCTTCAGGCGATGATGCCGCCTCCCAGGCATACCCGCGATTCGTAGAGCACTACGCTCTGTCCCGGCGTAAGCGCCCATTGCGGCCGGGCAAAGATGATCCCCGCGCGGGCAGTCTCCATTTCCAGTGAGTCGATCACACAAGGCATGTCCGGGGCGCGATAGCGTGGACGGGCAGAGTAGACCCAGTGCGCGGGGGGAGGGCGCCCCGCAATCCAGTTGAGATCGGTCGCGGTGAGGCAATCCTTGAGCAGGGCTGGATGGTCATGCCCCTGCACGACGTAGAGCACATTGGCGGCTACATCCTTTCCGGCCACGTACCAGGCATCGTGTTCACCCGCCGCATTCTGCCGTGCCCGGATGCCGCCGATGCCGAGCCCCTTTCTTTGTCCGACGGTGTGGTACATCAACCCCTGATGTTCGCCCAGGACGCGACCATCATCGAGATTGCGGATCTCGCCGGGCCGGGTCGGCAGATAACGCATCAGAAATTCGCGGAACGGCCGCTCGCCGATGAAACAAATCCCGGTCGAATCCTTCTTGGCCGCAACCGGAAGTCCGGCATCGGTGGCGATTTGACGCACTTCCCGTTTGGCGAGCGCGCCGAGCGGAAACAGGGTTTTTGCCAGTTGAGCCTGGGTGAGACGGTAGAGGAAATAACTCTGATCTTTTGTGCCGTCCTCGGCCTTGAGCAACTGGAATTCATGGCGGCCATCGCCAGCCCATGCGCGCACCTGGGCATAGTGCCCGGTGGCGATACGCTCGGCCCCCATCTGCATCGCGTGATCGAGAAAGCAGCGGAACTTGATCTCGGAATTGCACAGGATGTCCGGGTTCGGGGTGCGTCCGGCCTCGTATTCACGCAGGAAATCGGCAAACACTCTTTCCTTGTACTCGCGGCTGAAATTGACGACTTCGAGATCGATCCCGATCACGTCGCACGC
>JAITMK010000167.1 GCA_031277415.1 Azoarcus sp.
GTGTCCAAAAATTGAAAAATACCCCTTCGTGATGCTCCTGGAGCGACTACAACAGCATTATTGTTCCGATCTCACACCAATGTCATCTCACGCCGGGGAGTGGTGCAATTTCCGGGCTAACCTTATGTCCAGGCTCCAGGGGCGCTTTACTTCAACTTGACGATATCGCCTTTCAGGATGACGCGGGCTCCACCGGCCCCGACATGGCATTCGAATGTATCAGTACTCCTGAAGGTGCTTTCCTTGTAATGGTTTTCGATATTGATGACGGCATTGCCGCCTGCCTTTCGGGCGCGCGCCTGAAAGATACGTAATATTGTCAGCATGGATCGATTACACCCCAGTTCATCGTTTTTTTCGATTGATTCTGTTCTGTCTCTTCTGAGGGCTCTGGCTCTTTTGTAGATAGAGTGGCCTTGCTCCAGCGTTTCTTCGACATCAGGATGCGGTTGTCCGGCGAAGTAGAACCTGATGTCACCGATGAGGTTTTTTTGAGCTTCGCTCGATTCCAGGACATCCTGGATCGATAGGAAATACGCGTCGTCACGAGGCGTGCCGGCACAAGAAGAGAGTAGAAAGGCAACGGGTATCCAGAGGAATTTTTTCATGTCTCATTCACCATATTTGTCTGCCTTGAGGTCTTCTTCCCCAAAAGGAAAAAGAATTCCAGGCGGCAGTATCGATTTGGGATAAGTGCCCGCATTATGCCACTGCATTTGTACTCAAGTCCATGCTTATCTGCCCGATAATTTCACGAGCTTCAGTCATTGACCAAGTTGCCGCCGGGGATCGAACGCATCCCGCACGGCATCGGCGAGCAGGTTGGCTGCAAGTACCAGCGTCAGCATGAAACCGAAGGCCGAAGCGAGCGACCACCATATCACCGGTTCGCGCGCCAGTTCTGCCCGCGCCGCGTTGATCATGGAGCCGAAACTGATCGTGGAGGGATCGACGCCGATGCCTACGTAGGAAAGCACTGCTTCGGCCAGCACCAGGGTGGAGAAATCCAGCGCGACGCTGATCAGCACGATGTGCATGACATTGGGCAGGATGTGGCGGCGCAGAATTTGCGCGGTCGATGCGCCGAAGGCCCGCGCTGCCTGAACGTAATCGAGTTCGCGCAGTTTGAGAGTTTCGCCGCGCAACAGACGGCACAGCCCCGTCCAGCTGGTTATGCCGAGAATGGCGCACAGCGCGAGCAGGCGCGCATCCGCCCGCTCGGCAGCGGTGTCGAACCATTGCGGATGCGTGTCGATCGTCACTTGCAACATCAGTACCGAGGCGGCAATCAACAGCACCGAGGGAATCGAGTTGAGCACGGTGTAAAGGTACTGAATGGCATCATCGACCCAACCGCCCAGATAGCCCGCCGCAATGCCGAGCGCCACGGCGAAAGGCAGCATGATGAGCGTGGTCAGGGTTCCGATGACCAGGCCGGTGCGGATGCTTTTCAGGGAAAGGTAAAGCACGTCCTGCCCGACCTTGTCCGTGCCGAGCACATGGTAATGCGGGGCCAGCGCCACGCCCGCCGCGAATAACAAAGCCATCAGAAAAACAGCAATAAGCGCCGGACGCCAGGCCAGTTCCGTGCGCCCGGCAAGAATGCGCCGCGCGGCGGCTGTCAACCCGATACCCCGGCTCCGCGCCACACCCACGGTGAGCACGCACAACAGCGCCCCGGTCACAATCAATGCCTGGAGCGGTGCCCAGGCCAGACGCCGGGCAATGTCGGGCAGGGTTGATTCTCCTTCCTGCAAGTGGCTCGCGCCATGAGCAAGGCGCGGATAGATCCGTGCCTGTCCGCCGTCGGGCAGTTTAACCGTTTCACGCTGAAAGGATTCGCGTGCGAACGGGGCGGAGTAGGTTTTTTCCATCTTCGTGCGCAAGGGGGTAAGCAGCGTGTCGAGCAGGCTCAGGACTTCCGACGAATACGCAACCTTTTGCACCCCGGCAGATTCGTTCTGGCTCGGTGGCAATTGGGGGCGGTAATGCAGGCTGTCCATGAAACCGATGACGGCGAAAATCGACAGGACGGCCGCGGAAGCCATTGCCACCGGTTGTCGCCCCACTCGCCGCCAGGCTTCGCGCGAGGGGGCATTGCGCCGCGCCTGTATGGCAAAAAACACCACGCACACAAAGAGGATGAAAACGAGCAGGTCGGTGGGAAGCAGTACCGGCTTGATGATCGTCAGTCCACCCCAGTCTCTGAATATGGAAACGAGCAGGTCGAACAGGTCGGTGAGAAGCGATACAGGCTGGGTGTTCATCGGTCTACCCCAGCCTCACGCGCGGATCGACCAGCGTGTAGGAAAGATCGGTCAGAATGAGTCCGATGATGTAGAGCACCGACCCGATGAACACCATTGCCCGCACCACGCCGAAATCCTGGCTGCGAATGGCCTCGATGGTGTAACTGCCCAACCCGGGTATGGCGAAAAAGGATTCCATCAGCAGACTGCCGAGGAAAAGCGAGGGGATGACCACGACCACGCCGGTAAGGATGGGAATCATCGCGTTCTTGAGCACATGCCTGAACAGCGTAGAGAGTTCCGAAAGCCCCTTGGCGCGCGCGGTACGTACGTAATCGCGCGAGATTTCTTCAAGAAAGATCGTCCTGTACCAGCGCGTGCCTGAACCCAGTCCGGCCAAAACGCCAATGAGTATCGGCAGATACAGGAAGCGCGCCATGTCCAGCCCGCCCGCATAGCCCGAAACCGGCGCAAGCGCCCACACCTTTGAGACCAGCCATTGCCCGCCGATGATGTAAAACATGCTGGAGACGGACATCATCGTCACGCAAAGCGCCACCCCCCAAAAATCCAGCGGAGTTGCCCGGAAGAACACCAGCAACAGGGCAAGCGTGATCGCGGCAAAGAGGCCCAGTACAAACGTCGGCAGGGCGACGGCAAACGAAGGGGCCATGCGTCCGCGAATTTCCAGCGCAATGTCGTGACCGTCATTGGCCTGCCCGAATTTGAAGGCAAACATGGAAAGCGACTTGTCGACGAAGAGGGTATCGGTCAATTTTTCCGCCCCTTCGCGCGCCGGATTGTAGAACATCGGTTTGTCGTAACCGCGTTCGGCTTTCCAGCGCTGGATGGCTTCCGCGCTGGCGTATTTTGCCCCAAGCTGCATTCGGGCAATGTCGTCGGGCGAATTGATGCCGAAAAAGAGCACGAAGGTAAAAAGATTTACCCCCAGCAGAATCGGCACCGCGTAAAGCAGCCGTCGGACGATGTACGCCAGCATCAGACCGGTCCTCCGGGTGTTTTATCCATCTCCACATGCGCAGCGGCTCGTTCGCGCCGCCGCCAGGAAAGCACTGCGGGTGCGGCCAGCGCCGCCAGCAGCAAAGCAATTGCTGCCAACGGCCAGCGCGTGGGCTGATTCCAGCTCTCTCGCGCGGCCTTCCGTGCGTCCGCGTCGACCCTCTGGTATTTCAACCCATTGCGCACGATATCCCCCGGTTTGCGGTTTTTCACCCAGCCGTGCTGGAGCGCATACGTTTTCGGGTGAAACCAGAAGACCCAGGGCGCATCATGTCGCAGAATTTCCACCATTCGGTCGATGACGCGCTGACGCTCGGGGCCGTCCGGCATCACTTTCATGTGGTCGAACAGACGGTCGTATTCGGCGTTGACGTAATTGGCCGAATTGTTGCCCTGTCCGCCCGCTTTGCCCTGCGGGCCGTAGAGCAGGAACAGCAGGTTTTCGGGATCGGGATAATCGGCGTTCCAGCCCA
>JAITMK010000015.1 GCA_031277415.1 Azoarcus sp.
GGCAGGGTCGGATAGCGTGGCAACTTCTTGCCGATGCTGTCCGGCAAGTCGCCCAGCAGCAGGCTTGCCGAGGCCAAAGTATAGTAGCCCGCAATGCGATTCCCGTCCGTCAAGGCCACAAAACAGGCAGTCATACGGCGGCGAATGTCCTGGGTGACTTGTTCTCGCAAGTAGCGGTTCAACGGTTCCGAATTGCAATCGAACGCGGCGCGATCATGTGCAGTATCGAGCGGTACGAGCAGGAAAGGCGCGTTGCTCATTGGGTGCGCAAGAGCTTGCTGCGACGGGCGAAAGCGCGTTCCAGGGCCGGTGACGGTTGCGGTGGCGATAGCAGCGCCTGTGCAAAGCATTCCTGATCTGCCAAAGACAGGCGGATGACTTCAGCCTGCTCGATGGTGCGTTGCGCGGCAGCCTGGACGGCGGTCACAACAAAATCGGTCATGGTGCGCCCCTGAAGTTCAGCGGCACGTTTGAGCATTGCATGCAGTTCGGCACTGATCCGGGCTTCAAGGCGGGCGGTCGAGGTGGCTACGGGCATGGGCTTGTCCTCCTTGCGACTAATATACGGCGATTTGCCGTACATTTGCAATTATAAGTACCGCCAGCCACCCTTTCAATCCAGGAAGGGAAAGAATAAGGCATGACCTGCCTCCGAAAATTCGTATCACGAGCGAAACGTAAATTTGGCGTTCCGCAACTATAATCGGCAACCATGCGGCATTTGCCGCGTTTTCCCAGACCATGACATGAACACTGAACTCTCCATTGAATTCTTCCCTCCGCAAACTGCCGAAGGTCTCGCCAAACTGAAGAACGAGCGTGCGAAACTTGTCAGCCTGAAGCCGGATTTTTTTTCCGTCACCTATGGCGCGGGAGGTTCTACCCGTGAGCGCACTTTTGCCATCGTGAAAGAAATGGCAGCGGAAGGGTTCGATGCCGTGCCGCATCTGTCGTGCATCGGCTCCACCCGCGCAGGCATCCGGGAAACGCTCGGAGAATTCAGGGCCGATGGCATCCGGCGTATCGTAGCATTGCGCGGCGACCTGCCTTCCGGCATGGCTGAAGCCGGAGAGTTGCGCTATGCCAACGAACTGGTGGAATTCATCCGCGCGGAGACGGGCGACGCTTTCCAGATCATCGTCGCGGCCTACCCGGAATGGCATCCGCAAGCGAAAAACCCGGAAACCGATTTGCGCAATTTCGTTCGCAAGGCAAGGGCCGGGGCCAACGCGGCAATCACGCAGTATTTCTACAATGCCGACGCCTATTTTCACTTCGTGGACAAAGTCCGCGAAGCGGGTGTGGAGATTCCCATCATTCCCGGCATCATGCCCATCGTGAGCTTCTACAAGCTTGCCCGCTTCTCGGATGCCTGCGGCGCAGACATTCCGCGCTGGATGCGCATGAAATTCGAGAGTTATGGCGATGATGTCGAATCCATCCGCGCTTTCGGGCTGGAGATCGTTACCCGGCTTTGCGAACGGCTCCTTCAGGGCGGAGCGCCGGGGCTGCATTTCTACAGCATGAACCAGGCTTCGCTCATTCTGGAAATTCAGCGCCGGCTGGGGCTTCAGCCGCCATCAAGCGCGGCGGCTCAATAACCGTCGAATACCTTCTGAATTTCTTCGGGTTTGCGAGTCCGGGTCAATGCCAGTTGCAGGAGCACCCTCGCCTTTTGCGGATTGAGCGCGCCTGCGGCGATAAAACCATAGCGGTTGTCGTCCACTTCCACGTTCCGCAACGTCAGCCCGGAGGGAACACGGGAAGCGCGCACCACGGCCACGCCCCGGCCGGAGGCATGGGCCAGCGCATCGAGCATATCGCGGTGCAGGTTGCCGCTGCCGACACCGGCAGAAACGATGCCCCGGCAACCCGCCTCCACCAGTGCCTTGACCGGCGCAACCGAAGCACCGGCATACCCATAAACGATGCCGACCTGGGGTAGTTTGTCCTGACGGGAAACATCGAAAACGAGCCGCTTCGGGGAAAGCCCGGCACGTTGGGCGTAATAAATCCGTCCGTCGATCAATTGCCCAAGGGGACCGGAGTTGGGCGCAGCAAATGCAGGCAGGGCCGAAGACGAAACCTTGGTCACATCGCGCGCCTCGAACAGGTTGCTGTGCATCACGACCAGCACCCCGCGTCCCGCAGCGCCGGAATTGACTGCCACGGTTACGGCATCAAGCAGATTGGCAGAACCATCCGCACCAAGCGCGCCCACAGGCCGAACCGCGCCCACCAGCACGACGGGTTTGGGGTTGCGAACCGTCAGATCGAGAAAACAGGCGGTTTCTTCCAGCGTATCGGTTCCGTGGGTGATGACGATCCCGTCTACATCCGGGTTGTCGAGCAATTCATTCACCCGGCGCGCGAGCTTCAGCCAGAGGAACTCGTCCATGTCCTGCGAACCGATGTTCGCTACCTGTTCGCAGTTGTAATCAGCCAGCCCCCGCAAAGCCGGCACGGCATCCAGCAATGCCTCGACACCGAGCACACCCGCCCGGTAACGCGGCCCCGTACTCACCAGCCGCCCCGCGATCGTCCCGCCCGTGCCAAGCACATGAATCCTGGGGCGTCCGCGTACCTTTTCACCGGGTTCAATCTTGTCGGCACCTTTCTCCATAATGGTTCGCACCGGAGAAAAGATCCCCATCGTCTTTTTCAGTTTGCCGAAAAACCCCATCAGATCCTCTTCATTGCACCGCGCCTGATCAAGCAGGGCCGCATTTTTGTAAATGGTAACTGAACAGTACAATGCAGGCATCCATGAATTTTGTTGCGGAAAATCTTTAAAAACTCTAAATATTACATTGCGTTATCTCCAAAACATAAAGGGTGTAGGTTGGGTTGAACTTGCGAAACCCAACGTTTTTGTGGCTGGTTGGATGTTGGGATTCGCTTCGCTCATCCCAACCTACGCCCTCTTCTCCCGCTATTCAATCCGTTTGATCAAAGGGAGAAGAGCATGCGAGAATGGATCAACGTTTCTCTGGAGTTCGTTGCCCCCTGCGCCGAGGAAAATACACTGACAATGGAGTGGTGGTACTGGGTCGTCGCTGGAATTATCCTGACCTTGATGGAACTGGTCGTTCCGTCCTTTTTCATACTCTGGTTTGGGCTGGGGGCGGTACTCGTCGGCCTGTTGCTGCTCGTTGCTCCGGAGTTTCCGCTGACCGGACAAATATTGCTCTGGACCATCGCCTCGGTCACCATGACGGTGCTGTGGTTCCGTTTTTTTCAGCCGCCTCCGGAATAAAACCCGGATCGGTACTGCCGAAGCGGACATCATCGGCGAAATCGGCCTGCTGGTTGCCGATACGGCACCGTTCAAGCGGGGCAAGGTACGCTTTCAACGACCAATTCTCGGCGCGGAGGAATGGCCTTGCACGTCCGATGCCGAAATCGCCG
This sequence comes from Azoarcus sp., assembly GCA_031277415.1. Classification (GTDB taxonomy): domain Bacteria; phylum Pseudomonadota; class Gammaproteobacteria; order Burkholderiales; family Rhodocyclaceae; genus WRNU01. Next base: position 3,409 of record JAITMK010000015.1, read on the forward strand.
TCGGCACAAGGGTCAGGCTCGTTTCCGTCGAAGGCAGTTTTCTCAAAATTGCGCGAAACTGAGCAAACGCAATCCCCGTTATTTATTTGTTCACCGGAGTCCTCTCATGCAAGAAGTTGGTTTTATCGTCACCGTCGCCATCCTGGTACTGGCTTTCGTCACGGTTGCCAAAGGCATACGCATCGTACCCCAGGGTACGGAATGGATCGTCGAGCGCCTCGGCAAATACCAAAGCACCCTGCTGCCCGGTCTCAATTTCCTGATTCCTTACCTGGACAAAGTTGCCTATAAACTCGTCACCAAGGACATCATCCTCGATGTGCAGCAACAGGAAGTCATCACGCGCGATAACGCGGTCATCTTCATCAATGCCGTTGCTTTCATCAAGATTACCAATCCGGTAAAGGCCGTTTATGGCGTCACCAATTTTTCGGAAGCCATCCGTAATCTCATCATGACGACCCTGCGTTCCATTGCCGGTGAAATGGAACTGGATGAGGCTTTATCCTCGCGCGACAAGATCAAGGCGCGTTTGCGCGAGAGCATTTCCGATGAAGCCATCGACTGGGGTTTGACCGTGAAATCGGTGGAAATTCAGGACATCAAACCCTCTGCCTCGATGCAAAAAGCGATGGAAATGCAGGCCGCAGCCGAACGCGAACGCAAGGCGATGGTCACGCGCTCGGAAGGACAAAAACAATCGGCCATTCTCGAAGCCGAGGCCAGGCTCGAAGCCGCGCGGCGCGATGCCGACGCACAAGTTACGCTGGCCGAAGCATCGGCAGAAGCGATACGACGCGTCACGGCGTCCATCGGATCTGAATCGACTCCCATGCTTTATTTGCTCGGAGAGAAGTACATTTCCTCAGTCCAAAAGCTGGCAATGTCGGAAAATGCCAAAGTAGTGCTGTTACCCGCCGACATCCAGGAAACGGTTGGCGGGTTGATTGGCAAGGTTATCCGCACCGGCGGACAGGCGTAAAAGTCATCACGCTGACATGACGAAAGTCCTGCCAGAATTGAACCGTAGATATTTTCTCCGGAAATATGGAGTCGACCATGCAGGACTTCGAGTCGCAAACACGGGCATTGGCCGCCCAGATCGAACAGGAACTTGAAGAAGGACACCTGAATTTTCCAACTTCGATGGAAATTTCGCTACGCATCAAACAACTTGCCGACAACCCGAATTCCTCCGTCGACGACATTGTTGCCGTAGTGTGCACCGAGCCGGTATTGAGCGCCAAGGTCATCCGCATGTCCAATGCGATATTGCTCAACCCCTACGGCGTGCGCATCACCAGCGTCAATAACGCCGTCAAGCGCATCGGCCTTGCCGCGTTGCGTTGTCTGGCTTTTGCAGTGGCTGCCGAACAACTCGCCCAGGACCACCGCTCGGCATATTTGCGCAAGATTGCCTTCGACCTCTGGCGGCGCTCGGCCGACATTGCATCCTGGGCATATGCCTTTGCCCACCACCTGCGCGCGGTCAATCCCGACACGGCCATGCTCACCGGCATGATGGTCGATATCGGTCAATTCTTTCTGCTGGCGCGGGTTGCCAATTACCCCATCCTGGAGAACAACATCGACCGTTTTTTCGAGTTCATGACCATGTGGAGAGACCCGATTTCCCGTTCCGTGCTCGAAACCTTCGAGTTGCCCAGCGACATTATCGACGCGCTTGACAGCGAAACTCCCTGCGAAGACGACTGGCCGCCTCAAACGCTGCACGACATCGTGCAAACCGCCATCCTGGCAACCAACGTACCCGACCCGATTCAGCGCAACCCGCCTGTTGCGCACGGCATCGAGTTCGACCAGGAGCAGTTCACCGCTTTGCTCGATGCAAGCCGTCCCGGCAAGGACGCCATACTGAGTGCGTTGTATGGTTGAGTAGTATCGAATAAAACGGTGCGGTCGTACCCGCCGGTGCGACAGCACATGGTTTGCCGACCATCATCACGGCCACGAATGCCGCGTAACCATCGCCGGGGCAGATCTGATACATTCAGAAACATTTGCGGCATCCTCATCGTTTAGACTTTGCAACCTGTCCCGTTCCCGCGCGCAATAAATTAGGTAGACTGCCGGGATCTTCCCTTGCCCCATCAAACAATTTGTTATAACCGAAACCAGATGAGTTTTTCCCGTTTCCTTCTGCTGCCGCTGCTGCTGCCGTTTTCCATCGCGTCAGCGCAAACGCCTGCTCCCCTGCCCGCCCGGGCCGCCGTTGACCTTGCACTGAGCAACACGCAAGTCGAGAAGGCAAAAATCGAACTCCGTTCCCTGGGCGAAATCGACGCGAACAGGCACGGTAACGGAAACGCTCAGGCGATCCGTCTGCCCGGCATGGTCGTGCTGCCGCTCGATGCGCAGGAAATCATCAGCATTCCCGCCTCCGGCACCGTGCAGGCGATTCTGACTCCGCCCTCGCAGCCGGTGCGTGCCGGACAACCCCTGTTGCGGCTCTATAGCCCCCAATTGCTGCAATGGCAGCGCGAATTCATCCAGGCCGCAGCACAGGAAAAGCTGGCAACGGAAAAACTCAAGCGTGACACGGCATTGTTTGCCGAAGGCATCATCGCCGAAACCCGTCTCCAGGAAGCGCGCAGTACCGCTACGCAGAGTCGCGCGCAGGCGAGCGAAGCAGCGCAGATGTTGCGTCTGGTAGGGATGAGCGACAAGGCAATCCAGTCTCTGCGCAACACGCAAAAGCTTTCCGCCAGTCTGGAAATCACGGCGCGGATGGACGGCATCGTGCTCGAATACGGCGTCGTTCCGGGCCAACAGGTGGAAGCGGGCGCGGCGCTCGCCAAACTGGCGCAGAACGGGCGTTTGTGGGTTGAACTCAATGCCTTGAGGCAGCAGGCGGCACAGGCGCGGGTCGGCAACCGCATCCGCTTCGCTTCCTGCCCCGACGAGGCGCTCGTGATCGCTGTATCGCCGCAGGTCAAGGCCGACAACCAGACGGTGCTGATTCGCGGCGAATTGAACCAGCCTTCGTCCTGCCTTTCCGTCAATCAATATGTGGAAGCAACGCTGTATCTCGACCGCAGTGCCAGTAACAGTTGGGCGGTGCCTGCTACCGCCATCATCCGCCACGAAAACACGCATTGGATTTTCGTGCGCACTGCGCATGGCTTCACTGCACTGCCGGTGACGGTGATTTCTTCCGCCGACGGATTGACCCATATTCGTTCGGGAGTACCCGCCGGTACGGCGTTCGCCCCCGGAACCCGTATCGCCGTCTCCGGAACCGCCGTGCTCAAGGGCGCATTGCTGGGAATCGGCATGGAGGAAGAAACGCCTCCAGAGGCACCTCAACCCCTCCAGGCGCAGGGCGGAAGCAAATAAATGCTGCGGCAGTTGATTTCCTATTCTCTGGCGCAGCGCCTCCCTGCCCTGCTGCTCGTGCTCGTGCTTGCGGCGGCAGGCATTTCAGCGTTTCGCGCGTTGCCCATCGATGCGTTTCCCGATGTCGCCGGAACGCAGGTGAAGATCATCATGAAGGCGCCCGGAATGACGCCGGAAGAAGTGGAGATGCGCATCGTTCAGCCGATCGAGCAGGAACTGCTCGGTATCCCCCGGCAGAAAATGCTGCGTTCGCAGTCGAAATACGCGATTGCCGAAATCACCCTCGACTTTACTGACGACACCGACGTTTACTGGGCACGGCAGCAAGTAGCCGAGCGCCTGAGCGGTGTCCAGGGAGACTTGCCACCGACCGCTTCGGGCGGATTGGCCCCGGCAACGACGCCGCTGGGCGAACTGTTCATGTTCACCATCGAAGGGCCGCTGTCGCTGGCGGAAAAACGCACCCTGCTCGACTGGACGATCCGGCCGCAACTGCGCAGCCTTCCCGGCGTGGCCGATGTCAGCGCGCTGGGCGGCGAAGTGAAAACCTTTGAAGTCGTTCCCGACATCAACGCGCTGGCGGCGCGCGGCATTACGCTGGAACAACTGCGCACGGCCATCGAGGAAAACAACCGCAACGATGGCGCGGGCCGCATCGACCGCAACGAGGAATCGCTGCTTGTGCGCGGCCAGGGCAGCATCGTTTCACTCGACGATCTGGCCAATATCGTCGTCGCCGAGAAAAACGGACAGGTCACGCGCGTGGCCGATGTCGGCGTGGTGCGCACCGGAATGCTCGCCCGCTACGGCGCCGTCACCAAGGACGGCGAAGGCGAAGCGGTCGAGGCGCTGGTGCTCGCGCTGCGCGGCGCCAACGCGCGGCAAGTGGTCGAATCGGTCCGGACAAAGCTGGATGAAATCCAGAAAACCCTCCCGCCAGAAACCAGCATCCAGGTTTTTTATGATCGCGGCGATCTCGTCGAACGCGCCGTCGGTACCGTCGGCAAGGCACTGGGCGAGGCGATTTTCCTGGTGCTCATGCTGCTCTTTCTCTTTCTCGGCAACCTGCGTGCAGCGCTGACCGTGGCCTGTATCCTGCCGCTTTCCGCCTGTGCCACGTTCATCCTGATGCGCTGGTTCGGCCTCTCGGCCAACCTGATGTCGCTCGGCGGTCTGGCCATCGCTATCGGCCTTCTGGTCGACGCGGCCGTAGTCATCGTCGAAAACATCGAGGCGCATACGGAATCGCAGCAAAATCATCCGTCGATTTCCTGGCTGCACATGATCTATCGCGCCGTGTCCGAAGTCGCCGTGCCCGTGGCCTCCGGCATCGCCATCATCGTCATGGTCTTTCTGCCGCTGCTGACGCTGGAAGGGCTGGAAGGAAAAATGTTCGCACCGGTGGCGCTGACCATCGTCTTCGCGCTCGGCGCTTCACTCCTGTTGTCGCTGACCGTGATTCCGGTGCTCTCATCCTTCCTGCTCAAACAAAAAGCCCATCCACCGCCGTGGCTGGTGCGCAAGCTCGACGCGGCCTACGTGCCCTCGCTCGCATGGGCGCTGGCAAGGCCGAAACTGACAGTTGGCGCGGCGCTCGGCGCGCTGATCGCGGCGCTGGCATTGTTTCCGCTGATCGGAAAATCGTTCATGCCGACGCTGGACGAAGGCGACATCATCATGCAACTGGAAAAACTGCCGTCGATCAATCTGGAGCAGTCGATCCAGATCGACCAGGAAATCCAGAAGGAAGTGCTCTCAAGGGTGCCGGAAGTCAAAAGCATCGTCGCACGCATCGGATCGGATGAACTGGGGCTGGACCCGATGGGACTCAACGAAACCGACAGCTTCCTCGTTCTGAAACCGAACGCAGAATGGCGCAGCCGGGACAAGCACGACATCGTCGACGCGCTACGCAAAGTCGGGCAGGATTTCCCGGGCGTCGATTTCACCTTCACGCAACCGATCGAAATGCGCACTGCCGAAATGCTCTCCGGCGTACGCGGCGATCTGGCGATCAAAGTCTTCGGGCCGGATGCCGCGACGCTCTCCAGACTGGCGGCGGAAATCGTTCAGGTACTGGAAACAATCAAGGGCCACGAGGACGTGGTCACCGTCAAAAACAGCGGCGTGCAATATCTCCAGATTACCGTCGACCGCCTCGCCGCCGGGCGTTTTGGCTTGAGTAGCTCGCAATTGCAAAACGACTTGCGCTCGCTGATCGAAGGCAGTTCGAGCGGCGTCGTGATCGAGGAAGGCCGCCGCCTGCCGCTGCAAATCCGTGGTAGCGACACGTTACGCGCTTCGGTCGAGCAACTACACCTGCCGCTTGCCGACGGTCACGTGGTTCCGATCCGAGAAGTAGTCACCATCAAAGAGGTCGACGGCCCGGTCAAAATCGAACGTGAAAACGCCTCGCGCATGTCGGTGGTGCGCGCCAACGTGCGCAACCGCGATCTGGTCGGTTTCGTCGACGAGGCAAAAGCCGCCGTCGCCGCCGTCAAACTGCCGACCGGCTACCATCTCGCCTGGGGCGGCCAGTTTGAAAACCAGCAGCGTGCGGCGGCGCGGCTCGCGTTCGTCGTTCCCGTCGCGCTGGGACTGATCTTTCTGCTGCTCTTTGCCACGCTCGGCAGCATCCGGCAGGCCGTGCTGGTGCTCGCCAATATTCCCCTGGCGCTGATCGGCGGCATCTTCGCGCTGCTCCTGACCGGCGAATATCTCTCGGTGCCCGCCTCCGTCGGCTTCATCGCGCTGATGGGGATTGCGGTGCTGAACGGCCTGGTGATGATTACCTGTTTCAACCAACTCGCCTCGACCGGCATGGAAATCGGAAAAATCGTCCGCGAAGGCGCGCGCCGCCGTCTGCGGCCGGTATTGATGACCGCGAGCATCGCCGGTTTCGGCTTGATCCCGCTGCTTCTGGCCACCGGCCCGGGTTCGGAAATCCAGCGCCCGCTGGCAATCGTCGTCGTCGGCGGACTGGTCAGTTCGACGTTCCTGACCCTGGTAATCCTGCCGATCCTATTCGAGCGTTTCGGCCTGGAAGGAAAAAAATGAAAGAAGAAACCATGACGGATGCCCAGACAAAATACGATTGCGAGATGACCCTGGCGTTTCCGGCGGCAATCGAAGAAGAACTCGTCGACTTCCTGCTCGACCATCCGCAGCAGGTTCACGGCTTTTCCCTGATCGCCGCGCAGGGCATGGGGCAGGGAGCCGGTTTGAAAAGCGCGATGGAAAAAGTAAGAGGCCGCGCGCAACGGCGGCTGATGAGCATCCTGTTGCGCAACGAGGACGTCACCCCGCTGGTGGAAGCCCTGCGCAAGGATTTCCCGAATCCGGACATCGCCTATTGGATCGTCCCGCTGCTTGCGTTTGGGAGGATGGGGTGAAGGGTTTGGGGGTGGCCTGTTCGGGGATTCACTGCAAAGCCCCTTTGTCATTTACGCGAAAATTTCCCCATCATTTTCGCAACGCCCGCCATTCTCGCGAAATCCTTCGTCATATACGCGAAATCTCCGTCATCCCCGCGAAATCCTCCGCCATACACGCAAAAATCCCCGTCATTCCCGCGTGCTTTTGGCGGGAATCCAGTGTCTTCGGCTTAGGGAACATTTGTAAAACCCCTCCCGTCATTCTGCGCGTAGCGAAGCGAAGTCGCAGAATCCAGACGCCGCGTAGATCCTGCGACTTCGCGCAGGATGACTGGAGGCAGGGTAATGCAGAGGTTTTTAAGGAGTTATAACCATGAGATGCCCCGTTTGCGGTATGGCAGAACTCATTCATGATACCCGCGACTTTCCTTACACCTACAAGGGTGAAAGCACCATCATTTCTGCGGTGAGGGCAGATTTTTGCCCTGCGTGCGATGAGTCCATTACTGACATGGCTGAAAGCGAGCGTGTCATGCGTGAGATGCAAGCGTTCAGCAAACAAGTGAATGCAAATATCGTTGACCCTGGCTTTATTACCAAGGTACGCAAAAAACTTGAACTTGACCAACGCGAAGCGGCTGAAATCTTTGGTGGTGGCGTCAATGCCTTCTCTCGCTACGAAAATGGCAAAACCAAACCTCCCTTAGCATTAATTAAGCTGTTCAAGTTGTTGGATCGTCATCCTGACTTACTTGACGAGCTAAGAACCGCTTGAATTTTCCATTTCCTTTTTAAAGAGGATGAGAGTGGGCGACGAACTGGCGCGGATCCATCGGTTTCATGAAGAGGTAACGGCCTGACGACAGGCTCCAACAACTGCCACAACGACAACTCTCAAACGGAAAGGCGCTCATGTTCAGCACTCGACTTATTCGATTCCGCGAGGCTTTCGGCCCGGCGCTACGCGCATTGGGCGAGCGTGCCGGGGGGTTCCGCAGAGGTCTTTTCGCTACGCTTTTCGCGGCGCTGGCGTCTGCTTTTGCCGCTGCGCAAACGCCCTCTCCTGACAGCCCTTTGGCTGCCGCCGCGCCTTCCGCCGCCTCCGCATCATCCCGTTACCCTGCCGAATTGCCGCCGGAAGCGGTTGTGCGCAGCACGCTTGCACAGCTTCCTGAGCTTCAGGCCGCGCGCGCCAACATTGATTACTCCACCGCCGAGCGGCGGCGCCTGCAAAGCGGCCCCTACGAATGGAATCTGAATTTCGATCCCGCACGGCGCCGGACGCGCAATGACGGCAACTTCAACGACTACGAAGTTTCCGTCAACCGCCCGGTGCGCTGGTTCGGCAAAGCCGGAAAAGACCAGGAACTGGGGCAACAAGCGATGTCGCTTGCCGAGGCCGCCTATGCCGACGTCTGGCATGAAGCGGGCCGCGCGCTGCTGGCCGCCTGGTTTGAGTTGCTGCGCGAGGAGCGCGCCGTGCTGCGGATTTCCGAGCAAGTCACGCTGAGCGAGCAATTGCTCGACGGAATGCAAAAGCGCGTGCGCGCCGGTGATACGCCAAAAATGGAATTGATGCTGGCGCAAACCGAAAATCAGCGCCTGATCGCTGTGCAACAGCAGGCGGCACAGCGGGCAAAACTGGCGCGAATCGCGCTCGAACAAAAATACCCCGGCCTGTCGCTGCCGCCGCCGATCACGGCTTCCGAAGCCCCGCCCCTGCCCGATATTCCCGAAGGACTGGAAAACGCCGACTGGGTCGCGCGCATCATTTCCGGCAACCACGAACTCGAACAGGCGCAGGCGCAGACGCGACAAAAAGAGCTTCTGGCCGAGCGTAGCGCGCTCGAACGCACACCCGACCCGACCATCGGGCTACGCTACACCAACGAGCGTAACGGCGAAGACCGCATCGTCGGCGTTGCCGTCAGCATCCCGCTGCCGGGCGAAGCCCGCCGCGCCGGCCACGCAGGCGCGCTGGCGCAACTCGATCAGGCACGTCAGGAGGAAACACGGATTCGCAATAAAGTCGAACTCGAAGCACGGCAACTATTGACCCAGGTAACAACCGCAAAGGAAATCGCCACCACCCAGGCACGCATCCGCGATCAGGCGCAAAGCAACGCCGCGCTGGTCACGAAAGCCTACACACTGGGCGAATCAGCCTTCGCCGATACGCTGCTCGCAGGCCGTCAGGCGCTTGAAGCCGCGCAGGCCGCCGAAACCGCGCATCTCGACGCGCTTGAACTCCATGCCCGCCTTCTGCTCGACGCGCACCTGATATGGCACCTGGAGCACGATCACGAAACAACAACCAGGCAAACTCCGCCGCAAGAACACTCAGATCGTTGAACTCTCGCCCATCGGCAACAAGGTGACTGTGCACAGCGGCACAAGCTGGGGTTCCACTCCGCTGCATCCGCCTACGGTACTGTTTTTGCACCCGGACAGGTTTCGACTGCATTGTTAATCGGGTCGAATTTAAGTCTGTGAATGACAGTTTCGCCATTCTTACCATCTGCCAAGCAAAAGAAGTCCCGGATGTAAAACCCTTCGCCGTCTTCACGTGAACTATCCACGAGTGCATCCATGCCGACGAAATAAACTACCCCTTTTTCAAGTTTCTTCGCCTCATCCTCTCCACCACATTCACCTGAAGGCAGTAATTTATAGTCCCCGTGCACAGGTTTCAGGCGAGGATCAGTGCAGTTTTCTTTCGGATAAACGTAGGTTTTATGGCCTGCGTTTGACCCGTATTCAATACACTCACCTTGAGCCAACCTGATAGGGTCTTGCCATCTAATCATCCATAAAAACGACACGCCCTCATTTGAATCCGTACTCTGAAAAACAGTCACAGCGTGAATTTTTGCAGATGATTGCAATAACTTCTGCTCGTCTCTGGCTGCAAAACAGGGCACCCCGTTTTTCATGGAAAATCTAGCCCAAAGCAGGGATTGATCATGGAATTCCGGTTCCGAGACACACCCGCTGGTGAGCAGCGATGCGGCTAAACAGGAGAGCGTGACATTGAGGACAAAGCGCTTCATTTGTCATTCTCTTAATGATGATGATCCAAAAACGGGTTGTTAGGACTTTGTTTTTTTAAATTTCCTGGGTCACTCGGATTCGCCAGAAAGTCTTTGAGAACCTGTCGATATTCGGCCAAAGTACCGCAGGCTCCTTTTTCTTGTGAACAGATTATTGTATTTTCGAACTGCATAAAATAAAAATCAGCAAGAATATTGGCCTGTGCCTCCAGACTGTAATCTGTGAGCGTTTTTTTTTGATCAAGTTCATAGTCGTAGCCTTTATTAAACAGGCTCGGAATGCCTCTGACTGCCATGCTTAACAGTCCGGAACGATGGTATTGCCAAACGTGCACCATTTCGTGCACGAATTTGTGTTTGCGTGAAAGATCACTGATCGTCGAAAAATCTTCTTCAAACCAAGTTCCTGGTGGGATATAAAGATTTCCGTCAGGCGCTACGGCGCGGCTATCGGACTGTAGCTTCATCCACTTGCGGTTATAGATTTTGACAGCCCTATAAGGGATCGAAGCGCCAAAAAGACGAATCAGCATCTTCATCTCGCCATTTGTCAAACCTCTGAAGCCATCTACTGGCGTAGCCATGGGCGTACTCTCCCTCAATAAAAACAGTTCCAGCGAATATGGTAACATCATTCTGATACTGCCAAACAAGGACGCTTGAAGCCGCGCAGGCCGCCGAAACCGCGCATCTCGACGCGCTTGAACTCCATGCCCGCCTTCTGCTCGACGCGCACCCTATATGGCACCTGGAGCACGATCACGAAACCGGGCGATAGAAAGTCACTCCGCGATAGTGGGGCCGCTCAGCCAGCCAGGCGTCCACACGCTGTCTGAGGGTTTCGGCATCGGGAACCGGCGCATCCGGTGAAAAACAGGCTTCGATCTCGACCTGCCCGTTGATGTAGTGCAACTGAAGCCGCTGGAGCGGCAGGCTCTCTCCGGTGAGCGAGGCAAGATCGGCCAGCACGGCAGCGCGATCCAGAGGCCGTTCGGCGCACTCGGCGAAAAGTTGTTCCACGTCGTCGTCCTCGATATCGATATGGACGAGCATTTCGCCGATTTCGGGATGCGCCCGGCGCACAGCCAGCAAGACGCTCTCCGATATGTAATGGCCTTCCGAAACCGAGATACGGGAATCGACCTGGACGTGCGCGTCGCACAGAACACGGTTGGCCATGCGACGTGTGCGAAGGTCATGAAGCCCCGTGACACCCGGCGTATCGCTGATGGTCTGGCGCAGACGGATGAGATCTTCTTTGGGCAGGCCGGTATCGATCAACTCGCGCACCGCGCGCCAGCCTTGCAGAACCCCCATGCGCAGAATAAGAAAACCGACCACGGCAGCAGCCAACGGCTCCAGAAAAGGATAACCGGCCAGACTGCCGCCGATACCGATAGCCACCACCAGCGACGAAGCGGCATCGGAACGGGCGTGCCAGGCACTGGCTTCGAGCATGGGCGCATTCAGGCGGCGTCCGCCGGCAAGCGTGTAACGGAACAGAAACTCCTTCCCCACCAGCGAGAAAATCGCCATCACAAACGCCGCCGGATGCAGAAGCGGCTGATTGCCCATCGTTTGCAGCCGCATCCCGGAAGCCCACAGAAACCCGATGCCCACCGTTATGAGCGATACGCCGAGAATCAGCGTTGCAACCGTTTCGATGCGCCCGTGTCCATAAGGGTGATCGAGATCGGCAGGGTCTGCGCCCTTGCGCCCGGCGATCAATATCATGAAATCCGCTACCAGATCCGAAAGCGTATGCATGGCGTCGGCCACCAGACTGAAAGCATTGGCAAGCAATCCGACGATGATCTGCCCGACGATCAGGACTGAATTGGTGGCGATACCTACCAGCGTGACATTGCGGATGGAACGCGCACGCCCGGTAACGGCTTTCTCGGATTGGGATGAAGAGGGAGACATGGAGCAGGCGCCACGCGATATACTTGAAATTCTTTGATTTTAGACCAAATGAACATGGGAACACTCGCTGCTCTGCTCGATCTTGCTCACCGGCGCGCCGTCGAACTCGATCTGCCCTACCAGGGCACGCTTACCCCCACAGAAGCCTGGCAGGTCTGGCAACTGGCTCCGGGCGCAAAACTCGTCGACATTCGCACCCGCGCCGAACAGCATTTCGTGGGCCGTATACCGGGCACGGTCGACCTGGAATGGAAACCCTGGCCCGGCGATAAAATCAATGCCCATTTTGTGACGCAATTGCGTCAGGCCGTCGATCCCGAGGTGCTGGTCATGTTCATTTGCCGTGCCGGGCATCGCTCCGACGAAGCGGCACGGCTGGCCGCTTGCTCCGGCTACAACAACTGTTACAACATTCTTGAAGGTTTCGAAGGCGCACTTGACGCCAACAATCAACGCGGTCACGTTGGCGGCTGGAAATTCGCCAATCTTCCCTGGGAGCAGGAATGAACAGCAACATCACCACCACACCGGATACGGTTCAAGGCGCCGAGCATTTCATCATGCTCTCCGATGAACAGGCCGAAGCACGCATCGTCGCCGCACGCGCGCAGCTCGGTCAGCGCGCCGTGCTTCTCGCCCATCACTACCAGCGCGAAAGCGTTTTCCGGCACGCCGATCTCACCGGCGATTCGCTCAAACTCGCGCGTCTGGCCGCGAATACGGACGCAGAATTCATCGTCTTCTGTGGCGTGCACTTCATGGCCGAAGTGGCCGACATCCTGTCGCGCCCGGAGCAGATTTCCATTCTGCCCGACCTTGCTGCGGGCTGCCCGATGGCCGACATGGCCGATCTGACCAAAGTGGAACGCTGCTGGGATGAACTCACCCATATACTCGGCACACCGGATACGCGAATCACGCCCGTCACCTACATCAACTCCGCTGCCGATCTCAAGGCTTTCTGCGGCGAACACGGCGGTATCGTCTGCACCTCCACCAACGCCCCCGGAATCATCGACTGGGCGCTGGCACAACGCGAAAAAGTGCTGTTCTTTCCCGACCAGCACCTTGGCCGCTGGACGGGCCACAAAAAAGGCATCCCGCTCGATCAAATGGCAGTGTGGGACCCCGATCTCGAAAACGGCGGCCTGACTCCGGAAGAAATCGAACACGCCCGAATCCTGCTCTGGAAAGGGCATTGCTCCGTGCACCAGATGTTCCAGGTTGAACACATCCGAAGCTGGCGCGCGCAACACCCGGACGGATGGGTCATTTCGCACCCCGAATGCAATCTCGACGTGTGCCGGGAGTCCGATTACGTCGGTTCCACCGAATTCATCATCAACACCGTTACCGCCGCGCCATCCGGCACGCGCTGGCTGGTCGGAACCGAATTGAATCTGGTCAGCCGCCTCGCAGAACAGCTCAAACCACAAGACAAAATCGTCAAATTCATGGCTCCCACCGTGTGCATGTGTTCGACCATGCAGCGCATCGACCTGCAACACCTCGCCTGGGTGCTGGAAAACCTCGCCAACGGCAACATCGTCAACCCCATCCGGGTTCCTGCGCGCGAAGCCGAACTGGCACGGACGGCTCTCACACGCATGCTGGAGATTCCCTGACCCAAAACCATGCGCGTGCAGGCAATCCCCGCCTGGCTTCGAACCAGGGCTAACAGCGAATGGCTTCAGGGCAATGCCATCACTTTGCTGGAAAACGGTGAGGCTTTCTTCCCTGCCCTGCTGGAAGCCATCGGCGCAGCACAACAGGAAATCCTGCTTCAGACTTATATCTTCGCTGCCGACGCCACCGGGCGGCGCGTAGCCGATGCCCTGGCGCAGGCTGCCGCTCGCGGCGTGTCGGTACGGGTGCTCGTCGACGGCTTTGGCGGAGCGGCCTTCGTGCGCGAACTGATGACCGAACTCAACGCCGCCGGAGTAGAAACGCTGATCTTTCGGCCTGAATCACGCTTCTTTTCCCTGCATCACCAACGCCTGCGCCGACTGCATCGCAAAGTGGCGGTAATCGACGAACGCATCGCATTTGTCGGCGGCATCAACATCATCGACGACTTCGACGCTGCGGCGCCGGAACATCCACGCTACGACTACGCGGTGCGCATCGAAGGCCCGCTGCTCGACCCCATCCTGATTTCATCCCGCCGCCTGTGGCGGCAAGTCGCCTGGCTCAGTTTGCGCGAACACATACGCGGCAGTGTCATGCAAACGCGCTTCCCTCCCCTTCCCCGAAAGCTGGAGAGAATAAAAAGGCAAACCACGCAACCCGCCGCCGCAGGCAACATGCGCGCAACCTTTCTGATCCGGGACAACCTGCGCAACCGCGCCGGCATCGAAAGCGCCTATCTCGACGCCATCGCCCATGCCCGCGAAGAAATCGTGCTGGCCAATGCCTATTTCTTTCCGGGTCTGCGCTTTCGTCGTGCCCTGCTCGCCGCCGCGGCGCGCGGAGTGAAAATCACCCTGCTGCTTCAGGGCGTGGCCGATCATCCGATGATGCAATACGCCACGCGGGCGCTCTACCCGATTTTCCTCGAAAACGGCATCCGCCTGTTCGAATACCAGCGCAGCGTCCTGCATGCCAAGGTCGCAGTCATCGACCGCCATTGGGCAACAGTAGGATCGAGCAACATCGACCCTCTCAGCCTGATGCTGGCACGCGAAGCCAACGTGGCCGTCCTTGACCGCAAATTCGCCGCCACGCTTGCGGCGAGCATCTCCACCGCAATGCGTGACGGTGCGGTAGAACTGCATCGCGAAGAATGGGCGCGCCAACCGATCCTCCGCCGCCTGCTGTGCTGGCTGGCCTATCAGGGAGTTCGTCTGATTGCAGGCATTGCGGGGATCAAGGACGATTGAATATTGAGACGTTCTGTCATTATCTCGTTGACAGCAGTAATAGAGGCGTGTAGCCTTCCCGACTTAATTTTTCACCCTTTTGAGTCACCCCTGCCTGAAGGCAGGGGATTCCTCGATACGGTACTGGGGCGCCTTCGGCGCCGAGTTATATTTTGTCTCGCTTGTCTCCGCCATAAATGGCGGAGATTGCGCGAGACGCGTGTTCAAAAGGAGATCTCATGTACCGCAATCATTTTGAAGGAGCGCCCGCGCTGATGCGCACCCAGCGGACATGATAAATCCGGCTCGGGCGCATCATCCGCCCCGAGCCAGGCCAAGAAGCCCATGAAAAGTGCCGTTGTCACGGCCTTTGGATTGGGACCTTCGAAAAGAACCCTGGCAAAAATGCCGGGGTTTTTTTGTTTACCGCCCGGAGGCATTGCTGACTATAAGCAGCTTCCGGTGCATCGAAGGGAAGAAAATGGCCATTCAATGGACAATCAACAAAGGACGTGTGCCAGTCAAAATCTGGACGCGCGAGTTGGAATTCATGGCTCTGCAGCAGCTCATCAACCTGTCGCAGTTGCCGATCATTTCGCATCCGATTGCCGCGATGCCCGACGTACACGCCGGTAAAGGCGCGACCGTCGGCTCGGTGATCCCCTCCGCTTCCGCCATCATTCCGGCGGCAGTCGGCGTCGACATCGGCTGCGGCATGTGTGCAGTGCGCCTGACGCTGAACGCCCGCGACCTGCCCGATAACCTGCACCCTCTGCGCAATGCCATCGAGGCTGCCATACCGCTCGGTTTCAACCAGCACGAACGCAGCAAGGTGCGCGGCAGCGCCCACGCCCGAGAGGCGCGGAGCATGTCGGACAGGCTCGACATCATCGTTGGCAAGCATCCCGGCCTCATGAAGATGCAGCGCCATTTCAACGAAACATGGGTTTGCCAATTAGGGACGCTCGGTGGAGGAAACCATTTCATCGAGTTGTGTCTGGACGAAGAGGATCAGGTATGGGTGATGCTGCATTCTGGTAGCCGGGGTATCGGTAATGCCATCGGGCGTTACTTCATCGCTGCTGCGCAAAAGGACATGCGACGCCACAAGGTCGCTTTGCCTGACCGGGATCTTGCTTACTTTTCGGAAGGCAGCGTCCTGTTCGACGATTACGTGGAAGCACTTGAGTGGGCGCAGGATTACGCGATGAAAAACCGCCGCATGTTGCTCGAACTGGCGCTGGGGGCCGTCGCTGTTGGATTGCCGCCTTTCAAGATAAGTGAAGAGGCAATCAATTGCCATCACAACTATGTGTCACGCGAAACGCATTTCGGCGAGTCCATGTACATCACCCGCAAGGGCGCAATTCGTGCTTTTGCAGGCGAGTTGGGCATCGTCCCCGGCAGTATGGGTGCAAAAAGCTTCATCGTCCGCGGATTGGGCAATGCGGCTTCATATTGTTCGTGTGCGCATGGGGCGGGCCGCCGGATGAGTCGCAGCGAGGCCAAACGGCGTTTTTCCCGCCGCGATCTCGTTTCGCAGACCGAGGGCATTGAGTGCCGCAAGGACGGCGGCGTGCTCGATGAAATCCCCGGCGCGTACAAAGACATCGACGCGGTAATGGAGAACCAGAGCGATCTCGTCGAAATCGTTCACACCTTGAAGCAGGTGCTTTGCGTCAAGGGATAAGGATCAAACACAAACACGGGCCGACAAGGCCCATTTCAAGGAGGATGAAATGACTACCTGTACGACATACATCAAAAGGCTACCGGCCCGGAGCGCTGCCGCGCTCCAGGCTACGACCAGAACATTGAGTCACCCCTGCCCGAAGGCAGGGGATTCCTCGATACGGTACTGGGGCGCCTTCGGCGCCAAGTTATATTTTGTCTCGCTTGACTCCGCCATAAAGGGCGGAGATTGCGCGAGACGCGTGTTCAAACGCGGAAAAGTCGCCTCTCATAACACGCGCCAATGTCATGTGTAATTCGCGACGCTTAGCGCCTCGGCTTTTTTCGTGGATCGCGACGCCGCGCCGCATCTTTGCCGTGGTGGCAAAAGGGTTGCGCGGCGGCGGAGAGGGCGGCAGCAACATGCGTTCTTCACGAAGGTGTCGTTGTTTACGGGTCATGATCGTTTCCTTTACAGCATGAATTTCTGCAAGCGGGTATTCGGCAGGCGGCGCAAACCCCGGACGGTTTTCTTTTCGCATGCCAGAAACCCCGGCAGGATCTCGGTTTCCCGGAAACAGAAACGCCTTGGCAGATCGCTGTAGAGCGAGACGGGAGGCGCGCTGTAGCGGCCGAGTTGCTTCAGAAAGACTCCCGATTGCGGGGTGTGCATCCAGATGTTGGTGATACCCAGTTCCTCGCGCAGGAAAAAGAGAGTGGCGCTCAGCATGGCTTCGTCCCAGCGTTCGCGGTGCGGCGCGAGATGGCGTTTGCAGTACTCGGCGACATCCGCATCCTTTCCCTCAAATCTACGTTGCCAGCAAAGAGGGCGTCGCCTTTGTCCCTGCATGACGGATTCAATATTGCTATGCAGTGACGAGGCGCCCCGTATCCAGTCCGTCTGGATTTCTTCGATCAAGGTTTCACCTTGGTCGAAATCGATATCCAGGCGCGCCCAGGCCATTGTGTAGCGGCGTGACGTGCGTTCGTCACGTAGCGCGGGATGGCTTCTACAGTTGAATTCCCATCCGTCTTTCGGCTTTACCAGGCGTTCGAAAGCCCGGTTGTGCTGGTTGGAGAAATTGAGTTGCAGAACGAGATTGGCGCCGGCGCGACTGGTTTGCATGGCGCGTCCACGGCCGGATGCGGTGGCCCAAACGCCCAGGGTCAGCGTGTAGTGTTCCGGGGAGGGCAGATAAGCGATCTGGGTGTCGAGAAAATCACGCCGGATTTCCTTGCCGCATTGTGCCAGCGCCGTCCTGACCTGCGGCTTTTGCAGCAGGGGCGCGGCCGGAGTCTGGCGCAGGGCGCTGACCGGCGTCGGTTGGGGTACGGCATAGCGCAGCAGTTGCAAGCCGTACTGGTGTTTAGCATAGGTAAACAGTGTGCGGCCTGCGGGCAGCATCGCCCGCAAGTCCTCTATCTGTCTGATGTCCATGATGTTTTTTCCTGATAGTCTTGAACACGCGTCTCGCGCAATCTCCGCCATTTATGGCGGAGTCAAGCGAGACAAAATATAACTTGGCGCCGAAGGCGCCCCAGTACCGTATCGAGGAAT
>JAITMK010000138.1 GCA_031277415.1 Azoarcus sp.
CTGCGCCGTCTCTACTGCAATGCCTGATTGAGAACCGAACAGAAACAGCGACGAACGAGAATTTAATTCGTAAGTAGAGGATGAAAGGTAAAAACGGACAGAGGGAGAGTAATTGGGAAGGCTGTGCTTTTGAGTGACTTAACCAGTTAGAACGCGTTTTGTTTACTACTTTACACATTCGCTATCCTGTAGGTTGGCGGTGAGCGAAGCGAACCCCAACATTATCCTGCCGATGGACGGTAATAGCGTTGGGATTCGCTACGCTCATCCCAACCTACAGAGTTGTTACCCTCAAACAGAATATGTAATCGAATGAATCGAAACTGCTCCAGGGAACATCTGAACAAATACCAGCCGTTCGGGCTGAGCTTGTCGAAGCCCTTGCCAATGTGCCATTTGCCCTTCAACAGGCTCAGGGCGAACGGAATAGATCAGAGGTTCCCCAGGGAACCTCTGCATTACCTGGTATCTCGCGTAATGTAGGGACAGGCCTTGTTCCTGTCCATGCACCAATAGGGCAATTGAACCAGGGCAACCACAAGGGTTGCCCCTACGCCCGGCAATTGGAATGGGGTTTTGCAGAGGTTCCTGGGCAACAAAAAAGCGACAGGCATTTGCGCCTGCCGCTTCGATACATTTGTGCTGCTTCTTCTTCTCAGCACACCCACTAAAACCTTCCTCTGGAGGGCAAGGTTCAATCCGTACCTGTTCGCATGATAATAGTAGGGATTGTGCTCAATACGTCTCGCGTTTAGACGGCAAGTCTATCCAGCGAACCACCATTGGCAAGGAAATCAATCACCCAGCCTGGTTTGCGGCCATGCCCCGTCCAGCCTCGGGCAGGATTTTTGGGGTCGCGGTATTTGATTGCTGTGCCGGAGCGGGAAACCGTTGGGATTTCATCCGAACTGCCCGCGACAGTGAGCAATTCGTTGAGGGATAACCCTTGGTCGGCAGCCATTTTTTGCATGCGCTTGATCAGGCGCTGGGTGGTGGAGTTGCGACGGCGGATTTCTGCTTCGATTTGAGCCCGCAGGGTACGCAGTTCACCCAAAGGCATGGTTTCGAGATCAATCATTTTTGTGTTCTCCATGTGTTTTGAGAATAGTGCTGCATGTCAGAAAAGAGCGCCACGCTAATGACGTCACGGACATACCACAATGTTGCGCTTTTGAGTTACGTAAACACAACAGTCCAACAAAGAAACGGTACGGCTGGCATTGTGCCAGTTTTGATTCACAAAAGCAAAAAATTTTTCCAGTTTCGTTATGTAATCCATAGTTCAGGAATTTTCAGAGGTTGCGAGTAAAGGAAAGGCGTTTGGCAGCATTAGTTTACGTGCTTTACATGTGCCGGATGCTATCACCGCCGTTTATGGCGAGTTGAAGCGTGATAAGTTTTATATGGGGAGAGGTTGAGCTTTTTTCACTTGTATGTACCGAAGATCCCTTGATTTTTCGGGTTGAAGTAAGTGAAGTTTCCATTCTATGTCCGTGATTTTTCTGCTAATAAGGGACTCGAGCAGGAAAATTCAAAGCTGTCGGGAAAAAAAAGAAAATGAGGTTATGTGGCAATTTTTTTGCTTTTTATCAATTCTATCGACTGCGTGGATGATGGTGCTGGTGCAGTTGCTTGAGTCGTTCTCGGGCAACGTATGTATAGACTTGGGTGGTTGAAATATCGGCATGACCAAGGAGCATTTGTACAACACGCAAGTCGGCGCCGTGATTGAGCAAATGGGTTGCGAATGCATGACGCAGGGTGTGGGGGGAAATCAATTGCGTGGCAATACCGGCGGAAATTGCATACTGTTTGATGATGGCCCAGAATCTTTGCCGGGTCATGGCCGCGCCCAGACGGGAAACGAATAATTCGTCGCAAACGCGCCCGTTCAGCAATTGCGTCCGCGCAGTGGAAAGGTAACGTCGCACCCAGTCAGCGGCAATTTCGCCCAACGGCACGAGGCGTTCCTTGCTGCCTTTTCCGAGGACGCGCACGACGCCATCCAGGGGGTCGAGCGCGAAAATCTTGAGTTCGGTCAATTCCGAAACGCGCAGTCCGCTGGCGTACATGACTTCGATCATGCAGCGGTCGCGCAGACCGAGTGCGGTGCCGGTGTCGGGCGCGGCCAGGAGGGCTTCCACCTGGGCTTCGCTGAGGGTACGCGGAAATCTGGGAGAGGGGAGGGGTGGATCGAGTTTCAGTGTCGGGTCTTCGGTGATGCGCCCGTTGAGCAGCAGGTATCGGTAATAGCGCCGCCAGGCGGCGAGCAGGCGCCGCTGACTTGATGGTTTGGCCCGGCGGCTGAATTCGGCAAGCCAGGCGGACAAATCGTCGTTACGGGCTGCGTCGAGGTTTTTGCCGCGCACATCAAAGAGCCAGCGCCCGAAAAGCATCAGATCGCTGCGGTAGCCCGCCAGGGTATTGCGCGACAACCCGTGTTCGAGCCACATCGCGTCGCAGAAGGCATCGAGTTCGCCCGCGAGCGCGGCAGGCAGTTCGGGTTTTGGGCCGGAAGCAGGGCGTGATGCGCGAGCGGTCATTGTCTTAGCGCGTTTCTGGTTCAAGTGGATACATAAAAATCCGGGCAAACCGGTTTATGTTATGCACGACTAAACCAAAACCGCTCTAGCAGCGCACTTCGCCGTTGCCGAAAACGATCCATTTTTGGCTGGTCAGTCCTTCGAGGCCGACAGGGCCGCGCGCGTGGATTTTATCGGTGGAAATGCCGATTTCCGCGCCAAGGCCGTATTCAAAGCCGTCAGCGAAGCGGGTGGAGGCGTTGACCATGACGGAGGAAGAATCCACTTCGCGCAGGAAACGCATGGCGCGCGTGTAGTTCTCGGTGACAATGGCTTCGGTGTGCCCGGAACTCCAGGTGTTGATGTGGGCAATGGCCTCGTCGAGCCCGGTAACGATCTTGACCGCGATGATCGGGGCCAGGTATTCCTCGCTCCAGTCTTCTTCGCATGCAGCGGCAAGCTTTGCGCCGGGGATGTCCGCTTGCTGCAACAAGGCGAGCGATTCTTCGCAGCAACGCATTTCCACGCCTTTGGCGGTCAGCATGGCGGCAATTTCCGGCAGCGCCGAGGCGACCACCTTGCGCGCGACGAGGAGCGTTTCGGCAGTGTTGCAGACGCCGTAGCGTTGTGTCTTGGCGTTTTCGACGATGGGGACGATCTTTTCCGGATCGGCTTCATCGTCGATATAGACGTGGCAGTTGCCATCGAGGTGCTTGATGACCGGTACGCGCGCTTCGTTCGAGATGCGTGCGATCAAGCCTTTTCCGCCGCGCGGGACGATGACGTCGACGAACGAAGGCATCGTGATGAGCGCGCCGACCGCCGCCCGGTCGGTGGTATCGACGACCTGGATGGACGTGGTGGGCAGCCCGGCAGCGGCCAATCCGGACTGGACGCAGGCGGCAATGGCGCGGTTGGATTCAATAGCCTCTGAACCTCCGCGCAGGATTGCGGCGTTACCTGCTTTCAGACAGAGCGCGGCGGCATCGGCGGTCACGTTGGGGCGCGCTTCGTAGATGATGCCGATCACGCCGAGCGGTACGCGCATCTTGCCGACCTGGATGCCCGAAGGGCGGCGGCGGACGTCGGTGATTTCGCCTACCGGGTCGGGGAGTGAGGCAACTTGTTCCAGCCCGGCAGCCATGGCTTCGACGCCTTTTTCATTCAGATTCAAGCGATCAAGCAGGGCCGACTCCAGCCCGGCTTGCCGTGCCTGGGCGAGGTCTTTGGCGTTGGCGGCGATGAGGGTGTCGCGCTGACGGCGGATTTCTTCTGCCGTGGCGATGAGCGCCGTGTTTTTGGCGCCGGTCGAGGCTGCCGAGAGTATGCGCGAGGCTTCACGCGCCTGACGGCCCAGGGTATGCATGAGGTGCTGGATGTCCATCTGGATAAGGGTGTCCAGGAAAGAAAAGTAGAATTAAAGCACTGAATGCTGAAACCGTGTGTGCCGGTTTCAGCGGCGGCACAGGCGCAGGGCCAGGAGCAGGAATTCGTCCCAGATTTCACCGCGAACGAGCCCCTTGACCATGCGGTCGACGCGGGCGGCGTGGAGCAGGGCGGTTTGCAGGGCGGATCGGGTCAGTCGGCCCAGGGCGGCGCGGAGGGTTTGTTGCCGGGAGGAGTCGAAAATACGTTCGGACTTGAAGAGCGCGGCCAGCGGTTGCCCCGAGTCGGTTCCGCCACGCAGCGAGGCGAGGGTGCGGATTTCGTTGGCCAGTGCCCACAGGACCAGCGGAGGGGGGGCGCCTTCGCCGCGCAGACCGTCGAGCAGGCGTGCGCAACGGGCCGCGTCACCCGTGAGCAATGCTTGCCGCAGCATATCGATGTCGTAGCGGGCCACGTTGAGTACTGCCGCTTCGACCTGGGATGCCGTCAGTTCGCCTTCGTCGTACAAAAGTCCGAGTTTGAGGATTTCCTGGTGCGCGGCGAGCAGATTGCCTTCGATGTGGTTGACGATGAATTCCAGCGCCCCGGCGGGCGCGGATTGGCGTTGCGCAGCCAGGCGCGCGGTAATCCACGCGGACAGGCGTTCGCGCGGCGGCGGCGCGAATTCAATGGTGATTCCGGCTTCGGCAATGGCCTTGAACCAGACGGTCTTCTTCGTTTGCCAGTCGAGCGCGGGCAGGGTGATCAGGGTGACGGTGCCGTCGGGGAGTGCGGCAACGTAACGCTGAAGCGTGTCACCGCCATCCCGGCCGGGCTTGGCAGTGGGGATGCGCAGATCGATGAGTTTCGATCCGCCGAAGAGCGACAGATTGCCTGCGGCCAGTGTCAGGGCATCCCATCGGAAACTTTTGTCTACGACCAGGGTCTCGCGCTCGTCGATTCCCTGTCGCCGGGCGGCTGCGCGTAGCGCGTCCGCCGCTTCCAGCGTCAGCAGTTCGTCGCCGTGCAGCACCCATAGGGGGGTAAGCGGTTTTTCAAGCTGGCGGGCAAAATCGTTGGGAGAGAGGTTCACGAACGCTTCCAGGTGGTCAACCGTCGTATGAGTTGGCGCACGAGATCGCTTTCCATGTCGTTGTAGAGGAGAGCTTCTTCCTGTTCCTTGCCGAGAATGAGATCGTCATCGAAGGTATATTCGCGCCGCGCAGAGAGCGCGGAGGGTGGAATCAATTCAGTGCCGTCGCGGTTGGTGAGGCTGAAGCGGATGGTCTGAGTGAGCTCGTATTCGCGCACCCTGCCGGTGACGGCCAGACTCAGGATCTCGCGCGAGCGGTCATTGGAAAGTATCTGAAGCTTGACTTCGGCGCGGGAGGCGTCTTCTTCGACCTTGGTCGAGCCGCTCAATGCGATCTGGCGGCGCAGAGCGATGCCCAGCGAGGAGTATTGGCTCGCGCCGACATGAATGGTGGAAAAGTCCATCGGCTGCGGACCGCGAAGACGGAAGCCGCAACCGGCAAGCACGGCAAGGCCGACGGCGAGGAGAATGAGTCGTGCATGGCGTGCGAAAAGGAAGGATGAGGAAGTCATATTGTCAAACCACGATGTTAACCAACCGTCCGGGCACGACCACCACTTTTTTGGCGGGCTTGCCATCCATGAATTTTTGCGCTGCCTCGGAGGCGAGCGCGGCGGTTTCAATGGCACTTCCAGGGGCATCTGCGGCAACCCGGAGGCTGCCGCGCAGTTTGCCATTGATCTGGAGCATGAGTTCGATTTCGTCCTGCGCGAGCGCGTCGGATTGAGGTTCGGGCCAGGCCGCGGCGAGAATCTCGTCTCCAAAGCCGCATTCCCGCCACAGGGCATGGGCAATGTGCGGCGTGACCGGCGACAGCAGGCGCAGCAGGATGGAAAAGCCCTCGAAGGCGACCGCGCTGGCGGAGGCGTCCCCGCGCGGCAGTTTTTCGAGGACGTTCTGGATTTTCATCGCTGCTGAAACCACGGTATTAAACTGGTGTCTGGCGAAATCGTGGTTGGCCTGCTTGAGATGAGTGTGAATCTCACGCCGGGCATCGGCGAGCGCCGATGACAAACCTGATGGGATGCCGGGGTTCCGGCCGGGAGTACCTTGAGTCACGAGGTTGTGGCCGAATGCCCAGACACGCCGCAGGAAACGCGACGCGCCTTCCACGCCGGAATCCAGCCATTCGAGTTGCTGGTCGGGCGGCGCGGCAAACATGGTGAACAGCCGCACCGTGTCCGCACCGTATTGCTCGATCATCATCAGTGGGTCGACGCCGTTTTTTGTTGATTTCGACATTTTTTCGATGCCGCCGATTGTCACCGGCAGGCCGTCGGCCTTGAGTGTGGCACTGACGGGGCGGCCACGTTCGTCGGTCGTGACACAGACATCCGACGGGGTGATCCATTGTTTTTTGCCGTTTTCACCTTCGCGGTAATAGCTGGCAGCCACGACCATGCCTTGCGTGAGCAGGTGGGCAAAGGGTTCTGAAAGGTTGACGAGGCCGCAATCGCGTAGCGCGCGCGTGAAAAAACGCGAATAGAGCAGGTGGAGAATGGCATGCTCGATGCCGCCGATGTACTGGTCGACGGGCGCCCAATAGTCTACGCGTGCGTCGAACATCGCGTCCGGGTTGTCATTTGAGGCGTAGCGCAGGAAGTACCACGAGGATTCGACGAAGGTGTCCATCGTGTCGGTTTCGCGCCGCGCCGGTTTGCCGCATTTCGGGCAGGCGCATGCGTAGAACGACGGCAGTTTGACGAGCGGCGAGCCGCGCCCGGTGATCTCGACATCCTCGGGCAGGACGACCGGGAGTTGATCGTCGGGGACGGGCACGTCGCCGCAATCGTCGCAGCGAACCATTGGGATCGGACAGCCCCAGTAACGTTGACGCGAAATGCCCCAGTCCCGGAGCCGGTACTGTACCCGTTTTTGTCCCAGTCCCTTGGCGGCGAGGTCTGCGGCGATGGCATCGACGGCGCCCTGAAAATCCAGTCTGTCGTATTTGCCAGAATTCACCAGTTGACCATGCTCGGCATAGGCATCGATCCATTGTCCGGCAACGTCGGTGTAAGCGCCGCAGGTGGAACGCACTACCATCCTGATCGGCAGTCCATATTGGCAGGCGAAGGCGAAATCGCGCTCATCGTGGGCAGGTACGGCCATGACCGCGCCTTCGCCATAGCCCATCAGCACGTAGTTGGCGACCCATACCGGCAGGGATTCGCCCGTAAGCGGGTGGATGACCTTGAGGCCGGTATCCATGCCTTTCTTTTCCATCGTCGCCAGCGTGGCTTCAGTCATACCGCCCTGCCTGCATTCTTCAATGAAGGCGGCCAATTCCGGGTTGTTCGCGGCGGCTTTTGTTGCGAGCGTGTGTTCGGCAGCGACGGC
Source organism: Azoarcus sp. (assembly GCA_031277415.1). Taxonomy (GTDB): domain Bacteria; phylum Pseudomonadota; class Gammaproteobacteria; order Burkholderiales; family Rhodocyclaceae; genus WRNU01. The sequence goes on from JAITMK010000138.1 coordinate 7,318, forward strand.
AACGTAAGTGGCTCCCATCAGGGTGTCGGCGCGCGTGGTGAAGACCTTGAGCGCGCCCTCCTCGCCGATGCTCGCCGCATCGTAGGGGAAATGCGCTTCGACGCCTTCGGAGCGGCCGATCCAGTTCTTCTGCATCAGCTTGACCTGCTCCGGCCAGCCGGGCAGTGTGTCGAGCGCGGCGAGCAGTTCGTCGGCATAGGCGGTGATCCGCATGTAATACATGGGGATTTCGCGCTTTTCGATCAGTGCGCCGGAACGCCAGCCCCGACCATCGATGACCTGTTCGTTGGCAAGCACGGTCTCATCGACCGGGTCCCAGTTCACCGTGCCCAGTTTCTTGTAGATCAGCCCTTTCTCGAAAAGCCGGGTAAACAGCCATTGCTCCCAGCGGTAATACTCCGGTGCGCAGGTGGCAATTTCGCGTGACCAGTCGATGGCGAAACCCAACCGTTTCAACTGATCCTTCATGTAATCGATGTTGGCGTAAGTCCATTTCGCCGGGGGGACGTTGTTCTCGATCGCAGCGTTTTCGGCGGGCATGCCGAAGGCGTCCCACCCCATCGGCTGGAGCACGTTATAGCCGCGCATGCGGTGATAGCGCGCGAGCACATCGCCGATGGTGTAGTTGCGGACATGCCCCATGTGCAGTTTGCCCGAGGGGTATGGAAACATCGACAGGCAATAGTATTTCGGGCGGCTGCTGTCTTCGGTGGCGAGAAAGGCCGAGGTGGATGCCCAATGCTCCTGGGCGGCAAGTTCGATGGCGGCGGGCTGGTATTTGTCTTGCATGGAGTTGGGCGTGGCTGATAGCGATCTGGAAATGTAGGAGTATATCGCGGTGCGCCATGCAGACAAAAAAACACCCGGCAGAACCGGGTGTAAAGTCTCCTGTTGAAGGAGAGGGAGGGAATCGACAGTGCCTCAAGTCTTAGGGTGACTCGGACAACTTCAGTGCTTGAATGCTGTTCTGCAAAAACACAAATTTCAGTAAAAATATTTCTTATTTTTCATTCTGTTAAAAAAGTATCTGAAAAAAATTATTAAGTTAATTTGCTGCTATGCACAATACGAAGTGTAGTATATGTTTGAGGTGCTTTCAAGATGAGATCGCACAAAATGTGGCCTGAATGCCAAAAGGTGCATGACCAAAGTGTGAAAAATGTGGATTGGGTACAAAAAAGGTTCAGGGATATATCTGGCCTGTTGGCAGGTAGAATGGCAAGCTTCTGAGGAGTTTCCATGTCCGATTCACTGCTTGCCTGTCTGAATCCGCAACAAGCCGAGGCCGTCACCCTGCCTGCGCAGCATTCTCTGGTGCTTGCCGGGGCGGGTTCTGGCAAGACGCGAGTACTTACCACCCGCATTGCCTGGTTGCTGACACAGGGGATGGCAACGCCGGCGAACATACTCGCGGTGACGTTTACCAACAAGGCTGCGCGCGAAATGCTCTCAAGGGTCGAAGCCATGCTGCCGGTCAACTTGCGCGGCATGTGGATCGGCACCTTTCACGGCCTGTGCAATCGCATGTTGCGGGCGCATCACCTCGATGCCGGACTGGACCGGCTGTTCCAGATTCTCGATGTTGCCGACCAGCTTGCGGCGATCAAACGCCTGCTGAAAACGCTCAATGCCGACAACGAAAAATTTCCGCCGCGCGATCTGCAACATTTCATCAACGCTCAAAAGGAAGCGGGCCTGCGCCCGCATGCGGTTCCTGTCCTGAACGAACATACCCGCTACCGCGCTGCGCTCTACCAGGAATACGAAGCCCAGTGCCAGCGCGAATCGGTTGTGGATTTTGCCGAACTGCTGTTGCGCAGTTTCGAGTTGCTCCAGCGCAACGAGCCCATCCGGCGGCATTATCAGCAACGTTTCCGCTATATCCTGGTCGATGAATTCCAGGATACCAATGTTCTGCAATACCGCTGGCTGAAACTGCTGGCCGCCAACGGGGAAGAGGGCGGCGCGTCGCTTTTCTGTGTGGGTGACGACGACCAGAGCATTTATCGCTTCCGGGGCGCGGAAGTCGGCAACATGCGCGACTTCGAGCAGGAATTTCAGGTGCAGCACGTCATCCGCCTGGAGCAGAATTATCGTTCGCACGGCAATATTCTCGATGCGGCCAACGCCATCATTCGCAACAACGACAATCGCCTGGGCAAGAACCTCTGGACGGAGCAGGGTGAAGGCGAGCCGATCCGGGTGTTCGAGGCGGCGAACGACATGGACGAGGCGCGCTGGATTGTCGAAGAAATACAGTCCCTGTTGCATGATGGTGCGGCGCGTGGCGACATTGCCATGCTGTACCGCGCCAATGCACAGTCGCGCGTTCTCGAACATCAGCTTTTTTCGGCGGGAGTGCCGTATCGTGTTCATGGGGGGCTGCGGTTTTTCGAGCGTCAGGAGATCAAGCACGCGCTGGCCTATCTGCGTCTGCTCATTAACCCCGGAGACGATACTGCCTTCATGCGTGTAGTGAATTTCCCCACGCGCGGCATTGGCGCACGCACGCAGGAAATGCTCCAGGATGCGTCGCGACAGAGGAATGACAGCCTGTATGCCTCTGTGCCGCATCTTTCCGGCAAAAGCGCCGCTTCGCTCATGCGTTTCGTGAGTCTGATCGAAACCTTGCGCCGTGAGACGCAAACCCTGCCGCTGTCCGAATTGGTCGAGCATGTGCTCGAACAAAGCGGCCTGCGCGCGCACTATCAGGCAGAGAAAGAAGGCCAGGACAGGCTGGAAAATCTCGACGAACTCGTTCGCGCTGCCGAGAGTTTTCGCAATGAAATCCTGGTTGATTCTGAAACCTTGCCGCCGCCGCATACACAATTGGCGAGTTTTCTCGATCATGCTTCGCTAGAAGCCGGGGATCGTCAGGCGAGCGCGCAGGAAGAGGCGGTGCAACTGATGACCATCCACGCGGCCAAGGGGCTGGAATTCGACATCGTTTTCCTGTGCGGGCTGGAAGAAGAACTTTTTCCGCACATCAACAGCCTGTTCGACCCTGTCGGTCTGGAAGAAGAACGGCGGCTGATGTACGTGGCGGTGACACGCGCCCGTGAGCGCCTGTACCTGTCCTGCGCCCAGAGCCGCATGTTGCACGGGCAGACGCATTACCATCTGCGGTCGCGGTTTCTCGGTGAAATTCCGTCGAAATTGCTCAAACCGCTCATGTCACCCGCTTTGAGCATACGTTCGAGCAGTTACGGCAGCGAGAGGGGGCGCGAGAAAAAGCCTTCGGCGGTTCGCGCTTTGCCGAAAAATGCGCCGACATCGCGCGAATTGTCCGGTGGCTTACGCGTCGGGCAGAACGTGCGCCATGCCGTGTTCGGCTACGGGGTGATCATCAGCGCCGAGGGCGGCGGCAACGATGCCAAGGTACAAGTCAACTTCGGTGATGCGGGCGTCAAATG
>JAITMK010000145.1 GCA_031277415.1 Azoarcus sp.
CGCGTCGCCAAGTTCGTCAAATCCAACGCCATCGTCTTCTGCGGCAACGGCATGACCCTGGGCGTAGGCGCAGGCCAGATGAGCCGGGTCGATTCCACCCGTATCGCCGGTATCAAGGCAGGCAATGCCGGGCTATCGCTCGCAGGTTCCGTCGTTGCGTCGGACGCCTTCTTCCCCTTCCGCGACGGCATGGACGTGCTCGCCGCAGCAGGGGCCGTTGCCGTCATTCAGCCCGGCGGTTCGGTGCGCGACGAAGAAGTCATCGCCGCTGCCAACGAACACGGACTGGCGATGGTGTTTACGGGCATCCGCCATTTCCGGCACTGATTCCCTCTGCCGGTTCAACATCATGGCCTGTACACCCGATTTCATTGAGTACGTCTGCGAACAAATCGCCGGCACCGGGGAAATTCGCTCCAGAAAAATGTTTGGAGAATACATGGTCTACGTCAACGACAAGCCCGTTTTGCTTGTATGCGACAACACCGTGTTCGTCAAACAACTGGACTGCCTTGCGGCAGAAATGAAAAACAGTGCTCTCGGCACCCCCTACCCCGGCGCTCGCCCGCATTACATCCTCGATATCGACGATGCAACTCTCAGTAGAAAAATTGTCCATACTCTTGAGACAATTACCCCCATCCCAAAACCACGGAAAAAGAAAATATGAAACTCCTTGTCATTGGTTCCGGCGGACGTGAACACGCCATTGCGTGGTGCCTGGCACGGACGCGCGGTTTGCAAAAAATCTATGTCGCGCCCGGAAACGTCGGCACCGCCGCTGAACACGAACTGGAAAACCTACCGATCACCGATCCGCACGAGCTCGCGGACTTTGCCGCCAACAACAAGGTGCTATTAACCGTCGTCGGCCCCGAAGCGCCGCTGGCTGCCGGTATCGTCGATATTTTTCGCACGCGAGGACTGAGGATATTCGGCCCCACCAAAGCCGCTGCCCAACTCGAATCCTCCAAGGACTTTGCCAAGCAATTCATGATGCGGCATCGCATACCGACTGCCGCGTTCGAGACTTTTACGGATACCGCCGCTGCGCACGCCTACGTGGAAAAACAGGGCGCCCCCATCGTCATCAAGGCCGACGGCCTCGCGGCCGGCAAGGGAGTCGTGGTCGCCCAGACGCTGAAAGAAGCGCACGCGGCCATCGATGACATGCTTGCCGGAAACAAGCTCGGCGACGCAGGCGCGCGGATCGTGATCGAAGAATTTCTCGACGGCGAAGAAGTCAGCTTCATCGTCATGGCCGATGGTAAAAACGTGTTGCCGCTTGCCACCAGCCAGGATCACAAACGCCTCAGCGACGGCGACACCGGGCCAAACACTGGCGGCATGGGCGCATACTCCCCCGCCCCGGCGGTCACGCCAAGCATCCATGCCAAAATCCTGCGCGAAGTCATCAACCCAGCCGTCAAGGGCATGGCGCTCGAAGGCATGCCTTATACCGGCTTTCTTTACGCCGGCCTGATGATCTGCAAGGATGGCAGCATCAAAACCCTGGAATTCAACTGCCGCATGGGCGACCCCGAAGCCCAACCGATCCTGATGCGGCTGAAAACCGATTTTCTGAAGCTTCTGGAACACGCGGTCGATGGCAAGCTCGACAAGGTTGAAGCCCAATGGGATCTGAATGCCGCTCTCGGCGTAGTGCTGGCCTCGGCCAGATATCCGGGCGTTCCGCGCACGGGCAACATCATCAAAGGACTGCCTCCCGACAACTCCTTCGGTCAGGATGCCCATGTTTTTCACGCCAGCACTGCGCTCAATAACACCGGCAAGATCGTCACTGCGGGAGGGCGCGTTCTTTGCGTCACGGCATTGGGAGTCAATGTTCGCGCGGCGCAGAAACGAGCCTATGATCTCATCGAAACGATTTCCTTCGTCGGTATGCAATATCGCCGGGACATCGGCTACCGGGCAATCAACCGAACGACAAAATGAAAGGGGATTATCCCCTTGACTTTCATGGGCAGGCACAAGGCCGCGTAGGTTGGGACGAGCGAAGCGAATCCCAACATCCAACCGATCACAAAAACGTTGGGTTTCGCAAGCTCAACCCAACCTACATCCTCTCCCGTATGACGGAACGGCAGCCCACACAAACCATTGGATACAAGCAACTACATCTCTACGTCTTTTTGAATTTCGCCATGAATCTCCGGTTTGATCGACTGCTTTCGTTGTTGAGTGCTGGAACACTCTTGCTGGTCTCGCTGACCAGTCATGCGGCTGGTTTTGATTGCGCTAAAGCCACTTCCGCTACGGAGAAGGCAATCTGCACCGACAATACGTTGTCACGATTGGATTACTTACTTTTCTTTGCCTGGACAAGGGCCTCAGGCATCGATCCAGTCGCCATGAAGGCGTCCCAATTGCAATGGTTGAAGCAACGGGATGCCTGTGGTGCGGATACTTCGTGCCTGAGTGCACGTTACAAGGAGCGATTGGCTGTACTTGTCAATATACCGCTTCCAGTGGATGCGGATCAGGCAGGCAATCGCCAGGAAGGATTGATACCAGAAAATCCTGAAGAATTGACCAATGCCAACGCAAAGAGATGCACTGCTGACAAGCGGTTTTGTTTTCAAGTCTCGCACAACTCCACCTATTATCCGCCACTGTTACAAATCGACTATGCGGGAGCGCCCTCGTCTCCCTATTGCCTCACGTTGTCGCCGGATCCCGAAAACGCCGAAAACGACTTCACAGTCACACCATGTTCGCAAGACATGATTGAAGATGGTGTTCAGCAGGATCCAGACGACAGCGTCACCTTGTGGTCACATGTGCTGCGGCTCGCTGGCGACAATGGCTCCATCCTGGTAGGCGTCATGTACAAGGTTTCTACCATGTACTCAGGCGGCGGCGGTTCCGCAACCGAATTGCACCTGTTCAGATTAAGCTGGAACGAAGACACGTTTCGTGCTCACCAAGTATTGTCTGTCCCTATTTCGGGATCGCTGATGATTCGCGCCTGCTTTTCCGAGCAGGATATGAGTGATCGACTCGGCGCATGTCATGACGAGTACAGTTTTAGCGCATCGATCTGGCTGGATCAAACCGTCAAGTCGGGCTTCCCGCGCCTTGTCTACCAGACGGATGCCACGGGTTTTCCAGGCAAAGTCTCTCGTGATCAAGATTCAACGATAATGCCTCCGCTACGCGAGCAGGATCTGGTCATGGCCGAAGATCCTCACTGTACCTATAAGCGTACCTTCCGGCTTGAAAACACTACTGGCGTTTACGTTCCAGACCAGCCGCTGCCGGATTGCAGCAACTACACCGTTCCTTGAGCCCGCGTAGGTTGGGACGAGCGAAGCGAATCCCAACATCCAACCGATCACAAAAACGTTGGGTTTCGCAAGCTCAACCCAGCCTACATCCTCTCCCGCATGACGGAACGGCAGCCCACACAAACCATTTCTCAACCCACGATCTCAACCGGTGTTCCTGCGCTCACCCACTCGAAGAGTTCGATCACGTCCCGGTTGCGCATACGGATGCAACCGTGGGAACGAGGCTCCCCCATGGGTTGATCCTCTCCGGTTCCGTGGATGTAGATGTAGCGGCGCATCGTGTCGCACTGGCCTCCGCGGTTGAAGCCGGGCTCTTCGCCGCAAAGCCACAGGATGCGTGAGAGTATCCAGTCACGTTCGGGATAAGCCGCTGCGAGTTCGGGCGTCCAGATTTCCCCGGTGGGCCTGCGTCCGCGAAAAACCGCGCCGGACGGCGCATCGGCTCCGATTCGCGCCCGTATGCGGTGGCGGCCGCGCGGCGTGCAGCCGCTGCCGTTACGCTCCCCTACGCCATTGCTGGCCGTGGAGACAGGATACCGGCGGATGCACGCACCGTCTGCGGTGAAGAGTTCGAGTTCCTGGCGGGCAACGTTGATCGAGATGCGCATGGTTTGCGTTCAGGCCAACAAGGTGCGGGCGCGCCGTGCGGCAAAAAAGGAAGAAAGCAGTTCGCCACATTCTTCGGCCAGCACGCCGCCCACGATTTCGGCATGATGGTTCAGCCGTGGCTCGGCGTAGAGATCGAGCACGCTGCCCGCCGCGCCGGTCTTGGGGTCGTTCGCGCCGAAGACGACGCGGGCGACGCGGGCATGGAACAAGGCTCCGGTGCACATCGCGCAGGGCTCCAGGGTCACGAACAATTCGCAACCCGGCAGACGGTAGTTGCCAAGATGGGCCGCCGCGTTGCGTAGTGCGATGATCTCGGCATGGGCCGTGGGATCGTGTGCAGTGATGGGTCGGTTATAACCGCGCCCGACGATTTCTCCATTGCACACCACGACCGCACCTACGGGCACTTCCCCTGCCGCGCCTGCTTCCCGCGCAAGAGCAAGGGCTTCGCGCATGAAACACTCGTCACGTATAGCGTCGGTACCGAGGCTCATACCCGTGCTTTGCTCACCGCAGGGAAAAATGCACGCCATTGCCTTCGCGCCCTTTCTCTTCGGCTTCTTTTTCCGTCAGCGCACGACGGAAGAGGCGTTCCGGGGGAATGCCTCCCTGATCGGTCAACCAACGTTGCACGGCGGTTTCGCGCCGACCGGCAAGCGAGTCGACATCTTCCTGTTTGACGTCGATGCTCTCCAGCAGCAATTTTTCCATTTCCTTGACCGGCAGGCTCTTTGCAAAACCGATGAAATTGCGCGGCTTTTTGATTTTCGCCTGGCTGTATACCGCGTCGAGCAGATCGGCGTATTCCTCGCTCTCCGGGTCGATATCGTCCATCGGGACGTTTTTGCCCGAAGTTCTGCGCCTTTCGGCCATGACCATCCCGCGCAGTTTGTCTTTCCGAATGCCCTCGGTGTCGCGTTGGGCACTGGCCTGACCGGTGATATCGAGCTTCAGGGACGGACGCTCTTCCAGCGATTTTGCAAGATCGCGCAGCTTTTCCTCCTGCGCGGCGCCAATCCGGAAACTACCGGGATCGAAATCGAGTTGCGAAAGCTCTTCCCGTCCGAACAGGGCGAAAGGCGCAGTAATCGCCTTGCCGATGAGACCGGCGAAGGCACGCAACACCAGCCCAAAAACACTGAACTCGGGATCGTCCAGCGTGCCGCCTACCGGCAGATCGATTTTGATTTCGCCGCGCGAATTCTTCAATAACGCTACCGCCAGCCGAACCGGCAGTTTGGTCGCATCCGGGCTATCGACGGCATCGCCGAAGGTAAGCTGATCGAGAAATATACTGTTCTCAGCCGAAAGCTTGCGATCCTCGATATGGTAATTGAGAGTAGCCGAAAGCTTTCCCCGGGCGATGCCGTAGCCGACATAGCGCCCGGAATAACCCGAGAGTCCCGGCAATTCAAAATCCTTGACTTCGACATTGATATTCAGGCGCCGATCCTGGCGGAAAGGATTGAATTCCCCCTTGATCGTCACCGGGGCTTCGCGCCCTATCTTGCCTTGCAGATCGAGCTTTGCCATCCCGTCCTGATCCGAAGAAAGGCCGGTGAGTTCGCCGGAAAGATTCCCGACGAAGACGTTGTAATTCGGGCGGACGAAGCGATCCGTAAAGGCGATGTTGCTATTCTTGACGGCGATGCGGCCCACTTTCATGGACGGCCAGGATTCCGGCGCGGCGTTTTCCGTGGCAGCCGTCTCTTTCTCGCTCTCCTCGCCATCCCCTGCCTCATCGGCTCGCGCCACTTCTTCCGGAGAACGCTGAATTTCGCGCAGGTTGAGCCTTCCCTTTTCATCGAGGATCAGGCGGGAAGCCAACCCATCGACGACAACCTCGCCAATGGCAAACGCAAACGGTTCCAGTTCAACCTTGGCCTGACGTATCGAGAATTCGTTCCAGCGCAGAAAATCCTGCTGATTGGCATGATCGAGGGAGGTGAAATTTCTGACCGAGAGATTGCCCGCGAGGGAACCTCGCAGACTGTCGCGATGCTGCCGGAGCGCCAGCCGCCCCTTGGACGACAACCGCCCCGTCCTGATGCCGAGTTGCACATGCTGTGCGATATAAGGCTGTACTGAGGGCAATGCAAAGTTCTGCAAATCGATTTCGAGATCGGTTCGGAAGGGTTCGGGCACGAAAGTCCCTTTCAGCGCAAGACGACCCTCCTTGGCGATACGCCCACGCAGGGTAAGGTTGGCAGGCGCAGCCCCCTTTGCCGTCGTCAGCCCGTTCAACTGCAACTCGATGTCATCCGCCGTCATCACTGCCGGCTGCTCCCCGGCCGCGTGATCCCTGAAACGGATCGATGAGTTCGAGACAGAAGCCTTATCCAGGGAAAACGTCCAGGGAGGTGAAGTCCCTTTCCTGTTCGGGGTTGATTTGCCTGCCAGGGCCATGAAATCGAAGCGACCATTGGCAAAGCGGGTAGTCGCCAGCGCCACGCCCTGCGCGTTGATTTCCCCGATCTGCACCTGGCGCGTATCGGGCTGGATCACGGCATCGGTCAAGGTGAAATTTCCGAGTTTGAGCAGTTCATCCTTGCGCCCGGACAAACCGAACACGAATTCGTTGAGTTCAAACCGCTCAATCCCGGCTTCAATCAGCAACTCGTCCCCGGCATCATCATCCTTTTTCTGCGACGCAATCCGGTAGTGGAAAACGCCGTCGGCACTTCCCCGGCGAATCTCACCGCCGGACAGGAAGGCAGTGTAATACCGCCCGTAAAGCGCGGGCTGCAATCCCGTCACCGTCAGGCTGCCGTCATACTCGAAGGGCTGTAGCCGCAAACGATCCTGGTGACTGAACCTTTCACCCGAAGCGCTCGTGTAATCGAGGCGGATTTCGGCAGGAACCTGCCCTTTGGAGGCCAGATCGCGCAAATCGAGGCTGATGCCTTCCAGCCGGGTACTGAACCCGCCTGCCACGGCGTGATCGCTGTAACGTATCAGCCCATCACGGATACGTGCCGAAGAGAGTTGAAAATCCGATGACGCCTCTGCGCGGGCCGAAGCCGTTTTTTGCGCCTTCGCCGTGCCGGATGCGGGTTTTTGCGAGTCTGCCAATGGTGGCATGGACAACAGGCTTTCCACGTTGAAACGGCCATCGGGCGCGCGAACGAGATCGAGTTCGGGCCGCTGCAAGCGTAACTTGCTGAAATGGTAGCGCTTCAAAAGCGGCTGGATATCCGCCAGTTCGACTTCCAGTTCGGTCACAGCCAATACCGGCTTGCCCTCCTGATCCTGAATCGCCAACTGTTTCACCTGCGCCCGACCCAGGATGGTCATTTTCGCTATTTCATCCGCGCGCTGGCCGAATTCCACGCGCATATCGAGATCGAGCGCGCCCGAAGGAAGCTTGAAAGACGGCTCGAAAGGCAAATAGGCCACCCAGGGCGGCAATTCAAAGTCCTTGAGCGTGAGTTGTTCGAGATTAGCCTGAAACCCGTCCGGAAGCGGGTCCAGCCGTCCCTTCGCAGCCAGGAGCTGCCCATCGAGTTCCATCGACAAATCCGGTTCGATGAAGACCTCCGCCTTGACCGACAACCTGGAGACAACAGGGATTCCCAGCTTCAGATTGGAGACACGATGCGTGGCATCGGTCACGCGGTCTTCCAGTTCTATCGATCCGTCTTCGACGTGAATATTGGCGACCGAAAACAAAGCGGGATCACCCTCCGCTTGCAGCAGCGGCACAAGCCGCTCGAACACGTCCGACCAGTTATAACGCCCTTCGGCAAGCCTCACCAACCGGGCATAGGGAGCCCCCAGCGCCAGTTCCTGCACCACCGGCCCACCGTGCCAAAGTGACGAAATTTCGAAATTGACCATGAGCCGGTCGAACCCCAGGGCCGACACAGCGGAACCTTCGCCGTGATCGCCTTTCATATCCTCCATGACCTTCAGGCCGCGAAATTCAGCCGCCAAAGTAAAGGGATTGAAAGCAACCTCTTCGATAGACACCGTGCGTCCGAGCAGATCGCCCAGGAATTGCGGCGCGTAATACCTTGCAAACAATGGAATGCCGATGAACCCCACACCGGAATACAGAAGCAGCGCAAAAACAGCCCATATGAGCGGGCGGACAATGCGCCGCAGCTTCGATGATGGCGACGGGCCGACTGCTGCGGATGAATCCATTTATAGAAATGCCCCCACTATGGGCGCCCGGATGGCGACGTACCCATCAAACCAACGCCACATAAACTTGAATTTCGAATACCGCAAAGAGGAAATACTCCTCATCTTTTATGACGCCGCTCTCGTAGAGTGACACATGTCTCGCAAAGTAGCTCTTGCTCCCTGAACTTGACGCTTACCTGGGGAACATCTGCAAAACCTCTCCCGTCATTGCAGCGCACCGCGAAGCGAAGTCGCAGAATCCAAACGTTGCATGGATCCTGCGACTGCGCGCAGGATGACAAGCGGTGAAAGCAGGGGTAATGCAGATATTCCCTAGTACGAATGATAATACGAAGAGGATTCCAAAATGATGAAAAACCTCAAACTGCGTACCTGGGTAATAAACGGCTTTGTTCAGAGAAGAGGCAGCTACTGCGAAGGATGGCGGGTTGGGCGTAGGTTGGGTTGAGCTTGCGAAACCCAACGTTTTTGTGGCTGGTTGGATGTTGGGATTCGCTTCGCTCATCCCAACCTACGGGCTCTGTAAAATAGTTTTTGAGCAACCTGTTAGCGATTTCGATTCAAGTGGATACATTCTGAATTCCCGCTCATCACAAGGGAATGACGAGAAAAACGTCGAACATGCACGGTTTTGTAGGGGCGTTGCGTGCAACGCCCCTACAAAACCCCGCCCCAATTGCCGGGAGTGGGGGCGGGATGCCAGTAATGCAGAGGTCCTCAGGTTTCCGGGTTGGCCGACTGGCTGTCGGGATGCTGCTCCAGGATGGCCTCCCGCATTGCGCGCTTGTTCAGTTTGCCTACGCTGGTTTTCACCAGTTCCGGGACGAAACGCACTTGCAACAAAATACCGTAGCGCGACACATGGGTGACTTCGATGAGATGGACCGCGTAAGCGCGGATTTTATGCTCCGTCACTTTGCCCACGTAATCCGGCTTGAGCACCACCAGGGCCAGGGGGCGTTCGCCCCACTTCTCGTGGGGTATGCCGATCACCGCCGATTCATGCACGGCTTCATGGCTGTTCAGAATATCTTCGAGCTCCAGCGAGGAGGCCCATTCGCCAGCGATCTTTATCACGTCCTTCTGACGGTCGGTAATCTTGACGTAGCCACGCGCATCGATATTGGCAATATCCTGGGTATGCAGGTAACCGCCCGCCCACAGCTTTTCCGACACCTGCGGCGCGTGCAGATATTCCTGTGTCAGCCATGGCGCGCGCAGCACGATTTCGCCGACCGCCACCCCGTCATGCGGAACGTCCGCCATTTCCGGCGTAACAATGCGCAAGTCCACGAGCGGCAACGGCAGACCTGTCTTACACCGCAGGCGCACCTGTTCTTCCTCCGGCCCCTGGATGTCCTGTACTTTGATATGGGCAATGGTCACCACGGGGCAGGTCTCGGACATGCCGTAGCCGGCCACCAGACTGACACCGCGTTTCAGAGCAGCCAGAGCCAGCGTTTCGGACATGACCGATCCGCCGATCAACACTTTCCAGCCGGAAAGGTCGAAGGACTCCGAGCCGGGATGGGCGAACAGCATCTGCATGATCGACGGGACGCAGTGCGAATAGGTGACCCGTTCGTCAACGATGAGCTTCAGCAGGCTGCCCGGTACGTAACGTCCCGGATAGACCTGCTTCAACCCAAGCATCGTAGCGACGTAGGGAAAGCCCCAGGCATGCACGTGGAACATCGGCGTGAGCGGCATATACACATCGGCGGTGCTGATTGGCGATCCAGCTTCCGCAGCGGCAATCGAGGTAGCGAGCCCCAGCGTGTGCAGGACAAGCTGACGATGGCTGAAACTGACGCCTTTCGGCAATCCGGCAGTGCCGGTGGTGTAGAACACCGTGGCCTGCGCGTTTTCGTCGAAGTCCTCGAAGACGTAGTCCGGATCGGCGTCGGCCAGCAGCGCCTCGTATTCGGCAGCAAAGTTTACCGGCCCTTCGAGCGACCCCTGCTCGTCGTCGATCAGCACGAAACGGCGTATGCTTTCCAGCCGTTCGACGAGCGGCTCCAGCAAAGGAAAAAATTCGCGGTTGACCAGCAGTACGTCGGCACCGGCGTGATTGAGCGTATAAAGAATCTGCTGGGCGTTCAGGCGGACATTCACCGTCATCAGGATTGCGCCCATCATCGGCACGGCAAAGAAGGCTTCCAGGTAGCGATGACTGTCCCAATCCATGATGGCGACCGTCTCCCCCGGCTCAACGCCAAGGCTGGCCAGACCGCTGGCCAAACGCCCGATACGTTCCCTGAACGTGCGGTAGGTATAACGGACGCTCCCCTTATAGGTGATTTCCTGATCAGGCGCCGCAGCCAGCGGTGTATGCAGAAGCTGCTTGATCAGCAATGGATAGGCATACGCCGACGGCGTTCCCTGGATTATCTTTACTGGCATGTTGTTTCCTCAAGTCAAAATACGCAGTGCAATCATAAAGACTTAAAGGCAAAAAGCGAAATGTCAAAAGAACGGATTTCACTGAAATTTACGTAGGAGCGACCTGCGGTCGCCCGGTGAATTGTGTGAACGAATGTGCAACATACCGGGCGGCAGGATGCCGCCTCTACGGGGGCAAAAGACTAAAACGAAACGTCGGCAACAACGATTTCGGCATAGCTGGGAAACCGTAGCGGCGGCCCCCAGGTGCCGAAGCCGCAGGAGACGATCAGCGAATAATTCTCCTGCGTCAGCAGTCCCCACGGGTTTTTATAAAGATATTTGACGATGAGGTTGATCGGGAAAAACTGGCCGCCGTGCGTATGGCCGGAAAATTGCAGGTCGATTTTTTGCTCAATGGCTTCGTCGATTTCGCGTGGCTGGTGATCGAGCAAAATCCACGGCGTTGCCGGATCGGCGCGCGCCGTCAGCGCGGCCAGCGGTGCCCGCCGTCCGGCGGCATCCGGCAAAGCGCCCGGAGGTAATGCACGGGAACCGCGAACCATATCGTCGCGCCCGATCAATGTGATGCCCGGTTCTTCGAGGTAAAGAACTTCGTCGCGCAAGACGCGCATGTTGGAACGGGTATAGGCGTCGATACTGAGTTTCGGCGATTCGCCGAAATAGTCGTGGTTGCCCACAACGGCGTAAACGCCATAGCGGCTTTTGAGTTCGCCCAGAATGCGAGGCATCTCCTGATCGAAATACGGTTTGACCGAGTTGTCGATGACGTCGCCGGTGATAACGATCACATCCGGTTGCAGGCGGTTGACGCGAGAAACCATCTCCTGCATCAGCGTCGCGGAACTGTAGCGCCCGACGTGCAGATCGGAAAGCTGAACGATGCGCAATTGCTTCTCGCCGTTTTTCAACGGCTTATGAACGGCCACCGAAAAATGCGTTTCGCGCGGCGTATGCGCGCGGTAAAGCCCCCAGGCAACCTGCAGGACGACGATACCCAATATGAGAAAACCGAGATGATGCGGATGCTGGCGAACATACCCGCACGCGGACTGCAAAAAAGGCAAACGGCGAGCAATCAGCCCCAGCACATCCGCAATCAATACCATGCCAAAAGCAATCGCCAATGCGCCATACAGAACGGCGGTGCCAAAAAGCAGCCATGGCGGCAACGCCACACCGAGCAGACGGCCAGAAAAATGAACCAGCGGAAAGCTCATGACCGCCAACGCAGCAAGCGGCCAGAACACATACCCATTCATAAGCCATGACGGCAGCACAGCGCCGAACGCCCAACGGCAACGCCAGCCCAAATAAGCGCCCAAAACAGCCTGGACGGCAAGAACGATAAGGATGAAATAGTTCATGAGAGGATCTTATGGCATTTGATCTGTATTATGACCGCTGACGTCCGGATCAGCACCATCGATGTCCTGCTTCGCACTCAAGTGGACGGCCTTTGGCCGCCGCTTGCCCTGAACGTTATCCATAAAGGAAAACGAAGTACTCTACAACCATGTCAACTCTCGAACGCGCAATAGGTATCGCTGCCGAAGCTCATGCAGGCCAATTGGACAAGGCCGGGCAGCCCTACATACTCCATCCGCTCCGGGTCATGCTTCGGGTCAGCACTCCGGACGAAAGAATCGTTGCCGTGCTGCATGATGTCGTCGAGGACTCGCCTGTTACGCTCGATCAACTGACTGAATGGGGATTCTCAGAAGTAATCATCGCCGCCGTAGAGGCGCTCACCAAGCGCCAGGGCGAGCTTCGCATTGAAGCTGCAACGCGAGCGGCAGCAAACCCTGTCGCTCGTGCGGTAAAGCTGGCTGACAACGCGGATAACATGGATTTATCAAGAATCCCCCATCCCACACGGAAGGATTATGAACGGCTGGAAGAGTACAAACGGATTCGGGAAATCCTGCTCGCTTCAGATACAGCCTGACGATTCACTCAACCCGGGTGCGCAAAAGCGCGCCGGATAACGCTGAACCGCATGAACATCCGAGAACTGCAATCCCACGAGCTTCCTTCGCTGCTCGTCTTGTACGCACATCTTCACGAGTACGACGGGCTACGGCTATCGTACGATCAGTTTTGAAGGCTCCAAATTTCAGTTTGATGTCGGCAACAGATCGTGTAGAATGGAAGCGCGGCCCCTCTACGGGTTGCTATCGCGGCCGGTTGACACTGGCCGCACACGCTGCGAAAGCAGACCACAGCCACCGATAGGTGGCTGTTTCATTTTAAGGCCGGTGTATGCACTTCTGTTATGTCGATGAGTCGGGGGATTCTCAAGCAATTTCTACTGCGACTGACGCAGTTCAACCTATGTTGATTGTCGCAGGGCTTTTTGTAGATGCTGCAAAAATCAGCAAACTCACAAATAGCTTTATTACTATCAAGCGGAAATACTATCCTAATCTGTTCGCTAATGCGAATCACGATCTTGACGCTTTAACTCTTGAAATTAAGGGGTCAGACGTCAGAACTAACATTCGGAAGAATGCGCTATCGAGCAAGATTGTTCAACATCGTTTCCGTTTTTTAGATGATGTATTCGCACTTTGTAAAAAGTATAGCGTAAAAATCGTAGGGCGAATATGGATAAAAGAATTTGGGAAAACGATTGATGACAAGTCCATATACACGATGACTGTGCAGAATATAGCCCTTCGTTTTGAGAAATTTCTCATCGAGAATAAATCACGAGGATTGATGATTGCAGATTTTCGTGATCCGCAACGCAATCAGTATGTATCTCATTCTGTTTTTACACAAAAGCACAAAAGTAGCAGGGGCGGCGATGCGTACCCGTCTATTGAAGAGACTACAACGTTTGGAATGAGCAACAATCACGCTTGCTTACAAATAACTGATTTGTTGTGTTCTACTATTATTGCCCCGATAGCAGGGAGAGCGATATTGACAAATGTAATTAACAACGCACACACTCATCCACATTACGATGCCATCAAAGACCGCTATTCAAAGAGACTTCAAGCAATGCAGTTTCATTGCAAATATAATGATGTAATGTACTGGGGAATTACCGTTAAAGACCCGCACAAAGGCAAGAAGTCTATCTTTTGACGGTGATACCTGAGGATTATCTGCAAAACCCCATTCCAATTGCCAGGTGTAAGGGCAACCCTTGTGGTTGCCCTGTTTACGTTACCCTATAGGCACAAGGCCTGCCCATGCGCCAATAGGACACCTTAAAAACTCTGAACAACCCACAACCGTTCGGGCTGAGCCTGTCGAAGCCCTTGTAAATGCGCCACTCGTCCTTCGACAGGCTCAGGGCGAACAGAATAAATCAGAAGTTCCCGAACCGCATGAACATCCGAGAACTGCAATCCCACGAGCTTCCTTCGCTGCTCGTCTTGTACGCACATCTTCACGAGTACGACGATCCGTTGCCATCCGGCGCAACCGTCGAGGCCGTCTGGTCGGAAGCTCTTGCCAATCCGCGCATCAAATACTTTGGCGGCTTTGCTTCCGGAATCCTCGTCACGAGTTGCACGCTCACGGTCATCCCGAACCTTACACGCGCCTGCCGTCCCTACGGCGTGATCGAGAATGTTGTCACTCATGCCGCACATCGCGGTCATGGCTGGGGCAAGGCAGTTCTCTCGCACGCACTTGCCGAAGCATGGCACCAGCGCTGCTACAAAGTAATGCTGCTTACGGGCCGCAAGGACGAAGCGACGCTGCGATTCTACGAACAAGCGGGGTTTGATCGCCATGAAAAACAAGCCTTTGTGGCAAAGCCCGCGCCATAATCCCATCCATCGCGTCTTCTATTTTTCTTATGAAAACGACATCCATCCGTTGCCATTGCTGCCTTGAAAAAGAACTTACCCATCGAGGACATCATGGCGCTGACAGGGCTTTCCAGAGAGAAAATTCAGTCTCTGCCGCGTGAGGAAACCATTGCTCCGTAGGGGCGTTGCGTGCAACGCCCTTGTAAAACCCCGCCGCATGTCGGTGGATGCAAGGGCGTTGCGTGCAACACCCCTACAGAATGCGTTATCCGCGCAGGCGAGGATTCAATCATGATGTTGGGGTTCCTTCATCACCCCAACCTGTGCGAGCTTCCTGTCGGGGTTAGAAAGAGCACGACGGCAAAACCCCTCCCGTCATTGCAGCGCGCAGCGAAGTCGCAGAATCCAGACGCTGCGTGGATCCTGCGATTTCTTACAAAAAATACAACAGCATCTTGAGTTATCGTTTCATATAGCATATGCTGTATGAAACAACCCGGAGAACTCGGCATGCCTCACCCCTTCCTCTCACCCCGCAACGATAGGGTCTTCAAGTTTATTTTCGGTGACGCCCAAAACACCGGCCCGCTGACCGATTTCCTCAAGGCCACGCTTGATCTGCCCCCCGAAGATCTTCTGGACATCGTGCTCGTCGACCCGCACCTGCGTGGCAAAAAGCCCGACGACAAACAGGGCATCCTCGACGTCAAGGTCAAAACCGCCACCGG
>JAITMK010000168.1 GCA_031277415.1 Azoarcus sp.
TCGCCGACTGCGAGTGCGCTACGAACGCAGAGCAGATATCCATGAAGCGTTCCTCAAACTCGGCTGCGCCATGATCTGCTGGCGCTCTATGAAAAATTCATTTTGTTAGATGCTCTTAGCAAGTTTTGCCCAACGATCCAGCGCGCGGTAAAGGAACAAGGCATAAGCGTTGAGCTTGCTGGAAACACCGGGGAACTCGTTGCGCGAGCGCTCGAACTCCTGCTGCGAACGTTCATCCAGTGCCTGAGCGCTTCGCTCTGCCCGGACATACGGCGGATTGCCAATCACCGCGTCATACTCCTGAACATCGATTTCGGCGAAACGATCCAGTGCCGTCCAGTGATCGCCCTCGACCAGCGAATTGACCTTTGCTGTCACCAGCAGATCGGGGAACCCGCACTGCTCGATGTCGTCCTTGAGGGCAAGGATTTGCCATAGAAGCTGAATCTGGCTCAACACTGCCGAGAAGGTGTTGAGGTCGTTGCCCGCAATGCGACTGAATGCAGAAAGGATGTCGGTATACTCTGCAGCACCGCGTTCCAGATCGTTGCCGATCATCGCACGGTAGCTCTCGATCAGGAACGTCCCCGAGCCGCAGGCCGGATCAAAGACTTTGCTGTATCTCGACACGCCCATGCGCTTAACCATGTAGCGCGCAATGGATGGCGGCGTGTAGAACTCGCCCAGTTTCTTGCGCTGGTCGCGGTTCATGAAGCGATCATAGATGCCGGTGAGGATGTCGCCCTTGACGGTCTTGAAGTCGTAGCGGGAAAACCGGAACAGTGTCAGTTCGATGGCACTGGACAAGGCATCGTCACCGGAACCGAAAATCCAGTCTAGTTCGGTCGCCTCGAAGGCTGAGGCGTAAAGCCGACTACCGCGGTGATAGGCATACTCTAGCAGGTTCGCATAGCTTTCCTTGAAATACATCTTCATTTCCTGAAACGCGGCGACACCGCCATTACAGACATACCTCATCGCGCCAAAGAAGCCGTGATCCTCGAAGAATCGCAGCAGCAGTACGCGGGCAAGAATCAGGTTGGCCGTTTCAATCGAGAACAGTTCATGCAGTTTGGCGTCGTCCACGCCGGTTCTGGACTGAAATTGCGGCAAGCCCGTCAAGGCAAGGCGGGCAACATGCGGGGCTTTGGCGAACACACGTTTCAGGCGTGCAGCCTCGCGGTCATGTTTGCGCGCATTGTCCGGCCCTTCCGGTCGCCCTCGCAGAATCAAGGAATGTTCGTCAAACCCGTCATCAGCCTTGCCGAACTCGCCCCAGAAGGCATTGGCCATGCCAGCGTATTCGTCGATTTCCTCCTCCAATCGCGCCAATGCACCGGACACGGCCGCTTGCAGATGGATGGTCGATTCCTGAATCTGGCGGAAGAATCGTTTGCGGCTCAATCTTGCCTGTTCGACCTGGCGCTTGGATGCGGCGTCCTTCGACCAGAGCTTTTCCACGGCGATAATGGAAGAGTCACCGTTCCTGAATTGTTCCAACTGCTGAGACACGCCAGCCGATTCGGCCTTCAGGGCAACGGTCTTTGCCTGAAACTCTGCCTCAGTCAATCCGGCTAGGACGATGACAATATCTGCCGCTGCCGATAGGTCTCCACCACCAACGTAACGCAAGACAAGACAGGTCGGTTCGATCATGACGAACCACGCCGTGTGTGTGCCGACGTATTTGGACTTCTTGCCAAAGATGGTTTCTCTTTGCCCCGCGTCGAGGAAGCAATTGTGCTCGTCCTTGGCCTCGACCACGATCCAGTCGATCTTGACATTCTTTCCGCTCGGATCACGATACCCGGCAGGGGCGCGAACCGTCACGTCAGGTCGTCCACCTTCGCCGCTGGTGTCAATATCCACGTCGGCTGCGGGATAGTCGAGGACATGGATGAACAAATCCCTGATCGGACCATACATGGAGGCTTCTTTCCCCGCCGGGGTTGCCTTGATCTTCTCAATAGCCTCATCGAAGGAAATTTTCGCTTTTGCCATGTGGAACAGATTACTGATTGGATGAGAGTCTTTTACGCAATGAGAGCTTGATACGTCAACCGCTTTGCGCAGGTCTTGCACAAGAGCGCGTCGATGCAACCCATCGTTTGGACGCGCACGCCGCCACTGCATTCGTATTCGTGACCACCTGCCACCGCACGTTCACCTTGTCGGCGGTGGCGTGATGACGGTCGATTTCACGCCGTTTTTTCGCCGAAAGTCCCGGCCTTGCTCCGCTGCGCAGTCAAACTCAGTTCGCCAAGGCGTGCATCGGCGAGGATGCCAGTTGGACCGTCGATTGGCCGCAAGCCAAGCACACGATGTAGCAGCTTCGGTTGCTACTGCGCAAGCGATGCGCCGCCAGCGCCATCGCCCAGCAGGTCACTGCGCGGCGGCACCCAGTTCGTCAGATACGGCGGGCATGTTCCCCCCGCGCTCTCATCTATCCGCATCGCCGTAAAATCCCCACCCCGCACCGATTGCGAAAAGCGCAGATCGCCGATCAAACCCTCCTCGATCGACGGCGCACGCCCAAACTGCAACCACGCGCGCACCGAACAGTTCTGCGCCGACAGACGCGCCAGCTCGGGAATGGAAAGGCTCGCCACCGTGGTCCACGCCAGCGGCGCTTCACCGCCACAGGTTGGCGCACCAGCCGGCAACGCCACCACCGCGCGCTCGGCGCGCATCGTGTCTGCCTCGCGCGTCAAACGCAGCGCATCCCAGCACAGCGCATTGCCGGGGCGAGGATTCAAGATCAAATCCACCGTGCGATCAGCCGCCGCCGCATCCGAGCGCACGATCTGCTGCGCCGCCGCCTTGCTCAAACCAAACGACAACGCAACGAACACACCACACGCCGCCAGCGACAACAC
>JAITMK010000035.1 GCA_031277415.1 Azoarcus sp.
AATTTCTTCGACAGGATCGAGGTGATCGCCGCCGTCAGCGTCGTCTTGCCGTGGTCTACGTGACCGATCGTGCCCACATTTACGTGCGGCTTTGTCCGTTCAAACTTTCCCTTAGCCATTGCTGGTTCCTCGTGTTCAGTCGTTGTTACTTGCGATTGTTGATAACAGCTTCGGCCACGCTCTTGGGCGCTTCGACGTAGTGCTTGAACTCCATCGAATAGGTCGCGCGCCCCTGGGTGAGAGAGCGCAACTGGGTCGCGTAGCCGAACATTTCGGCCAGCGGCACCTCGGCCTTGATTTCTTTCATCCCGCCCGGCAGGTCATCCATGCCCTGGATGATGCCACGCCGCCCGGAGAGATCGCCCATGACGTTGCCCATGTAGTCTTCCGGCGTCTCCACCGTCACGGCCATCATCGGCTCAAGCAGAACCGGGCTGGCCTTGCGCATCGCGTCCTTGAAGGCCATCGAAGCTGCCATTTTGAAGGCATTTTCGTTCGAGTCAACATCGTGGTAGGAGCCGTCGAACAGCGTAACCTTGACATCCACCACGGGGAAACCCGCGAGCACGCCGTTCGGTAAAGTTTCCTGCAAGCCCTTGTCGACGGCGGGGATGTATTCGCGCGGAACCACACCGCCCTTGATGGCATCAATGAACTCGTAACCCTTACCGGCCTCGTTCGGCTCAAGCTTGAGCCAGACGTGACCGTACTGACCGCGTCCGCCGGACTGTTTGACGAATTTGCCCTCTTGCTCGACGGCCTTGCGAATGGCTTCCCGGTAGGCTACCTGCGGCGCGCCGACGTTGGCTTCAACGTTGAATTCGCGCTTCATGCGGTCGATGATGATTTCGAGGTGCAGCTCCCCCATCCCGGAGATGATGGTCTGACCGGATTCTTCGTCGGTGCGAACGCGGAACGAGGGGTCTTCTGCCGCCAGACGGCCCAGGGCAATGCCCATTTTTTCCTGATCGGCCTTGGTTTTGGGTTCGACGGCAACGTGAATGACCGGCTCGGGGAAAACCATGCGTTCGAGAATGACCGGCGAGGAGGGGTCACACAGCGTTTCGCCCGTCGTGACATCCTTCAGACCCACACAGGCGGCAATGTCGCCCGCGAGCACTTCCTTGATTTCTTCGCGTTCATTGGCGTGCATCTGGAGGATGCGCCCAATGCGTTCTTTCTTGTTCTTGACCGGGTTGAACACGGTCTCGCCGGAATTGAGGGTACCCGAATAGACGCGCACAAAAGTCAATTGCCCGACGAAAGGATCGGTCATCAATTTGAAAGCGAGCGCGGAGAATTTCTCGCCATCGTCGGCCTTGCGGGTCACTTCCTTGTCGTGGTCATCCATCCCTTGAACCGGCGGAATATCGACCGGCGAAGGTAAAAATTCGATGACCGCGTCCAACATGCGTTGCACGCCCTTGTTCTTGAAGGCGCTGCCGCACAGCGCGGGCTGAATTTCGCAGCCAATCGTGCGCTGACGCAAACCAGCCTTGATTTTTTCTTCGGGCAGGTCGCCGTTTTCAAGGTACTCGTTCATGAGTTCCTCGGAAGCTTCGGCGGCCGCTTCAAGCATCTGTTCACGCCAGGTTTTGGCTTCATCGAGCAGATCGGCGGGAATGTCGCGGCGGTCGAACTTCATCCCCTGGGAGGCTTCGTCCCAGTAGATGGCTTTCATCTGGATGAGATCGATCACGCCCAGGAATTTGTCTTCTGCGCCAATGGGAATGACGACGGGCACGGGATTTGCCTTGAGCCGAGTTTTCATCTGCTCGACGACTTTGAAGAAATCCGCACCGGAGCGATCCATCTTGTTTATGAACGCCAGACGCGGAACCTTATACTTGGTCGCTTGGCGCCACACCGTTTCGGACTGGGGCTGCACGCCGCCAACCGCGCAATACACCATGCACGCGCCGTCGAGCACGCGCATGGAACGCTCCACTTCGATGGTGAAATCGACGTGCCCCGGCGTGTCAATGATGTTGAAGCGGTACTCGGGGAAATTCAGATCCATCCCCTTCCAGAAACATGTGGTCGCGGCAGAAGTGATCGTGATGCCACGCTCCTGCTCCTGATCCATCCAGTCCATGGTCGCCGCGCCATCGTGCACTTCGCCAAGTTTGTGATTGACGCCGGTGTAGAAAAGAATACGCTCGGTCGTCGTCGTCTTACCGGCGTCGATGTGGGCGGAAATACCAATGTTGCGGTATCGCTCAATGGGTGTCTTGCGGGCCACGATGTTTATCCTGCCTTTTGTTACCGCTATTGCGAAATGTCTTAAAGCGTTACAAAACAATCGAGCCCTTCACAGGGCCCGATTCGTTACTGATCGGGACGATCAGAACCTGTAATGCGAGAATGCCTTGTTGGCCTCAGCCATCCGATGCACTTCATCGCGCTTTTTCATTGCCGCCCCACGTCCCTCTGCTGCTTCGAGCAACTCGCCGGCCAGCCGTTGCGCCATCGACTTTTCGGCGCGTTTGCGCGCGGCTTCACGAAGCCAGCGCATCGACAGCGCCATACGGCGGGACGGACGCACTTCAACCGGCACCTGATAATTCGCGCCGCCGACGCGGCGGCTCTTGACTTCGACGACCGGCTTTACGTTGGCTACTGCGGTGGAGAACACCTCCAGCGGATCCTTGCCCGCCTTGGCAGTGATGTGCTCGAACGCGCCATAAACGATGCGCTCGGCCACTGACTTCTTGCCGGAATGCATGATGACGTTGATGAACTTGGAGACATCCTGCGACGCAAACTTGGGATCGGGCAGGATTTCACGTTTCGGAACTTCTCGACGACGCGGCATGGAAACAACCTCTCAATAAATATGCGTTGGCCAGGTCAGGCCTTCTTCGGACGTTTGGCGCCGTACTTGGAACGCGACTGCTTGCGATCCTTTACCCCTTGCAGATCGAGGGAACCGCGCACGATGTGGTAACGCACGCCAGGCAAATCCTTCACACGGCCTCCGCGAATCAGTACCACGGAGTGCTCTTGCAGGTTATGGCCCTCGCCGCCAATGTAAGAGATGACTTCGAAACCGTTGGTCAGGCGCACCTTGGCAACCTTACGCAACGCGGAGTTCGGCTTTTTCGGCGTCGTGGTGTACACACGGGTGCATACTCCGCGTTTCTGCGGACACGCATCGAGTGCGGGCACTTTGCTCTTGGCTTCTTCCACCTGGCGCGGCTTGCGGACAAGCTGGTTAATTGTTGGCATATGCTTAAGAATTCCAAAAAACCGAGGCAGCCCACCACGGGCCGCCTCGGCGGTTGATTCAAGCTCGTGGCTAACTGCGGTTTGTCAACCACAAAAGGAGGGTGAGGGTATAACACCCGGCATCCGGAGTCAACGTCTCATGCGTTTCGGTGGTGTCTCCCTCTCCCGCCCCTTCGAGACACCCTCTCCCGCTCGCGGGAGCCCGCGTAGGTTGGGACGAGCGAAGCGAATCCCAACATCCAACCGAAAGAAGACCGTGATTCAAACTGAGACACTACCTGCGTTTCGTGAATAACCCCGGCGCCGTTATTGCGTCTGACCGTAGTAGCCCCAGACGACAGGCCAGTCATAGGGAGGCAGGCGGGGCAAATCGTCATGGGCATAGGCAAGAATGCGGAAATCGTGCGGCCCCACACGGCTGATGCGTCGGGCGCGCGGGACAGGGCGTGGTTGCCCGTTGGCATCGAGGAACGACCAGACTTCGCGCGGGGCGAGCGTCGCGTCGCGCACGAGATCGTAGGAGCGACGGCTGACGATTGCCATTTCGCCGTTGGACAGACGCACGATACTGCCGGGCGGGAACAGGCCAAGCCGCCCCATCAGGAGACGCGCCAGACTGATATCGAGCACATTGAGATCGGCCCCGAAAATCTGCTCGGTCAATCCGGGCAGGTTACGCGCGCGAGACAGGTTCCAGTACAAGGGACCACGCCCGCGCCGCACGCGCTGACGGGCAGCGAAGATATCGACCAGTCGCAACATGCGCGCTTCCAGAGTAATGTTGCCTCTGGAAAGCCCGTTGGGATAGCCGCTGCCGTTGAGGTTCTCATGGTGTTGCAGCACCGCGCGTGACCAGACTTGAGGAACACCGATGCTCAACAGGATTTCGGCAGCCTGATCCGGGTGCCTGACGACCAGTTGCCGGAAAGAATGGGGCAATGGCCCCGCAAGTTCCGCCATTTCGTCGTGCAACGCCATGCTTCCCAGATTCATCGTCAGCGCCGAACCCATCAGGCCGATGATTTCATGACGGGCAAACGCGTGCGCGACACCCAGTTCGGCAACGAAGAGGGCCGCAAGAATCGCCTGGCATACGCTCGGTGTACCGGGGTTGGCCACGCGCATGAAACCGATGCAGGCATCGGGGTCGAATTGCCAGCTCAAATAGACAGATTCGGCAAGCTCCTGGCACGCATCGACGCTGAAGATGCCATCCGCACTCAGCGCCACATCGGCCACGGCGAGTTTCCTGCCGATGGTGATCAGCGTGTACAAGGGATCATCGGTCGTGATTGCCGCAGTCTGTTGGGCATTACAGAACAGACGGCGATTGGTCAGTTTTTTCTGGATATCTTCACTGATCAGCACACCCTCGCGCAGCAACAGGCTTCCGTTTCCATCGAAGAAATCGCAGGGCGCGATAGATCCGATATACGCAGGAGGTAGCAATACTGCTCGCAGGATGAATGTGGTCGATGCTGACATCAACGGCCTCCGCTTTGAATCATCCTGGATTTTCGCTCGTGTTCAACCATGATCGGCTCCACAGCATTTTTTGTACTTCTTCCCGCTTCCGCAGGAGCAGGGATCGTTCCGCCCCGCCTTCGGCGAAGATGAAAATGACACTTCCGGTTCGATTGGTTCCGGCTCCGGCAGGCCGATGGAACGCCACTGCACAAAAATGCTGTTGACCGCTTCGCCTGCGGCTTCCAGCCAGCCAAGCCGCGTCTCGTTGTCGGCGATATCGGCCTCATCACCTTCCCACGGCGCAATGATCCGTTGCAAGGCACTTTGCACATCGTCAGCGATTTCGGCGGGAAGCCCTGCCTGCCAATCCTCGGGCCACAGTTCGAGGCCGTGCGTGAAACCGCCAATCCACCCTTCGCCGATTCCCGGCGAATCATCGCCTTCTTCGACGGCGAAACAGAACGGTTCCCAGTTCGCGCCGGGAATTTCCCGATACGGATCAGGGGAGACTCCACGCCCGAGCGTGGCAGTCATCTCGTTGTAGTAAGCCAGTACAAGCCGGATCGCGCGCTGCACGGCATCGCCCGCGCCAAAATCTGCGTCTCCGTACACCGACCAGATTTCCGGCAACCAGCACTCACGCTCGATCACCACGGGCGACAGGAGCACACCCGCCAGGAACCCATCAAGCATTTCGAGATCCATGCAATCTTCCGGCACGGCATCCGAAACGAGAATGGCTTCCAGAGCATCCCGCTCTTCATCACCAAGCAACAAAGAAGAGGACTCGGAACAAGAGGACATCGGTTTACCTCCGGATGGAGCAAAACGTATCCATCATTGTAGCCTCTGACGCATGGCAGGGCTTCGAATCATCCCGACTTCAATGACGGAGATTTCGCCTATTCCGCATCCGGGACTGCTGCATCGAGATCAACACGCAAACGATATAGCGTTTGTCCTGAATCGCGGTACTTGCGTTCAAACGGTGTCAGGGGACGCGCGGCATCGAACGTCTCCCATGCCACTGGGCGGCCCAGCGCCAGTTCCAGGGCCTGGGCGAACTCGGCCACATAAACCGGCCAATTGCTGCGGCATTCGAGCACGCCTCCGAGGCGCAGAATGAACGGGAACACCGGATGTGCGGGCCAACGCCGTCCGAGATGCCCAATTTTCGGCCAGGGATTGGGATAAAGAATGTAGTGTCGCGCCAACTGCAAGCCGTTGTCGACAAGCAAACGCCAGAAATCGACCAGATTGGCGCGCACAAAGACCATGTTCGTCGGAAGCAACGCCTCGGGATAGGGCTTGCGCCTTTGCAGGCGATCCTCCGACTGATCAACACCCATCACCCAATGATCGGGAAACGCTCGCGCCAGTTCAATCGTGCTGTGTCCTACTCCACAACCGGCATCAAGAATCAAAGATGCGCTTCCGTCCCATCCTGCCAGCGCATGATCGTAGGCAGCGCGGCTGACATCGGCAATCGGTTTGCGGAACGGGTTGCCGAGATGGGTGCGCACCCTCTCTGCCAGATGCTTGTGTACGCCTTGCTGGGCGCTCGCCGGAATACGTGAATTGGCATAGCTCACAGGCTCTCCATGCGCTTATTGCAAAAAGGCGCGCGATTGGGGATAATGATAAGTTCCAATTTTAACAGGGCGGTCACAATCGCCGCCCAAGTCAGGATTTACCATGAAAGCGGACATTCATCCCCAGTACAAGGACGTTGCCATCACCTGTTCTTGCGGCAACGCGTTCGTGACCCGCTCGACCCTCAGCAAACCCGAACTGCACGTCGAAGTGTGCTCCTCCTGCCATCCGTTTTACACCGGCAAGCAGAAGATCGTCGACACTGCGGGCCGCGTTGAGCGCTTCCGGCAAAAATACGGCAACCTCACACGTCCGGGCAAATAAAAAAACCGCCCACGAGCAAGAACAGGAAAAGCAGCCCAGGCTGCTTTTTTGCTTTTTACGGAAAGTTACATGTCCATCGATATCCGTCCCATCGCGCCGGATGATGTTCCCGCCATTGCCAGCCTCGCCAGGATGACATGGCTCGACGCCTATGCTGATATCATCACACCGGAACAGATCGACTATATGCTGGCGCAACGCTACGACCATGCACGCCTGCGCGCCGAGACCGAAAACCCGCAAAAATGGCTGCGCCAGGCTTACCTGGACGGTGTTCTTGCAGGATTTGCCGCCTGCGAGACTTACAAGGGCGAATTCAAGCTCGACAAGCTCTATATTCATCCGGACATGCAGCGCAAGGGCATTGGCGCGGCATTGGTCAGCCATGTCGCCGCGCTTGCCCGCGAGCAGGGCTTTCCCGCCATGATCCTGGCCGTTAACAAACAAAACGAACAGGCCATCCACGCCTACACGCAGTACGGTTTTCGTATACGCAACAAAGCCGTTACCGACATCGGCAACGGCTTTGTAATGGACGATTACATCATGGAAAAACCGCTCTGAAGCCTTCTTGTGCGGCGATATTCCAGATTGCGGAACTCCGAATCAATCGTCACCGCTGAATGCACGCAGCAGGTGCAACAGACTCACGAAAAGGTTGTAAATCGACACATAAAGCGTAACGGTCGCCATGATGTAGTTGGTTTCACCGCCGTTTACCATTGCACTGGTCTGGTAAAGGATGAGACCCGAGGCGAGCAGGACGAAAGCCGCCGATACTGCCAGCGACAGAGTGGACATCCCAAAGAAAAGCGCCGCAAGCCCGGCGAAGAAGGCCACCAGGATGCCCACGAAGAGGAACCCGGCCATGAAGGAAAAATCCTTGCGGGTAACGAGCGCATAGGCGGAAAGCGAAAAGAAGATAACCGCGGTCGCACCCAACGCCTGCATAACCAGTTGGGAGCCATTCGGCGTGTCGAGGTAGAGCGACAGGATCGGCCCCAGTGTCAGGCCCATGAAACCTGTCAGCGCGAACACACACACGATGCCCATACCGCTGTTGCGGAATTTGGTGGTGAGGAACAACAGCCCGAAATACCCGAGCAGCGTGATCCACGTATTGAAGACCTCAAGTTTGAAGAGTATTGCCGCACCGGCTGTCACGACCGAGAAAGTCAACGTCAGCGCAAGCAGCGTATAGGTGTTGCGAATGAGCCGGTTCGCTGCCAGTGTTTGCGCTTGCGAGTGGACAAGGGGCTCGATGTGTTCCATGTGAGATCTCCTCATAAAAAATTGCGAGTCCCGCTCTTTGCGGATC
>JAITMK010000161.1 GCA_031277415.1 Azoarcus sp.
CGAGCAAATCCTCGTCGATCTTGCGCCGCCCGAACAGGTTCGCCAACCCGCCACCCAACTGCTGCCGGGTACGCGCCAGCCCTGATTTCAGGCGTTCCGCCCACGAGCGTTTCACGGGAGCCGCAGCATCGGCAGGCGGCTCACCGGCAGAGGCAACATCCGGCGAAGCGGGGCGGGTAAAATCGGCATCGGTTTGTGAAACAGACTTTCTGGAGAAACCAAACATGAGAAATCAGACCAAAGAGAAATTTCAATACACGCCAAACTGCTCCGGATACGGCTATGATGTTATGTTTTCCATGGCGCGCGACGAACAACGCGCGAATTCTAACAGATGCAGGATTGCTCCATGACCTTTGCTTCTCTCCCCTCCCTTTTCACTTTGCGCCGCTCGATCCGGCGTCTGGCGCTTGCCTGCGCCTGCCTGTCGGTCACGCTGCCCGCGCAGGCCAACCCATTTGAAACCACGCTCGACAACGGCATGAAAGTCGTCGTGCGCGAAGACCACCGTGCTCCTTCCGTCGTGCACATGGTCTGGTACCGTAGCGGCGCCATCGATGAACCCACAGGAGTCACCGGAGTCGCGCACGTCCTCGAACACATGATGTTCAAGGGCACGCGCAAGGTCGGCCCCGGCGAATTCAACGCGCGCGTCGCCGCTCTCGGCGGGCGCGACAACGCCTTCACCAGCCGCGATTACACCGCCTACTTCCAGCAGATTCCCCCTGCCCATCTCGGCACGGTAATGGCCCTCGAAGCCGACCGCATGAAAAATCTCGCTCTCACCGACGATGCCTTTTCGCGCGAAATCGAAGTCATCAAGGAAGAGCGGCGGCTGCGTACCGACGACCGCCCGCGCGCCCTTGTCTACGAACAATTGATGGCAACCGTTTTCCAGGCTCACCCGTACCAGCATCCGATCATCGGCTGGATGGCCGACCTCGTCACCATGACCACCGAAGATGCGCGCACCTGGTACAAAAACTGGTACGCCCCCAACAATGCCACCCTCGTCGTCGTCGGCAACGTCGATCATCAGGCCGTTTTCAAACTCGCCCGTCAGCATTACGGCATCATCAAATCCGCAAAGCTCCCTGCGCGCCGCATCAGCAACGAGCACAAACAAATCGGCTCAAGATCCGTCACCGTCCGCGCCCCGGCTGAACTGCCCTACCTCGCAATGGCCTGGCGTGTTCCGTCCCTGCGCAATCCCGCCGCCGACCGTGAAGCCTTCGCCCTCCAGATGCTGGGTGAAATCCTCGACGGCTACGACGGCGCGCGGCTCAACCGCCGCCTCGTGCGCGAACAGCGCATCGCCGTCTCTGCCGGGGCTGCCTACGACGGCATCAACCGCGGCCCTGCCCTCTTCCTCCTCGAAGGTTCCCCCGCGCCCGGACAAACCATCGAGGCGCTCGAAGCCGCCTTGCAGGCCGAATTGCAGCGCATCCGGGATGAAGGCGTGAGCGAAGAGGAATTGAACCGCGTCAAGAACCAGGCACTGGCCGCGCGCATCTACTCGCGCGACTCCCTCATGGGGCAGGCCATGGAAATCGGGCAACTCGAAAGCACCGGCCTGTCCTGGCGCGACGATATCCGGCTGCTGGCGGGGCTGCGCGCCGTAACCGCCGAGGAAGTGCGCGAAGTTGCCCGCCGTTACTTCGACGACGCCAGTCTCACCACTGCCCGTCTCGACCCCCTGCCCGCCGCCGCGCCCGAATCCGGCCCCGCCCCAAAACAACCCTGATCCCAGCCTATCTCAAGGTTTTTCCGATATGCGTCTTTTTACCACTTTCGTCACGTCCTTCACTCGCCACCTGCGCGCACCGGCGCTGGTTTCGCTCGCCTTCGTTTCCGGCTTCGTCCAGGCCGCCCCCCGCATCGAACAATGGACAGCCCCCACCGGCGCAAAAGTCCACTTCGTCGCCAGCCATGAATTGCCGATGCTCGATATCCAGGTCGACTTCGCCGCAGGCAGCGCCTTCGACCCCGCAGACAAAAGCGGCCTTGCCGGTTTTACCCGTTCCCTGCTCGACGCCGGTGCGGACGATCTCGACGAACAGGCCATTTCCGAACGCGCTGCCGATCTCGGGCTGATCCTTGCCGGCAGCACGAGCGACGACCGCGCCAGTCTCACTCTGCGCACGCTTTCGTCCGCACGGGAGCGCGACGAGTCCGTTGCCCTGGCCGCCATCGTTCTCACCAAACCCCGGTTTCCGGCAGAAGTACTCGAACGCGAGCGCGTCCGCGCGCTGGCCCATTTGCGTGAAGCGCTCACCAAACCCGCAGTGCTGGCCGCAAGGGCCTTCAACGCCGCGATTTACGCCGGTCACCCCTACGGTGTCAACGGCGATGAAAAAACTCTCGCCGCAATTACCCGCGAAGATCTCGTCGCCTTTCATGCCCGTTACTACAGCGCGCGTAACGCCTCCGTCACCATCGTCGGCGACATCGACCGTGCCGGAGCCGAAAAAATCGCCATCGCGCTAACTCAAAATCTCCCCTCCGGCGGCAATGTCGAATCGCTGCCCACGCCTCCCCTGCCCAAGGAAGATCAAACCACGCGCATCGCCAACCCTTCCGCTCAGGCGCACATTCTCATCGGCCAGCCGGGCATGAGCCGTGACGATCCCGACTACTTTCCGCTGCTCGTCGGCAATCACATCCTCGGAGGCGGAGGGTTCACCTCGCGTCTCATGAAGGAAGTACGCGAAAAACGCGGTCTCGCCTACGACATTCACAGCTATTTCGACCCCCGCCGCGTACCCGGCCCATTCCGGATCGGCCTGCAAACCAAGGGGACGCAAAGCGCGCTCGCCCTCGACGTCGTGCGCACCACCCTCGCCACCTTCATCACCGAAGGCCCCACCGAAAAAGAATTGCGAGCAGCGCGCGACAACATCGTGAATGGGTTCGGCCTGCGACTCGACTCCAACGCCAAAATTCTCGGCTACATCTCCATGATCGGCTTCTACGGCCTGCCTCCCGACTGGCTCGAACAGTACCCGCGCGCCGTGAACGCCGTAAGCCGTGAAGCGGTACGCGACGCCTTTGCCCGCCGCGTGCTCCCCGACCGCCTCATCACTGTCATTGCCGGCGGAGACGGCGACAAAGGCGGAAGTGCAACTGCGAGCGATGCGGAAGCCGCAACCAAACCGTGACCGCTCGCGTTCGCATCATCGGCGGGACGTGGCGTTCACGGCTCGTTGACGTCGCCGCCATCCCCGGCCTCAGACCGACGCCGGATCGCGTGCGCGAAACCCTGTTCAACTGGCTGGGGCAAACGCTCGACGGCCTCGCCTGCCTCGACCTCTTTGCCGGTACCGGCATTCTCGGCTTTGAAGCCGCCTCGCGCGGCGCAACTGCCGTCACGCTCGTCGAACAAGACCCTCGCGCCTGCACCGCCCTGCTGCGCAACGCCGAAAAATTGGCGACAACGCAGGTAGAGATTGTGCGGAACAATGCGCTAGAATTCCTCTCTTACACGACGC
This sequence comes from Azoarcus sp., assembly GCA_031277415.1. Lineage (GTDB taxonomy): Bacteria > Pseudomonadota > Gammaproteobacteria > Burkholderiales > Rhodocyclaceae > WRNU01. Next base: position 3,489 of record JAITMK010000161.1, read on the forward strand.
GGCAATTCAATGTAGCATTCGCCGACCCGCCCTACCGGCAAGGTTTGATAGAACGGATCATGCCCCTGCTGGATCGGGTGATGCTTCCCGGCGGCTTGGTGTATGCTGAAGCTGAAACGCCGCTTGACCCCTTCAATGGATGGCGTGTGCTCAAACGGGGCCGTGCCGGGCAAGTTCATTTTCATCTTCTCGAACATTCCTGAACAACCAGTACGTCAAACCCCTGCGGCTGAAAAAACCATGAAAGACACCATCGCGGCCTACCCCGGCTCCTTCGATCCCTTCACCCTTGGACACGAAAACCTCGTGCGCCGCGCGGCTTCGATGTTTGAGCAAATCATCGTCGCGGTCGCAGCCAGCCGCAAGGAAACCCTGTTCTCGCTCGATGAACGTGTCGAAATTGCCGCCGATGTGTTGCGCTCGATACCCAACGTTCAGGTCATCGGCTTCGACTGCCTGCTCGTGGATTTTCTGCGCGAACGAGGAATACGGATTGTCGTGCGCGGGGTACGCACGCTGGCCGACTTCGAGTACGAAGCCCGGATGGTGGCAATGAACTGCAAACTCTATCCAGAGATGGAGACCGTGTTCTTGCTCCCGGCCGAAGAACATGGTTATCTTGCAGCCAGCGTCGTGCGCGAAATCGCCCGTCACGGTGGTGACGTAAGCCAGTTCGTGCCCGAAACTGTCTTTTCACGCTTACAACGTAAATTTGATTCAACAAAGGAACCAACGACATGTCTCTGATGATCACTGACGAATGTATCAACTGCGATGTCTGTGAACCCGAATGTCCCAACAATGCGATTTCACAGGGCGACGAAGTTTACGTGATCGATCCCGCAAAATGCACCGAATGCGTCGGCCATTTCGATGAGCCGCAATGCGTAGAAGTCTGCCCTGTCGATTGCATTCCCAAAGACCCGGACAACGAAGAATCGCAAGACGAACTGCTTGCCAAATACAAAAAGCTCAATTCCGACTGAGCGGATAGTGCCTGACATTGCACTCAAGCGGACACCCCGCCGCTACGCGGCCGGGTGTTCGCTCGCCTTCTACGTTAGGGATTTTCTGCAAAACCCCTCTCGTCATTCTGCGCGCAGCGAAGCGAAGTCGCAGAATCCAGACGTTGCATGGGTCCTGCGACTGCGCGCAGGATGACAAGCGGTAAAAGCAGGGGTAATGCAGAGGTTCCTTAGACAGCATGATGAATACATGACTACTGGAAATCCATACACCGCACCTGCCGCTGAAATCGATAATGGCGAAACAAAACCGCCAAAGCTGACGCCTATGGGCTTAATAATCGCCATCATTGCTGCATTGTTTTTATGCTTGATTATTGGCCTTAACTTCTCTGAACCATCAGATCTTTCGCCTGAACTCCTCTCTAATCCCTGCCGCAGATATACCTCAGATTTTTTGGCTGGTTCTTCTATCTGCGTACTAGCATTTATCTTCATCACATTTGTGTTCAGGAAACAAAATAAGCTCTTACTGACTGCAACTATTATTCCATCGATCTTTTTTGGTTTCTATCTGATTACTTCTGGAATGAAGTCTGATCACCACATATCGTCATATGGTTGGCTGGCCAAAAACTGCCATATACCAACTGGCATATACCATATATTGAATGATCTGTAGAAAATTCATCTAACAAGTCGTTCAAACCACCGCTTTCGTTTTCAATCTCTTGCGCAGCATCCGCTTAGAGGCATCCGCAAAACCCTATTCCAATTGCCGTGTGTAGGAGCAACCCTTGTGGTTGCCCTATCCCGATTTACCCTATTGGTGCATCAGGGCGATTGCACCTATTTATCATAGTGGCACCATTCCCAACACACGCATACGTTCATCATCATCCCAGCCCGCTCTCTTTCGGCGCAGACGTAGGCTTTTCTTCGGATGCGCCGT
>JAITMK010000028.1 GCA_031277415.1 Azoarcus sp.
CACAACCGTTACCGGCTCTACGACCCCAAAACCGGCTCGGAATTTACCGACATCGTGGAAGTCAACACCCTCGAATTACCCAAATTGCCGCACAATACGGACGGAAGCGCACTATGGGACTGGCTAAAGTTTCTGGCGGCCCGACAGGAGGAGGAACTGAAGATGCTCGCGGAGAAAAACCCCCAGATCGCCAAGGCAGTAGGCCGACTGCAAGAACTCACGGAAGACGAACGCGAACGGCTGCTGGCCGAATCCCGCGAGAAGTGGGAGTGGGACATGCAGGCGATACGCGAGCATGGGATCAAGAAAGGACGCGAAGAAGGACGTAAAGAAGGGCTTCAGAAAGGTCTTGAGAAAGGTCGCGAAGAAGGTCTTGAAAAAGGTCTTGAAAAAGGTCTTGAGAAGGGTCGTGAAGAAGGACTTCTCTCCGTTGCCACTGCCGCCTTGAAGAAGAACCTGCCCATCGAGGACATCATGGCGCTGACAGGGCTTTCCAGGGAGAAAATTCAGTCTCTGCCGCGTGAGGAAACCATTGCTCCGTAGGGGCGTTGCACGCAACGCCCCTACAGAATGAGAATGCGTTATCCGCGCAGGCGAGGATTCAATCATGATGTTGGGGTTCCTTCGTCACCCCAACCTATGCGAGCTTCCTGTAGGGGTTAGAAAGATCGCGACTACAAAACCCATCCCGTCATTGCAGCGCGCAGCGAAGCGAAGTCGCAGAATCCAGTTTTTGTGGTTGGTTGGATGTTGGGATTCGCTTCGCTCATCCCAACCTACGCGGACTGAATGAGGGAAACTGCAAAGTTCTCGGATTGATGCGTTTTTGCGCAGAATCACGAAAATGAGAATTGCATATAAACATTGATTGCTTAATTGCGTGCTATTTATAAATTCAGGCAGAAATCTACACGCAATATGCATCGATGCAAGGCATCACCGATTCTTCAAATCGGTGATGCTCGCGATAAAGGCGGCAACCCCCGGGCTCACAAGGTGTCAGCTAGGTGTAAAGTAGCAACCAATACCATAATGCTCTTTTTGTTTTTTCTTTTTGAACACCACGGGCCTAATTTTGAGGGGCTTACAAACCTTAAAAGTAGCTTCCGGCCCGGCTGCTCTAGGGAACATCTGCAAAACCCCATTCCAATTGCCGGGTGTAGGGGCAACCCTTGTGGTTGCCCTTGTCGGATCACGCACGGATGCGCGGGCGGGCACAAGGCCCGCCCCTACGCGGGATGCCGGGTTTTGCAGGAAATCCCTAGAGGTCAAGCTCCGAATGCGAGCCGAGTCGGGCCAGGACGAGGCGGCGATCATCGTCTGCATCGAAACACCGGTAGATCAGAACCAGGTCGGGCCGGACGTGGCAGTCCCGGTAGTCCTTCCAGTTGCCTGTCAGCGCGTGGTCGCGGAACTTCGCGGGCAGCGGTACATCATCCGCCAGTAGCGTGATGATTTCCTTCAGATCGGTGTCCAGGATGGCGCGATGCGGCCCTTTCGATTCTCGCTTGAAATCCCGCTTGAAGGCGGTCGTGATCTCAATCTTCCGCATGGAGATCGGCGAACAGGGCATCGACGGAATCGAACTGCTGGAGGCCGCCGCGCTCGACCTCGTCGAAGGCTGCAAGCGTCTTGGCGTTGGGCTGGAACAGCGCCGACGGGATGCTCTTGTCCTGCGCGATACGTGTCATGAGCACGCGCACAACGTCGCTCACGGTCAAACCCGACGCCTGAATCACTGCGTTGGCGGCGTCCTGAATTTCGCCCGGCACACGAGCCTGAACCATACGGCTGACGGCCATGATTCGCCTCCTTTGATTGCTGTATTTCAGTGTAACACAAAGGACCAAAGAAGTCAGTGCGCTTCGCGCGGGCAAGGGCGACAAGGGGTGACGCCGACTTATCCTTCCCCACCCCGATGCGAAGCATCGCAAACTCTATAGCCTCCCTCCCGAGGGAGGTGGCACGCCGAAGGCGTGACGGAGGGAGTCCAGCGTCTCGGTTACCCCCACTGCGGACGTCACTTCATTCGAACCGCTATCGCCTCATTCAACTGACATGTGCGTGCCCATGCGTTTTGACTCCCTCCGTCACGCGCTGCGCGCGTGCCACCTCCCTCAAATGGGAGGCTATAGAGTCAGCGCGCTTCGCGCGGGCAAGGGCGACAAGGGGCGGTGCCGACTTATCCTTCTCCACTCCGATGCGAAGCATCGCAAATTCTATAGCCTCCCTCCCGAGGTTTGAGGGGAAGGATTTCGATGAAGTGGCTCCAGCTCAATTGTCGTGACAGCGTCGCAACAATCGTCTCATCGGGGAATACTTCAGCAAACTTGATCATGCGTGTCAGCGCCGACTCGTTAAATCCTTTGCCGTATTCAGCCCACGGTACAGTCTTGAACACGGGTCTCGCGCAATCACCGCCATTTATGGCGGAGTCAAGCGAGACAAAGCAACACCGGGAGCCGAAGGCTCTCCAAAACCGTATCGAGGAATCCCCGGCCTTCAGGACGGGGTGACTCAAAATAGCCCTTGCCGAGCGAGCAGAGGACTTGCACCTCCTGGTTGATGCGCCCTGCCGGGCGCACTAAAAAAAACGCAGCCCGCCGGGCTGCGTTAAATCCACACCAAAGACGAGGGTGGAGGAGACACCGTAAAAATCGTGCACCATGCACGATCAAACCGGCGCGAATTATGAGGCTAAACCCACATAGAACGCAAGGTTTTTCTGCGCCTCCACTTATTCTGTGTTTTCTTTTGCCGACTCGGCCATCGAGCGGTAACTCATCGGCGGCCTGGCACGCCGGGAACGGAACAACAAATGTGACAATTCGGTCAAGGCGAGTTGGTACACCCCGCGCTTGAACTCGATGACCGCGTCCAGCGGAACCCAGTAATCGCTCCAGCGCCAGGCATCGAATTCAGGATGCGAACTTGATCGCAGGCTGACATCCGTGTCGCGCCCTACCAACCGCAGCAAAAACCAGATTTGTTTTTGCCCGCGATAGGTATTGCGCCATTCCCGCTTGACCCAATGCTTGGGCACGTCGTAACGCAGCCAGTCGCGGGTACGGCCGAGAATTCTGACGTGTTCGGGGCGCAAACCGATTTCTTCCTGCAATTCCCGGTACATCGCCTGCTCCGGCGTTTCGCCGTGCTTGATGCCACCTTGCGGGAATTGCCATGAATGCTCGCGGATACGTTTTCCCCAAAACACCTCATTTCGCGCATTTACAAGAATGATGCCGACGTTCGGTCGATACCCTTCACGGTCGAGCATGATCGAACCTTAAGATTCAATAGAGTTGGGTTGATTCTTTCATATTTACCCGCACATTTGAAGCCGTTGCACTGCCATACGCTGAATTGAGCCGCGCTCCACGTTAAAATCGGCACGTCAAAAACAACCCCAAACTCTCTCATGCGCGCCAGTCAATTCCACTTCAACACCCTCAAGGAAGTTCCTGCCGACGCCGAAGTCGTGAGCCATAAGCTCATGCTCCGCGCAGGGATGATCCGCAAGGTTGCCGCCGGTATCTACGATTACATGCCGCTGGCGCTACGCTCCATCCGCAAGATTGAAACCATCATCCGCGACGAGCTCAACCGCGCGGGCGCATTGGAAATTTCCATGCCGCTGGTGCAACCCGCCGAGTTGTGGCAGGAAACCGGGCGATGGAACAAGATGGGTCAGGAAATGCTGAGGCTGCGCGACCGCCACGAGCGCGATTTCGCCTTCCAGCCCACATCGGAAGAAGCCGTCACCGACATTGCCCGGCAGGAACTCAAAAGCTACCGGCAACTTCCACGCAATTTCTATCAGATTCAAACCAAATTCCGCGATGAACGCCGTCCCCGCTTCGGGCTGATGCGTGGGCGCGAATTCACCATGAAGGACGGCTACTCGTTCGACCGTGATGCTGAGGCTGCCGGTAAAAGCTACGAAGTGATGTACGCGGCCTATCGAAACATCTTTGATCGTATTGGTCTTACCTATCGCGCAGTTTCTGCCGACACCGGCGCAATTGGCGGCGACCGTTCGCATGAATTCCAGGTCATCGCCGACACCGGCGAGGATGCCCTCGTCTACTGCCCGGATTCGGACTACGCCGCCAATATCGAACTGGCCGAAGCCCTGCCGCTCATCCCTGCGCGCGCCAGCGCCTCCGCTCCGCTCGTCAAAACCGCCACCCCTGACATGGAAGCCTGTAGCGCGGTCGCCGATTTCCTCGGTGTGCCGCTCACCTCCACCGTCAAATCGCTCGTGCTCGCCAGCGATGAACTCGATGACGCCGGACAGACTGCCTCCACAATCCTCTGGCTGCTGCTCGTCCGGGGCGATCATGATCTCAACGAACTCAAGGCAAGCAAAATCGATGGTCTCAAGGCCGGTTTCCGTTTCGCTTCCGAGGCTGAAATCATCGAGCACTTCGGTTGCAAACCTGGCTATCTCGGCCCCATTTCTCCCCGCAAACCCGTGCGCGTCGTCGCCGACCGCACCGTCGCCAACATGTCAGACTTCATCTGCGGCGCCAATGACGAGGGCTACCACTACACCGGCGCAAACTGGGGCCGTGACCTGCCTGAACCCGAAATCGTCGCTGATATCCGCAATGCCGTCAGCGGCGACCCCTCACCCGACGGCAAGGGGGTGTTGGCCATCGACCGGGGCATCGAAGTCGGGCACGTCTTCTACCTCGGCGACAAATACTCCCGCGCCATGAACGCCACCTTTCTCGATGTCGACGGCAAACCCCGTTTCTTTGAAATGGGCTGCTACGGCATTGGAGTCACCCGCATTCTCGGTGCGGCCATCGAACAGAACAACGACGAGCGCGGCATCCTCTGGCCCGCCGCCATCGCGCCGTTCGAGGCCGTCGTCTGCGCCGTAGGATGGGGTAAATCCGAAACCGTGCGCCTTGAAGCCGCGCGGATCTACGAAGCGTTGCGCGAAGCGGGCGTCGACGTCATTCTTGATGATCGCGACGAACGCCCCGGCGTGATGTTTTCCGATTGGGAACTCATCGGCGTCCCGTTCCGTCTGACCGTTGGTGAACGCGGCCTAAAGGAAGGCATCGTCGAATTTCAGGCCCGTCAAGGCGGTGAGCAGCTAAAGTTTGCTCCCGAAGCGGCCGTTGAATACCTCGTCGGCCTCCTTCGTCGGCCACCGTGTCAAATGCGTCGAAATTCATGAAATTCACAGCCCGCCACCTTCTGCCCCTGCTTGCTGCCTGCGCATTGGTCAATCCGGCAGCACAAGCAGGAAAGCAGGAAAAAGAACTCCTGGCTGCCAGTGTGCGCGCCTCTCTGCATCAGGCCGTGAGCGATGCTCCCCCCGTCATCGCAATTGAAGACCGGGCTGAACATGACCGCTGGCTCGCCGAAATGTCCGACCGCCTCAAAAAGCGCATTCCCGACCCAACCGCCCGCAAAGAACTGCTGACCACGATCCACTACGAAGCCACTCGTGCAGGGCTTGACCCGCAACTTGTCCTCGGACTCATCCACGTCGAAAGCCGGTTCAGAAAATACGCGCTCTCGAAAGCCGGGGCACGCGGCTACATGCAGGTCATGCCGTTCTGGGTCGAAGCCATCGGCAACCGGGAAGACAACCTTTTTCACATGCGCACCAACCTGCGATACGGTTGCACCATCCTGCGCCACTACCTCGATCTCGAAAAGGGCAATCTTTTCCTCGCTCTGGGCCGTTACAACGGCAGCCGGGGTAAATCCGAATACCCGGATCGCGTGCACGCCGCCTGGCAAAATCTATGGGCATGGACACCGGCACCCGTGCAAACGGTTGCACGATCACCCTCATCCGTTCCGGCATCTCCCGCCTCTGTAAAGGCACCGCCCCCTGCCAGTTCCCCCCCGATAGCGGCCATGCTGATCCCCAAACCGTCGCCGCCTGCTCCACAGACTCCCGCCCCGGCAAGCACTCCGCCCACCCTGCCAAAACCCGTTGCCGCAGCCCCCTCCCCGGCTCCAAAACCGCGCGATGCCTCCCCCGCCCCACGCATGTCTGCCCGCAGAGATATCGTCATCGTGCGTTGACCTGAAAGAAACGCAGCTTCATCACAGATGAGCGCTGCCTCCCCCTCTCCCGCCTGTTCAGACCGGAGACATGGTGAACACTTGTTCGGGGACATCGTATACACATTAGTGTGAGCATTTTTGTTCTCCTGGAGGACAAGATGCCCTGGCAAACGAGGTCAGCGATGGAACT
>JAITMK010000064.1 GCA_031277415.1 Azoarcus sp.
GTCTTGCCACGCAGGACGCTTTCAGACCCGGTTCCGGCTGTTTGTTCCGCCAACCATCAGAATTGCTACGCTCATCGCTTCACCGCGACACATGGGATTTTTTCACGCCGCGTAGGAAACCTTTATATCAGGTTGAACACCGATTGAATGCAATTTGCATTATTTATAGCGACGTGATGCGAAATCGGGGAGACTGCTCATGGTATCGAAAACTTCTTTCAGCGACTGGCCAATCGCAACCAAGCTCAATGTTATTCAACTCGTCGCGCTGGCGGTGTCGTTTGCCGTTGCCATTACCTGGATGAGCAGGTGGCTGACGGAAACGACCATTGAAGACAACACCAGGACAGTACAGCAAATCAACCATCAAATAGTGAATATGATCCGGGTATTCAACAATAACCTGGAGAGCCGTACCGTCAGATTGTCTGCCATTCTGAAAAATACATTGCCATCCAGCTACACGCTCGACACGACGCAGCGCGTTGCTGTTGCCGGAGCGCAAACTCCGGTGCTCAGCGCGGGTAACGAAGTGCTGAACCTCAATTTTGCCGTTATTGACCGTTTTGCCGAAACGAGCGCCGCCATTGGCACTATCTTTGTGCGCGATGGCAACGAATTCATTCGCGTTACCACATCGCTGGTAATGGAAAACGGTGAGCGCGCGATCGGCACCAAACTCGCCCAGGACCATCCGGCGTATGCAGCGCTGTTGGCGAACAAGACCTACACGGGTAAGGCGGTCCTTTTTCATCGCGATTATATGACCCATTACGTACCGGTGCAGGATGCTTCCGGGGCAGTCGTCGGCGCACTCTTCACCGGGCTGGAATTTACCGATGAATTGGCCAAGCAGCAGCAAAATATTCGGGAAATCGTATTCGGTGGTCATGGCTACATGTACGTGCTCGAGGTCGGAAACAACACGGCAACGATGATTGTGCACCCGACTCTCGAAGGGAAAAATGTATACGACGAAAAGGACGCCGCCGGTCGTACTTATTTCCGTGACATCGTTGAGCAGAAAGAAGGCGTACAGCGATACAGGTTTGTCGACCCGACTTCCGGCAACACTTCGTCGCGAGAAAGAGTTGCGGTTTTCGAATCCATTCCAGAGTGGAAATGGATCATCGTCTCCAGTCTTGATCGTGAGGACTTGGCCGAAAATGCCGTCAGTGTGCGTAATAATTTGATCATTGGCGCCATCGCGTTGTGCGCGTTGCTCTTCACCGTTGTTTTCATTGCCTCGCGGCGCTGGGTCGCGCGACCGTTATCGACAGCCGTCGACGCGATGGAGCAGATCGCCAGAGGCTCTCTGAACATTACGATTCCCGAACACGGTAACGATGAAGTGGGGCGCTTGCTGACAGCCACCAGCGCTATGGCCCAAAATATGCGATCTGCGTTGCACGATATCCAGAATGCCGCGCAACAACTGGCCGACAGTTCCGAGCATCTGGTCAGTACCTCCAACGAGGTTGCCAGTCAGTCGGCGCAACAAAGCGATTCCGCTACGGCAATGGCTTCCAGCATCGAGGAAATGAGCGCCAACATCATTCATGTTTCCGACAGCGCCAAGCAGGCGAACCAGGTATCGCTTGATTCCGACCAGATTTCCAATGAAGGTTCCGTGGTCATTCAACAGGCCACAGACAGCATGACGCACATCGCCGATACCGTGCGCGCTGCTTCCGAAGCCGTCAGCACGTTGGGAAAGGAATCGCAGGCTATTTCCGCCATCGTCAACGTGATCAGCGAAATTGCCGAGCAGACCAATCTGCTGGCGTTGAACGCAGCAATCGAGGCGGCGCGCGCTGGCGAGCAGGGGCGCGGTTTCGCTGTCGTTGCGGATGAAGTGAGAAAACTTGCCGAGCGCACATCGAGTTCGACGCAAGAAATCAGTTCCCTGATCCGCCGTGTCCTCGACGGTACGACCAATGCGGTTGCCAGCATGGAAGAAGGCGTGCGCCAGGTCGAGGAAGGCGTTTCCTATGCCAGTCAGGCAGGCGGAAGCATTGCCAGCATTCGCCAGAGCGCCAGTCAGGTCACTGAGGCGGTCACCAGTATTTCACACGCGCTCGCGGAGCAATCGGCGGCCGTTTCCTCGATTTCCGATAACATCGAGAAAATCGCCTCGATGGCCGATCAGAACAGCCAGATTGCGAAAGGATCGGCGCAGTGCGCGGCGGAACTGGAACAACTGGCACACTCATTGCAGGAGAATATTTCTCATTTCAATATTTAGGGAACGCCTGCAAAACCCCACCCCAATTGCCGGATGGATGTAAGGGCGTTGCGTGCAACGCCCTTACACGTTCCCCAGGGAAACTCTGCATTACCTCTGCTTTCACCACCTGTCATCCTGCGCGAAGTCGCAGGATCCATGCAACGTCTGGATTCTGCGACTTCGCTTCGCTGCGCGCAGAATGACGGGGAGGGTTTTGCAGGGGTTCCCTAGGTGCCTGAATATTGATCGGATTTACTTTTCGAGCAGGCTGCGCAGCATCCAGGCGGTTTTTTCGTGGACTTGCAAGCGTTGGGTCAGAAGATCCAGCGTAGGTTCGTCGCTGGCTTTGTCAGCCAATGGCACGACGGAACGGGCGGTCTTGGCAACGCCCTCGTGGTTGCTCAAGAGTTGCCGGATCATGGCTACTGCGTCGGGCACATTCTCCGGTTGTTTCAGACTGGTGAGCTTTTCAAACTCCTTGTAAGAGCCCGGCGCGGGGAACCCGAGGGCGCGGATACGTTCGGCAATGAGATCCACGGCTTCCGCGAGTTCGGTGTACTGCCCTTCGAACATCTGATGCAAGGTATTGAACATTGGCCCCGTCACGTTCCAGTGAAAATTGTGCGTGGTCAGGTACAGGGTGTAGCTGTCGGCAAGCAGGCGCGACAAACCCTTGGCAATCTTGGCGCGGTCTCCTTTGCCGATGCCGATGTCGATTTCCATGCTTTTCTCCTTCTGGATTTGAGGGGTTATTCTGGTAGAACCGGGGGCTTTGCTGCAACACCGCAATGTTACGCTTATCGGGTTGTGTTTAGCGATAAATAATATCTATCACTTATATAACCGCGAGCTACGTAATCCGTATGGATTTTGCACTCATGCCATATTGTGTGGCTATGCCTTTTTGCACGTTGGCACAGGCCCGATTGGGTATATGCCGGGCAGCGAACACCCCAGGATCGCCATGCGCAGCGTGTCAACCACTCCGCTGCGCGGATAGGTTACCCGCCAGGCCAGGGCTACCCGGCGCGTGGGTTCGGGATGAGCAAAGGGGCGAACGGCTATCAGCGGGTTGTTGGCTTCAAGTTCGTCTGCTGCGGTGCTTGGCAGAACCGTCACCCCGAAACCGGTGGAAACCATGTGGCGGATGGTTTCGAGCGAACTGCCTTCGAGCATATGTTGCAGGCTGTTGTCGCTCTGATAGTCCGGGCAGATTTCCAGTACCTGGTCACGGAAACAGTTGCCTGCGCCAAGCAGCAGCAGTTGCTCGTCTGCAAGCATCCGGGGAGTGATTTCCTTTTGATTGACCCACGAATGTTGGGCAGGCGCCAGCGCACGGAAAGGTTCGTCATAAAGCGGTTGTGTGACGATACCCGGTTCGGCGAACGGCAGACTGATAATGATGACATCCAGATCGGCGCACTTGAGCGCATCTGTCAAATTGGCGGTGTAGCTTTCCTGGATGATGAGCGGCATGTGTGGAGCATGCTGATGCACCATCGGAATCAAGTGCGGCAGAAGATATGGCCCGATGGTATAGATCACCCCCACGCGAAGCGGGCCGACGAGCGGATCCTTGCCAGTGGTAGCGATCTCATGGATGTGATTGACATCTATCAGCACCTTTTCGGCCTGAGCCAGGACACGTCGGCCAATTTCGGTAATTCTGACATCGTTGGCGGCACGCTCGAAGAGTTGGGTGCCAAGTTCTTCTTCGAGTTTCTTGATCGCAACGGAAAGGGTCGGCTGCGAGACCCGGCATCTTTCCGCAGCGCGGCCGAAGTGCCTCTCACGAGCCAGGGCCACAAGATAACGTAAATACGTTAATGTCATCAATGCCTCGATATCATTATTTAGTATTGTCACTTATTGTAGCTTCTAGTTGAGAATGCCTTGTTCACATGTTTAATGCAAGAAAAATGTTCTTTTTACGTATCTTTTTTTTGCATTCTGTAGCGCTTGATAAAAATACCGGGAACCCCATAGTTAAAATGGTAGTCAAACAACATTGCCGTTAAGGATTCTCTGCAAACCCCTCCCGTCATTCTGCGCAGTCGCAAAATCCAGACGCTGCGTGGATCCTGCGGTATCAAGCACGATGACAGGAGGCGGAAAAATAGGGTAATGCAGATGTTCCTTAAGGAAGTTATCATTCACTACTTTGTACCGAGGGATGTCCATGAGAAAAAACATCTTTGCTGCGGCTGCGGCTCTGGCTCTTGTTCTGGCTGCCTGTCTTCCAGAGGAGGTGCCGGTTCTCTCCAAGGCTCATGCCGACAACGCGCCTGCAGCGGCCATTCGGCACGGACTGCCGGATTTCGCCGATCTGGTCGAAAAAGTCAGCCCTGCCGTGGTCAATATCAGCGTTGATCAAACCATTCAATCAGGCGGCGACGACAATCCTTTGGCGGGCGATCCTTTCTTCGATTTCCTTCGCCGCTTCGGTGTACCGTCGCCCTATCCGGGCTTTCCTCCGAACCATCCGGGTGTTCCCCGCACAAAGCAGGGAATCGGTTCCGGATTCATCGTCAGTAACGATGGTTATGTGCTTACCAATGCGCATGTGGTCGGTGGCAGCAATGTGGAAGTTACCGTCAAGTTGAGCGACAAGCGTGAGTTCAAGGCCAAGGTCATCGGAATTGACCGCCGCACCGATGTGGCTGTCGTCAAGATCGATGCCAAGGATTTGCCTGTCGTTGCTATCGGCGATCCCAACAGCTCCCGTGTCGGCGAATGGGTCGCAGCCATTGGCTCGCCTTTCGGTTTCGAACACTCCGTTACCGCCGGTATCATTTCGGCCAAGGCGCGCCGCCTGCCGGACGAAAACTACGTGCCTTTCATCCAGACCGATGTGGCGATCAATCCCGGCAATTCGGGAGGCCCGCTCTTTGATCTCAATGGCCGGGTCATCGGAATCAACTCGCAGATTTATTCGCGCTCCGGTGGCTTCATGGGCATTTCTTTTGCCATTCCCATCGATGTCGCCATGAAAGTGAAGGATCAACTCGTCCAGCATGGCCGTGTCCAGCGTGGCCGCCTGGGTGTTTATATTCAGGACATGAGTCCGGAGCTTGCGCCTTCGTTCGGGTTGAAAGCGCCACGCGGTGCATTGGTAGCACAGGTTGAACCCAACAGTGCCGCTGCGCGCGCCGGGATGAAGCCGGGCGATATCGTGCTCAAGGTCGATGGCAAGGAAATAAACGAATCCAATGAATTGCAACGCGCCATCGGCGACAAACAGCCGGGCAACAAGATCAAGCTTGAAATCTGGCGTGATGGCAAGAGCCGGGAACTTACCGCCGTACTCGACGAACTGCCGTCTGAAGAAGCCGCGCAAAGTGCAAGCGGTCAGGGCAAAAAAATGCGCGACAAACTCGGACTCAGTCTGCGTCCCCTCGACTCGCGTGAGGCCGCGCAACTTGGCGTGACAGGCGGCCTGTTGATCGAAGGGGTCAGCGGACAGGCGGCGCGCGCCGGTTTACGCGGCGGAGACGTGATCTTGAGCCTGAACAATCAGCCGGTCACATCTCCGGCACAATTTCAGCAGTTGGTTGAAAAAGCGGGCAAGCGGTTCGCACTGTTGATCCAGCGCGGTGACGCAAGGCTTTTCGTTCCGCTCAAACTCGACTGAACACG
>JAITMK010000101.1 GCA_031277415.1 Azoarcus sp.
AGGCGTGAGCGCGGGATAAACGAGAGTTTTTGAGCCGTTTCGCAGCATTTTTGAAAATCAAAAGCGGCGGCTTAATGAAATTCGTTCGAATGGCGTTTTGTTCAGAGGTTCCTTAAGAAACAATTTCTAATGGCCGCCAATAAACAACCCCGCGCCCTGCACGAGGCGCGACAGACCTTGCCAGAAAAACGTGCTGGATTTTTGAAGTTTCAATCCGCGCGTCCCGCACGAGCCGCGGCTGCCGAGTTGCAGTTTTAACAAATGCTCTACGGCGTTTCAATCCGCACGACTCGCACGAGCCGCGACGCCAATCCACTCCCGACCCGCCCTCAATTACAAGCGTTTCAATCCACGCGTCCCGCGTATTCCTCTTCGGTTTTTTCCGGTTTCTTGTTTCAATCCGCACGTCCCGCACGAGGACGCGACGACGGTAGCCGCCGCCTAAAAACGCAACAGAGCCGTTTCAATCCGCACGTCCCCGCGAAGGACGCGACGCGAGGCAAAGAAAGCCTCTGACAATATCCGCCAGTTTCAATCCGCGCGCCCTGCACGGGGCGCGACGCGGTGGGTTGTGTTTTTTTGCGTTCGGTTTCATAGTTTCAATCCGCGCATCCCGCGAAAAGCGCGACCAAACCAACCAGAACCTTCACCGCCCTTTGCAAGTTTCAATCCACGCGCCCGCGAAGAGCGCGACACGTACAATGCGCCAATTAGTGCTAACACATGAGGCGTTTCAATCCACGCGCCCGCGAAGAGCGCGACCGGTCTTTCTTTGCACGACATCCAAGATAACTTGAGTTTCAATCCACGCGCCCGCGAAGAGCGCGACGGCGTTGACCGAGCATCACATGCGCTCGATCGCAAAAAGCGGTGGTCTGTTTCAGGATGCCCGGATCACCAAGATGCCTTGGCGTGGACAGAACCGGCGGGTGCGCCTGGTGGTCTATCGTCGGCTTCTCACTGAAAAACTGCGCTCCGGTCTGACGCCGGAGCAGGAGTTGAATCTGGTATGCGAGCGCATTGCAGGGTCGTTGTCGGGTGCTGGCGTCAGCTCTGAGCGTATCGACGGTGCCGGCTTTTACGAATGGCTTTTGCCCTGGTTTAATCCACGCCCGACAATGGCGGGAGATCAAGTCCCCGCCGACTTCTATAAGAAAGTGCCTTATTGGGGAAATGAGTCAGACAAGGGAGAAGACACGGCGCTTCTCGACTTGCCGCCGCCGCCGTTCTCCCACGATTTTTCGGAGCGGTTGCTTTACTCCACTCCTCGCTCAGATGTGGAAAAGGGAATCTGGTATTTCGACGGGATGCCGCACAGCGTCGTTGTCGTCGATAAATTCAGGCGTGCTCCGAAGATCGGGCATATTACCGGTGAAGTCCGCAAAGGCGATTCGCTGAACGCAATGTTCGACCGTTTGCCGGAAGACACGATCATGTCGTTGACGATGGTGGTGCGGCCACAAGACATTCTGGAAGGTCATCTCAATCGGCTGTCCAAGAAAGCGATCGGGGATAACATCGCCTCTGATCAAACCCGCGAGGATGTCGGAAAAGCCAAGGCGCTTCTTGGCCGCGATCACAAACTCTATCGCGGCACTCTGGCGTTTTTCATTCGGGGCAAGAACGAAAAAGAACTGCATGATCGCCACGTCTCACTTACTAACGTTTTGCTCGGTGGGGATCTGGAACCTGTCCATGAAGGTGAGGAAACTGCCGGTTGCAACAGTTATTTACGTTGGATGCCTATGGGCTACAACCCGCTGGAGGATAAAAAGGAGTGGTACACGTCGTTCATTTTTACACAACACCTGGCGAATTACGCTCCGGTGTGGGGACGCAGTGTTGGGACAGGAAGACCGGGGATGGCGTTTTTCAATCGTGGAGGGTCTCCGGTGACGTTCGATCCGCTATCTCAGGCCGACCGTGCTATGAACGCGCACATGCTGGTATTCGGACCTACGGGAGCTGGTAAAAGCGCAACTTTGGTTACGCAGTTGTGTCAGGTCATGGGAGTTTACCGGCCACGGCTATTTATCGTTGAGGCGGGAAATTCATTCGGTTTACTTGGAGAGTATTTCGCCAAGCTCGGTTTATCGGTTAATCAGGTATCAATTAAGCCTGGAGTCGATATATCACTGGCCCCATACGCTGACGCCAGATTGTTGGTGGAAGCGACAGACAGGATCGAGGCTCCTGTTGTCGATGAGGACATGCTGAAGATGATCGACGATGCGGAAAGACAAGCCGAGCTCCAAAGGAGGCTCGATAAAACCAAACCAGCCACCACAGAAGACTGGGAAAACATCAACGAAAAACGAGACGTGCTGGGTGAGCTGGAGATCACCGCTCGACTGATGATTACCGGCGGCGAAGCAAAGGAAGATGACCGTCTGACCCGTGCCGATCGATCAGTGATTCGCCGCTGCATTCTCGATGCCGCAAGATCATGCGTGGATCGCACGGTTCTAACCGAAGACATCATCACGGCGCTGCGTCGGGCGTCTGACGGCGATCTTAAAGAAGGACGCGCTGCGCGGATTTCCGAGATGGCCGATGCTATGGAGCTTTACACCCAAGGCTTCGACGGCCAGGTATTCAACCGGGAAGGTATCAACTGGCCGGAAGTTGATGTGACGATTTTCGACCTTGGGCATTTTGCGAGAGAGGGTAATGAAGCTCAGATGTCGATCGCTTACATCAGTTTGATAAACGCGGTGAACAATATCGCCGAGCGCGATCAGTATTCGGGGCGCCCGATCATCATGGCCACCGATGAAGGCCACATCATCACCAAGAACCCGCTGGTCGCCCCTTACTCCGTCAAGATTACGAAAATGTGGAGAAAGCTCGGAGCCTGGTTCTGGTTGGCTACTCAGAATATGGCCGACTTGCCGGGTACGGCAGAGACGCTGCTCAACATGATTGAGTGGTGGGTCTGCCTGGTGATGCCGCAGGCCGAGGTTGAGCAGATAGCGCGTTTCAAGCGGCTAACCGACGCGCAAAAATCGTTGCTGCTCTCGGCCAGCAAGGAGCCGCAGAAATACACCGAGGGGGTGATCCTCTCAAAAAACTATGAGTTCCTGTTTCGGACAGTGCCGCCCAGCCTGTTTTTGGCCTTGGCAATGACCGAGCCGGAAGAAAAGCAGGAACGATTCGAGATCATGCAGGAGAAACGTTGTAGTGAGCTGGAGGCGGCGTTTTGGGTTGCCGAAAAGCTCGATCGGGCGCGCGGGATTGAACCGATGCCCTGGCAACATCTTTTCAGTGAGGGAGGAGCATGAACGATCCTGATTTTGTGACTAGGAGCTAACAATGCGTGGATTCTTGTTAATCATGGGTTTGGTGCTGTCCAGTACGGCACCAGCGGAAGTTTTGGTATTCACCGACAGCGCTCATCCGGTTACGAACATCGGTAACGCCAAGGTGCTTTACCTTGATCGTGTCGAACAGATCGAAAAAGAGATGTCCATTGGCTTGCCTGGAAACATCGACGAAGCAGAGATGATCGCAAAGGAGCGACTGAGTGGTCCTGAAGGTGCGAAGAAGATCAATGAGCTAACTCAGGCATATCAGGGGCTATTGCAAGCCTGGCAGATGGGAGTTAACAAGGTTCCCGCTGTTGTGGTTGGTCAGTATGTTGTTTACGGACAACCGGATGTAGGTCTTGCGCTATCCATCATAGCCAGGAAGCAGTCAAGCAATCTGCTGAGAAGCCACGAATTACCTGCGGAAACAAGGCCATCGCTAATCGTGACTCCGCCGAAGCCGCGTTGACGCCGAAAGAGGATTCTTCACCATGATTTTGAAAATGCTCAAACACCGTTTGGTGGTTCTGCTTCTTGCCTTCTTGCCGGCTTATTCGTCTGCCGTCACGACTCCTGAGATCGTCGCAGCGACGCTCAGTTATCCGTGTGTTCAATGGCGGATCGACGGTATTTGTATCTGGCTCACTTGTACCATGTTTGGGTGCTACACAAGTACCTCCATGAAGGTCTCGCATTTCAATCCCGAGGTGGTCGTATCGAGTTACGGACACACGGGGTTCAACCCTTGGCGTGAAGTCATGGCGTACAGCACCCCTAATCCGACGGCTGACGGGATGGGCTACATGACCGATCAGAAAAAACAACGCAACCAACTGCCTGTGTTCAAGAACGCGGATGTGATCGGACATCCTGGTTCGATCTCTGATATGGGGTTTGAGCTTTTGTGTAGGCGGGGGACAACTGCATTCCAGCCCTATTTTTTAAGCACGCTGGACAGCTATGCCTGGCGTTGGGGTGTCACTGAACAGTTTTACCTGGCCACTCACATGCCGGGGATGCGCGAAATGGCTCCGCATTTTACCGGTAACAACTGGGGCAATATTTTTCCGCGTCAGGGGTATCTGGTGCAGCCTGATGATTACAAGGCGGCAGCGGTGATGGCGCAACGCGCCGCCGACATCACCAGCAACGTCGGTTCGCCACACGTTTACATGCCCACACAAACGGCACCCTCTGAAGGGTACTGGCCGCCTGGTCCGGTTTTTGAAATGAATCCTCTCAATCACCGCTGGCAAGGGCTACACCCATATGTCGAAGGCGCTTGCTACATCTTTCCAATGCCGACCAGTGGCCTTGTAGATGAACAGAGAGGCTACGCTTGGGCGCTTTGGCGACCTTACGCATGCTGCCCACGAGCAGGGCAGCGGTTGATATTTTTCTCGCCACACGCTTATTTCTAAAGGAGCGCTCCCCATGAAAACACGCAAACGAATCCTCATCCTGCTGTTGACGGCAACGTTCACAGCGCAGGCGTTGGCGATTGATGACGCATACCGACTTAACCAGACCGGTCAGATCGTGGATGATCGGGTGATGTACTCAATCGGAGGCGGCAGCATTATTGGCAGCCCTGTGTCCAACACCAGACCCTACAGCTATGGTGCCGGGTTTGGCTGGAACGCTAACCTGATGTGCGGGAATTTCGACCTGCAAGCAACCATCAGAAATCAGTTGAACGGGATGGTGGATGGCTTCAAGGACATCATGGGCGGTATTCTCAGCGCCGCCACCGGCGCAGTGGCCAGCTTGCCGGCGATGATTCTCCAGAGAGCCAATCCCGGCCTTTATGAGCTGATCAGCAACGGGATCATGCAGGCACGGATTGATTTCGACCGCTCAAAACTCACCTGCGAAAACATGGCCAAGGCTATGGCTGATGCGGTTACAAGCTCGGAGTGGGGGGATGTCTCCAGCGGCCAATACTTCCAGGATTTAATTCGGTGGGGAAGTGTTGACGCGATTGCAACAACCAAAGCTGCTGAGGCCAACAAAGGGCAAAACGGGATCGGGTGGATGGACAACACTCGCAAGGGCGGGGCTGGGCAAGGGCCGATCAATCTGATAAACGATGTAGCAAAGGCAGGATACAACATGCTGCATCGGCGATTGGCATCAGATTCCTCAACAATGTCTTCTTCAACTTGCGACGGCGGCGCGATTTGCACAACATGGCCGACGCCGCAAGGAGCAGTGGATTGGGCGAAACGGGTGCTTGGTGAGTCTCAGATACATACCTGTCAAAACTGTGAACCCCTGTTTACTGTTCCAGGAGAAGGGCTTACGGCCATCATCCAAGACACCTACGTAACTAAACTAAAAACAATCGAGGATTTATTGTCGGGATCGTTACAGCCTAATCCGGCAAACCTGAAGAACGCCAGTAGCGGAATGCTACCGGTGTCGCGGCGTGTCATTGAAGCGATGCGGGACGACCCTGATAGGGCGGGACTGTCCCGGCGTTTGGCCTCTGAAGTTGCCATGTCCGAAGTTCTCGAAAAAGCGTTGATGCTCCAAAGGATGCTGCAAGCGGGTGTAAGACAACCTAACGTTGCTCAGGTAAAGGGATTCGGAGGACAACTAGAGTGGCATATGAAGCACCTCAGTGACGAAATTGCTTTGCTGAAAATGGAGATGGAGATACGTCAAGGATTGGCTCAAAACACCGCCAGCGCCGTGCTGAGAAGGCAGGAAGCAGGTTTCACCCGATCGCATCGTATCGAATCGGGCGACCCCCAGAGGGATCGCGTTTTACAGATGCCTAAGCCGGTAACTCCGTAAAGGCCTAACACCATGAAAAAAATCCTGAAGTTTCTGGCGACGACGATGGCGGGTCTCATCGTCACGATGCTCATCGTCGGAATCATGATCACGCTGGTCGGCTCCTGGGTAAGCGGCGGTTCCGAGCAGTGGAGCGCTGCTTTGTTTTCGGCGGCACCCTATCTGCTTATCTGGAGAATCATCGTCTATTCGATTGCAGCCGGTTTCTGGTATGCAACGGTTCGCATGTACCAGGACAAGGGAGACGCCGTTGCCGTTGGCCGAATGAAGCGTATAGGCGGTTTGGGGATCATTCTGATTCTGTTCGTCGAGTTGCCCAAGCTCCTGTGGTAGGAGGCAATCACAATCATGTTAACGACTCATAGCTATCTCGAATACTATCTGACGCTCTTGGCGTGGGTGATCAATAACGGGCTTTGGAGCGCCTTGGCCGACACTGGTGTGGTGGCGTGGCCGTTCATCGCCATCATCATTCAGGAATGGCTGAAAGCGCGTGGTGAGGGCGCTGATGAGGGAAACAAGGGCATCCTTTCGATCTACCGCGTTGAAAACAGGATTTACATCGCGTTTCTGGTGATTCTGTTTGCGTGTATTCCATTCATCCCTGTAACGCTCGGCCAGATGAAGCTGGATAAGGACGCCAGCCTGCGCTGCGGCGTTTCGGTTCCTGATCCGAGCGCAACATGGTGGGGGAGAGGCTTTGAGTCCAGTATCGGCGGAAGATCTGCTCATATACCCGTCTGGTGGGCGCTGATGCACTCGATCAGTAAAGGCATTACAGCAGCTACTACAGCCGCGATCCCCTGTTCGCCGGACATTCGGCAGATCATGATCGAACTGGACGAAGCAAGGATTTCAAATAAAGTCCTCTTGCAAGAAGTTGCTGATTTCTCGCATGATTGTTTTGGTGCGGCACGATACCGTTTCAACAACAACATGCCGAACATCGACGCGGCGCAGAATTACGACACCGGTTGGATCGGGTCAACGTATTTCCTGAATACGGCAGGGTATTACGACACACTGCGCAGCCACAAACCCAGAGCGGATTTCCCCTACAACGCTACGCGAGACGCCGGTCTTGGCCAGACGCCCGGAGGCGGCGGGTATCCAACCTGCAAAGAGTGGTGGGAAGCCGGTGGCAATAGAGGGTTGCGCGAAAGACTGGCCTTGAGCATTGATCCTTCGTTGATGACCTCGCTGCAAGGTTGGTTGTCGCTCAGAAGTCACGATGAGATCAGAGATGCCGCGATTCGCCGACTGGTCAGCCCTGAGCAGCAATCCAGAACCATGCGACCAGGAGAGGTGTTCCAGGAATATGGGTACAGCTCGCGGGATGAGAGCGGAAGCATTCTCACCAACGTAGGCACGACTGTCGGATTGGCATTGGGTGGGTTGAAGCTATACCCTCAAATGAATGCGCTTAAAACCGCCCTGCCGATGGTTCAGGCGTTCCTGCTCATGGCGGTGTACATCCTCATACCACTGATCCTGGTGGTCAGCACTTACGACCTCAAGGCGCTCATGGTGACAACTTTCGGAATGTTCGCACTGCACTTTTGCACATTTTGGTGGGAACTGGCCAGATGGGTGGACAGCTCGCTGTTGAATGCGCTATACGGGGATGTGGGGTGGGGTTACAGGTTCGCCTCGTATCTACCGACGTATTTCGCTAACGACGGCGCTGTTACCGAGGCGACAATGGCGTACGTAATGGCCGCGCTGTTCCTGCTTTTGCCGATGATTTTCTTTGCGGCTATGGGATGGGCGGGTATGGCCGTCGGTGGCGGATTAATGGCCCTTGGTAAGTCATTGGAAAGCGGCTCCAGTCAGGCCGGGCAAGCTGGAGGATCAGGGGCAGGAGCGATTGCGTCAGGGGCAAAAGCTGCTGCAGGCGCGGCAAGAGGAAGGTAAACTTGTGAGTAAAATTTAGTATAAGGTAACGGTAATTGCGATTAAGGGCTGAATTCGTAGCCCTTAATTATTTTATGTGCGTGAATCATCGTGAAGATAATAACCCCAGCATTCTTGATGCGCTGGGTCAAAAACATCGTCTGGGTCAGGTACTACGCCTCCTCCTGGCAAGACAGCTTCATCCCAATTCGTCACTTCGACTCTTTGGCGGCTCAGCAGCGCAAACACGAGAAACAGCAAAGCCAGGAACAATACCTGCACAGCGATAAAAGCAAGAACCACAAACACAGCGAGCTT
>JAITMK010000147.1 GCA_031277415.1 Azoarcus sp.
GAATCACCATATTACGTAGGGTACCAAATATCAGAAAACTGCCATCATGGTCGTGCTTATTCTTTGAAATGCCCTTATACCAAGTCTTTGAAAGGCTGACTCGTGGGCGGGATTCCCGAATCAGCATTTTTCTGATTCACCGTGGCAAACAACGTTTGACGGGTTTGCCATGTCTCCTCCGGTTCCACTTCGTTCAGACTTTGACGCGATTAGCCTGCGCAAGCTCGCGAGGGAGTCGCGTCATCCCGATCAGACACGGCGTCTTTTGGCGCTGGCGGAAATTTACGATGGTGGCTCGCGTTCGGACGCCGCACGGATCGGTGGTGTCGGGTTGCAAATCGTGCGCGATTGGGTTGTCCGTTTCAATGCCAAAGGTGCTGATGGTCTCTTGAACGGCAAGGCGCGGGGCGCCCCGAGCATTCTCGACGACCATCAGCGCCGGGCGTTACGGCAGATCGTGGAAGAAGGCCCCATCCCGGCCATCCATGGCGTCGTGCGCTGGCGGCTGATCGATTTGGCCCAATGGATATTCGAGGAGTTTCGGGCCTCGATCTCCAAACAGACGCTCAGCCGCGAGCTGCGGCGCATGGGCTTTCGCAAGCTCTCGGCACGGCCGCGTCATCACGCGCAAGACGCGGAAGCCGTAGAGGCATTTAAAAAAATTTCCCCGCCCTCGTGGAGGAAATTGCGGCCCACCAGGCTCGCGGCAAACCGATAGAGATTTGGTTTCAGATGCTATGAAGGCGGACAGCTTGCACTATGAGGCAGTCCGAATCAGAAGCAGCGGAGCCTCCTCACATGCAAAAGCCATCGAACATTGATCCAGTTATTTATTTGGCCATCGAGCTCAGCGCCTCCACCTGGCTGGTGGTTAGCAAGATACCGACGAGCGAGAAGACGGGCCTCCATCGAATGGAGGCGGGCGATTCCCAAGCGTTGCTTGCCTTGATCGCGGATCTGCGGAAGAAAGTGGCGGTAAAATTGGGCAAGGAAGCAGCTGTCATGAGCTGTTTCGAAGCCGGACGGGATGGCTTCTGGCTGCACCGGCTTCTTTCGGAGCATGGCGTGATCAACCATGTGGTGGAGCCGACGAGCATCCTGGTGAACCGGCGCGCTAGGCGCGCCAAAACCGATCGGCTCGATGCACAGGGGCTATTACGTATCCTGGCCGCCTACGCCAAGGGCGACCATGACGTTTGCAGCGTCGTCCGTGTCCCGACCATCGAAGAAGAAGATGCCAAACGCCAGCATCGTGAGCGAGAACATCTCGTCCAGGAAAGGGTTCGCATCGAGAACCGGATTGCCGCGCTGTTGACAACGCAGGGCGTCCGGGAAAGACCGTCGCTGCGGTCATGGCAAAAAGACATGGAGGAAATGCGGACCGGAGACGGCCACCCGATCCCGCCCCATCTACGCGCCGAGGTGAACCGTTTGCATCGCCGCCTCGTGATGACACTGGAGATGATCCGCGAGGTGGAAGCCGAACGCGAGCAGGCGCTCCAGACGCAAGACGATACGGCCAGCCGAACGATCCAGGCCCTGCGCCGAATCCGCGGTATCGGCGACAATTTCGCCGCGGTTCTGACGCGCGAAGTGTTCTATCGCTCGTTCGAGAACCGCCGGCAAATCGCCAGTTATCTCGGCCTTACCCCAACACCTTTCCAGAGCGGCGGAATGGATCGCGATCGCCGGATAAGCCGGGCCGGCAATGCGAGAGCGCGCAAGGCGCTCATCCAGCTTGCCTGGCTCTGGCTGCGTTATCAGCCAGACAGCAGCCTGGCATGTTGGTTTCGCGAGCGTGTCGGAAATCTAGAAGGGCGCACCCGCCGCATCGCTATCGTCGCCATGGCACGGAAGCTGTTGATCGCAATTTGGCGCTACGCCACCGATGGCATCATTCCGGAAGGAGCACAAATCTCGATTTGATCCGCAATCGTCGGCACTCTGTCGGCGGGCTGTCCGGGGCGATGTGACCGTCTTCCTCATTGGGAGCTTATGCTGCCCGCGTTTCAGGTGGGTCACATTCAACCGGGGTCGATGCCTCGTGCATGAGGCATTCTGGTTGCCGGGTCACTGACCCGGACCGTATGTAAGGTGATGCAGCGCTCGCTGTTCAGCAAACGACCCCAGCCTCCAAGCCGCCGTGACAGGGGTCTGCACGCAGATCCATCGGTCGGACGGTAATATGAATTGACAAAGGAACCTTCATGTAAAGACGAAGCCCGGGTCGGTCAGAAAAACAAGATCACCCGCCGATGGGCACCCCGCGGAACCCGGCCCTCTGCGCCACGCGACCAGAGGACGGAATCGGCCTACATTTTCGGAGCCATCTGCCCCGCCGAAGGAAAAGGCGCCGGACTCGTGCTGCCCTCCTGCAACTGCGAGGCCATGGCCCTGCATCTTGCAGAAATCTCACTCGCAGTCACACCAGGAGCGCATGCGCTCGTTCTGCTCGATCAGGCAGGATGGCATACCTCGAAGAAGCTGCCGGTGCCCAGCAACATTACCCTCGTTCCATTGCCGCCAAAGTCACCCGAGTTGAACCCAGTCGAAAATATCTGGCAGTTCATGCGCGACAACTGGATCTCGAACCGGATTTTCAGATCCTACAACGATATCCTCGATCACTGTTGCTTCGCCTGGAACAAGCTCATCGATATGCCCTGGAAAATTGTGTCCATCGGATCAAGAGAATGGGCCTACCGGTCCTAATTAACGAGACTTGGTATAAAGTGTCGTCCCCTAAATAGGGAACGCGAGAATACGAGGATCTTAGTACATGTGAAACACCCAGCCACCCGGGAATCTCGGACGATTGGCTTT
>JAITMK010000102.1 GCA_031277415.1 Azoarcus sp.
ATACGGCAACATGGTCATTATTAAACATAACGACGAATATTTAACGGCATATGGCCACAATCACGTCATACTTGTGCAGGAAGGGGATACGGTGACCAAGGGTCAGAAAATTGCTGAACTTGGCAGCACCAACACTGATCGGCCCAAGTTGCATTTTGAACTGCGCCAACAGGGTACTCCCGTCGATCCGTTGAAGTATCTACCCGGCTTGTGACGAAAGGACATGGAAGATTCGGATAATCCTGACAACACTGACCGTCAAGAACTGAATCTTCCACCCGAAGCCGAGGCGTTCCAGGAAGAACATCTCCCTGCGGATGACGAGCATTTCAGCGACGCGACGTATCGCTATCTGAGCGAGATAGCCGCCAATCCTCTATTGAGTGCGGAAGAGGAGGCTGCGCTGGCCTACCGGGTGCAAGCGGGCGACTTTGAAGCGCGCCAGGCCATGATCGAGCACAACCTGCGATTAGTGGTCAATATTGCCAAACGTTACCTTCGTCGTGGCATTCCGCTCCTCGATCTGGTTGAAGAAGGCAATCTCGGCCTTATTCATGCCCTGGAAAAGTTCGACCCTGAGCGTGGTTTTCGTTTTTCCACCTATGCGACCTGGTGGATACGCCAAAGCATCGAACACGCAATCATGAATCAGTCACGCACGATTCGCCTGCCGGTGCATATCAACAAGGAACTCAACCAGATCCTGCGTGCCCGACGGCGGATTGAAACCGACGTGCAAGGCAATGCCCCGGCTTCCGAGATTGCCT
This sequence comes from Azoarcus sp., assembly GCA_031277415.1. GTDB lineage: Bacteria > Pseudomonadota > Gammaproteobacteria > Burkholderiales > Rhodocyclaceae > WRNU01. The sequence goes on from JAITMK010000102.1 coordinate 768, forward strand.
CTTACCTCGATAAATCTGTCGATGAAGTGCGTGCCATTCTGGCTCTCGATGAGCGTGCGGTCTCGATCGACGCGCCGCTCGACATCGATCCCACCTTGTCGGTGGGGGAATCGCTTGCCGACGACAACATCGAACCGCCGGATCTGCAAATACAGAACAGCGAAATCGAAGCGCTTCTGCGATGCTGGATCGACACCCTGACCGACAAACATCGCCTGATCATTCGCCACCGCTATGGCATCGAAGACAATGACGTTTTGACCCTCGCAGAGCTTTCCAGCCAACTCGGCATCACGCGCGAAAGGGTGCGCCAGATACAGGTCGAGGCGCTTGGGCAGCTTCGCAAGATACTAAAACGGCGCGGGATTACGAAAGAGACGCTGTTGTAGCAAACGGGCGGCAGGTTGTCGCCCGTGGACTTCCTCCGATGCGAAGCATCGCAAACTTTATAGCCTCCCTCAAGTGAGAGGCTATCGGGTCAGCGCGCTTCGCGCGTGCAAAGCGCGATCTCAGGCTTTGCGTTTGTCTCGTTCGATCAGCGCGTAAGCCGAGTGATTGTGGATCGATTCGAAGTTCTCTGATTCCACGATGTACGCATCGATGCGTGATTCTGCGTTCAGCACTGCTGCCACGTCGCGCACCATGTCTTCGACGAACTTCGGGTTGTCGTAGGCGCGTTCGGTAACGAACTTTTCGTCCGGGCGCTTGAGCAGGCCGTATAGTTCGCAGGATGCCAGATCTTCCACGATCTGAACGATCTCTTCGATCCACATGTGCTGGTTGAGCGTGGCCGTGACGGTGACGTGCGAACGCTGATTGTGCGCGCCATAGTCGGAGATTTCCTTCGAGCATGGGCACAGGCTCGTGACGGGGACGACAACCTTGAGAGTGAATTCGTGATGGCCCTCTCCGGTGATGGTACCGACGAAGCTCACCGCGTAATCCATCAGGCTGCGTACCCCGGAAACCGGGGCGGTCTTGGTAATGAAATAGGGAAAACTCATCTCCAGGTGTCCGCTTTGGGCTTCGAGGCGCTCGACCATCATGCGCAGCATGGGGCCGAAAGATTCCACGGAAATCTCGCGTTCATCGCGGTTGAGGATTTCGACGAAGCGCGACATGTGGGTTCCCTTGAAGTTGTGGGGTAACCCGACATACATGTTGAAGACGGCGATGGTGTGCTGGATGCCTTCGGATTTGTCGCGGACACGGATCGGATGGCGGATGTTTTTGATGCCGACTTTGTCGATGGCGATGTGGCGGCGGTCGAGACTGCCCTGTACGTCGGGGATTGAAGTGCAATGATTCATGAGCGAAGGAATTTGTTTTTCTATAAGGCGTGGATGGAGGAAACGATGCCCGCAGCATCGAGTCCCGCTTCGGTGAGCAATTGACGCTGTTCGCCGTGATCGATGAATCGGTCTGGAAGCCCCAGTCGCAAGAGCCTGGGGCGCGCAGGCAAGGCGTCCAGGACGCGGGCGACCTCCGAACCGGCTCCGCCAATGACGGCGTTTTCTTCGAGGGTGACGAGGAGATCGTGTTCCTGTGCGAGGCTGACGATGAGGGCTTCATCGAGTGGTTTGACGAAGCGCATGTTGGCGACCGTGGCATCGAGCGTTTCACCTGCCTCCAGGGCGGGCGCAAGCAGGCTGCCGAAGGCGAGCAATGCCGTCTTTTGGCCGTGTCGGCGAATTTCGCCCTTGCCGAGGGGGAGCGTGTCCAGGCTGGCTTCGGGAATGACGCCCGGCCCCTTGCCGCGCGGGTAACGCACGGCGGAAGGGCCGTCAAAGTGCAGCGCGGTGTTGAGCATCTGGCGGCATTCGTTTTCATCGGCAGGCGTCATCACCAGCATGTTGGGCACACAGGCGAGGAAAGAGAGATCGAAAGCGCCATGATGGGTTGCGCCATCGGCTCCGGCCAGACCGGCCCGGTCGATGGCCAGCACCACAGGGAGGTTTTGCAGTGCAATGTCGTGGATGAGTTGATCGTAGCCGCGTTGCAGGAAGGTGGAGTAAATCGCCACGACCGGGCGATATCCCTCACAGGCCAATCCTGCCGCAAAGGTGAGTGCGTGCTGTTCAGCGATGCCCACATCGTAATAGCGGCCCGGAAACTCGCGGGCGAAACGGGTGAGCCCCGAACCATCGCACATCGCCGGGGTGATGCCGACGACGCGCGCATCACGCGCGGCCACATCGCACAGCCAGTCGCCGAAGACCTGTGTGTAAGTCGGCCTGATTCCGGAACTGTCTTCCTGCAACCCTGTGTGGTGATCGAACTTCGATACACCGTGATAACGAGTGGGATCGGCTTCGGCGAGCTTGTAACCCTGGCCCTTGCGGGTGACGACGTGCAGGAACTGCGGGCCTTTGAAGTTGCGCAGGTTTTGCAGTGCCTGGACGAGGGTGTCGAGGTCGTGCCCGTCGACCGGCCCATAGTAATGAAAGCCCAATTCCTCGAACAGGATGCCGGGAGAATTTGGCGCGACCATTCCCTTGGCGACTTCTTCCACCTTGCGCGCCAGATCGAGGACGGGAGGCGCGACGCAGAGTACTTTCTTTCCCAGGCGGCGAGCAGCATCATAAGGCGCCATCAGGCGGGCAAGGATGTTGGAGAGCGCGCCGACAGGAGGCGAGATGGACATCTCGTTATCATTGAGAATCACCAGCAGGTTGACGTTTTTCATACTGCCGGCGTTGTTGAGCGCCTCGAACGCCATGCCGCCCGACATTGCGCCGTCGCCGATGACGGCAATCGAGGCGCGCGCCTCGCCGTGGTCACGGGCGGCCACGGCCATGGCAAGTGCGGCTGAAATCGATGTTGAAGAATGCGCCGTGCCGAAGGAGTCATATTCGCTCTCGGTACGGCGCGGAAAACCGGAAATGCCGCCATAGTGGCGCAGTTTCGCCATGGCGTCGCGGCGGCCCGTGAGAATCTTGTGGCTGTAAGTCTGGTGTCCGACATCCCACACGATGCGGTCTTCGGGCGTATTGAAAACGTAGTGCAGGGCAACGGTGAGTTCGACTGTCCCAAGATTGGAAGACAGATGCCCGCCTGTTTTTGAAACCGACTCGATCAAAAAACGCCTGAGCTCATCGGCCAGCATCGGCAGTTCATTGCGATTGAGCGCACGGACATCTGTTGGGAAATGAATGTGGTCGAGATACGGATAATGGGACATCTTATAGGGGTCAGGAACGAATCAGGAGGGGCGGTGCGCGATGAAATCAACAAGTTCGCGCAGGCGATTGGCACGTTCGCCCAGCGGCGTGAGCGCGTCAAGGGCCTCGGCCAGCAAATCCTCGGCAAGGCGGCGAGCCTCGGCCAATCCCAGCAGGCTGACATAGGTCGGCTTGCCATGTGAGGCATCCTTGCCTGCCGTTTTACCCAGGGTGGCGGTATCGGAGGTCGCGTCAAGAATATCGTCGACCACCTGATACAACAAGCCGACGCGCTTGGCGTAAAGGTCAAGACGTCGGCGTCGGTCTTCGTTGACTCCTTCACCTGCGCGTGCGCCGATGAGGACGGCAGCACGAATCAATGCGCCGGTCTTGCGCACATGCATGGTTTCGAGTTCTTCGCGTGTAATCTCAAGTCCGGCAGAAGCAATATCGATAGCCTGCCCGCCTGCCATGCCGTGAGATCCGGCCGCCTGGGCCAGCAACTGGATCGCTTCGATTTGGCCGGATGTGGTCGAACTGACCGGATATTCGGTCAGCACCTGGAAAGCGAGGGATTGCAGCGCATCACCCGCAAGCAGCGCCGTGGCTTCATCGTATTCGATATGGACGGTAGGTTTGCCCCGGCGCAACTTGTCGTCATCCATGCACGGCAGGTCGTCATGGATGAGCGAATAGGCGTGAATCAACTCCACGGCACAGGCGGCGCGGTCGAGTTGTTCGGGCCTTGCGTGCGTAAACCCGCCCGCACCATGCGCCAACAGGGCGCGTATCCGCTTTCCGCCACCGAGAACGGCGTAACGCATGGCTCCATGCAGTCTGGTTGGGGCAACATTGGCGGCAGGCAACACGGTCTGCAGGATCGTTTCGGTACGCTGCTGTATGTATGTCAACCAGTCGGGGAAATTCATGGCATTTCAACCTTGGATGGAATTACCTTGAAGTATTGTCATTTACATTGAAATCGTCCGGCTGAAACGGAACGAGATCGTTACCTTCGAGAATCCTGATCTGCTGTTCAGCCGCATCGAGCTTGTCCTGGCAATGCCGAAGCAGGGCGATGCCGCGCTGATACTGTTCCAGTGCCTGTTCAAGCGGCAAGGAACCCGTTTCCATCTGGCGGACGATGGTTTCCAACTCCGATACGGCGGCTTCAAATGTTTTCGGGGGAGGCGCCGACTTGGTCATGTGAGTGTAGAAACCCCAATCAGTGGGAAAAGGCGGCTAAAAAGTGACTGCCGTCGACATACGAGAATATATGAGAAAATACCCGAACGCACATCCGGCGGTCAAATTGACCTGATAGCTGTATGTGCGTCCTTTTTCCGGCTTCTTTCTTTTTTGTTTCTCATTTATCTGAAGGGGGGTTCGGGGATGTCCGACATTGCTTCCACGGCACGGCTGATGCCGGGTGTTTCACAATTTCCGGTGTCATGGTATTTCGACGAGAAAATATTTGAACTGGAAAAAAAGCTTTTATTCGATGCCGGGCCGGGGTATGCCGGTCACGAGCTGATGATTCCCCAGGTTGGCAATTATCGTTCACAGGAATGGCTCGACCACGCCGGGTTGCTGTATCACCATGCTGACGGATTTTACCGGCTTGCCAACGTCTGCCGTCATCGCCAGGCGATCATGCTGCAAGGCGCGGGCAAGAGCGACAGCATCGTTTGTCCCATCCATCGCTGGACTTACGATAACCAGGGCTCGCTTCTGGGCGCGCCGCATTTTCCGGACAACCCCTGCCTCAATCTCAAGCGCGACAAACTGGAGTCCTGGAACGGAATGCTTTTTGCCGGGCCTCGCTCGGCGGCGCAGGATCTCGCCGGAATGGAAACCGCCAGCCTTCTGGATTTCACCGGCTTCAAGCTCGACCGGGTCGATCTTCACGAATGCAATTACAACTGGAAAACCTTCATCGAAATCTATCTGGAGGACTACCACGTCGTTCCCTACCATCCGGGACTGGGCAATTTCGTCACCTGCGACGATCTCACCTGGCAATTCGGCGAATGGTATTCCGTACAACAGGTCGGCATTACCGCGCTCGACAAATCCGGTTCCGATGTCTATGAGCGCTGGCAAAAGGCCGTTCTTGCCTTCCATGGCGGCAAACATCCCCCGCGTGGCGCAATCTGGTTTACCTACTACCCCAATATCATGGTGGAGTGGTATCCGCACGTGCTCGTGGTGAGCACGATAATTCCGCGTGACGTCAACAAGACACTCAACGTGGTCGAGTTTTACTACCCCGAGGAAATCGTTGATTTCGAACGCGAATTTGTCGAGGCCGAGCAGGCCGCCTACATGGAAACCGCCATCGAGGACGACGATATCGGCGAGCGCATGGATCGCGGCCGTCTGGCGCTGCTCAGGGAAGGCCGCAACGAGATCGGGCCTTACCAGTCACCGACCGAGGATGGAATGCAGCATTTCCATGAGTTTTACAGGCGGATCGTGGGGCCGCATCTCGGAAAGTGAGGGAGAAAAACAAATGAACAAAGCCCTTCCCGCGAAAATTCCCCGTCATTCCCGCGTGTTTTTGGCGGGAATCCAGCGTCTTTACATGAGGCAAAAAGGGGCTGTGTTGATTGGATTACAAAAGACACTGGATCCTCGCTTATCAAGGGGATGACGGAATGGGAAAGCACATAGGAATGAAACAAATATTACATGCGAGTAAAAAGCCCTTCCCCGGATGAGGAAGGGCTTTGGGAAGCAAAGGACTGCTTTAGGCTCGTCCCGGCCTCATGACCGGGACTCGGCCCATGTTTCAGTCTTTCTGGATGACGGCGCAGGCGACGCGCGCACCGGCGTTGCCGGTCGGTTGCGTGGTGTAATCATCCGGGTCGGCATGGACGATCAGGCCGCGGCCCACGATGCCGTGATCGCCGGTGAGCACGATGTTGGTCAGCACGGTATCCAGCATGGCATTGCCCTGGGCGTCGGCTTCCAGTGAGGGCAGGTCGCCCGCATGGTGAGTGCCTGCGCCTGCCTTGCCGTGTGCCGTGCCGTGAGGATTGAAATGCCCCCCGGCGCTGGTGGCGTCCGGCGCGCTGCAATCGCCTTTTTCATGGACATGGAAACCGTGCGAGCCGGGTGTGAGTCCGCTGACTTCAGCAATGAGCCTGACGCCATTCGTTTCTTGCTTGAAAAGGACGGTTCCTTGAACAGCGTTACCCTGCGTAGGCGCGAGTATGGCGGATGCCTGCATGTCGCCGACAGTCCTCACCGGAGCATTATCTGCAACAGTACAGGCAGAAAGCAGGCCGGTGACAACGGATGCGGCGATGGGGGCGAGCAATTTTTTCATTGAAATCCTCCTGGTGAATGAGAACCTGAGAACCGCGTGCGGCAAAAGATCCCTGAAAACGGGAACATCGCATAATGTCATACACCTTTCGTGCCTGTCAAAGCCTGAACAATGGCCATGTGGCATGGTGATAATATTCGCCTCCTCACGCTGTTTTTAACCAGGCTGTCCATGATCTCCATTTACCAGTTGAAACCTGCCTTCCAGGGATTGCTGCGCCCGTTGGTGCGTCGCCTCGCGGCGGTTGGCGTAACGGCCAATGCGGTAACGATCCTGGCAATGATGTAAACGCGCGCGATAATTTGATGCGGAAGTGCACGATATTTTAAAATGAAAAGATTTGCGCAGACCGCAAAGTATTTGTAATTCTAGTCGGCAATCTCGAAGCGGACGGGTACGATCACCCGCGAGTTTGCATGACGCTTGTGAAAAATCCACCGCCTGGATGCAGTGAGAGCGGAGTTATCAAGACGTGTATAGCCGCTACTGCTGTAAATGGATGCAGAGGATACACAGCCATCACTCAGCGCATAAATTTGTAGTTTGACCGTCCCTGTCTCGTAACGGTAAAAAGATGCTCTTGGATACTTCGGCAGTTGAATATGCTTAAAATCGTCGTCTCCAGCACAAGCATAGGAACAAAGTAAGCAAAAAAGCAAAAACAGGGGGTAAATTTTCATAAAATCAACTCCTTAAATAAAACTGTTGTCTAAAAATAAAAGGTTTGCGTTAGTGTGTCCGAAAAACCCACGAAACACAGAACCGTCCCCTGCCAGTGATGTCCAGCCAGCAATACTCATTATCGGAAATTGAACTTGTATAACACCTTCATTAAACTGTTGATTATTAGGAAGATCAACTAAAGATATATTTATAGTTTTCCTATTATTTGACCATGTTACTGTAAATCCTGCAAAAGCCAAGTAATCATAGCCTAGAGAACTAAAGTCAGGTTGAGCCGCACGTCTACAGCCCCAATTTCCAACAACGCATGAAACAGGGACATCAAAAGGGAATGTTCCTGATGGCGTACCGTTCAACGTTCCAATGACGCGCATAGACTTATTTTCAGATGAAAAAACTAGAGACCCGCTATCGTTAAAAATTTTAAGGCCATACTTTTCATTATTAGTATTTACAAGTGAGGGTTGATAATCAAACACATGTATGGTAACAGGCATACTTCTATCTATTAAATATCTATACATATAAGTATTTCCATGCCGTTCTAATACGCTATAAAAGCGTAAAGAACAATCCCCATCTGGTATTATTGAAAATACAGGATATTTAATATCATCAGATAGCTGTATCCTAACGCAGCTATTAAATTCCTGTGGATTACTAGGATATTGATGCGGAATCAAATACGGAGAAATAGGGTATATACCAAAAGGATTTACGGAATTAAAAATATGAGACCCTATGTACGGGCCAGTATAACGTATAGACTGAATGTATTTAAAGTTGCTATAAATGCTATCAATCTGTAACACAGAATTTCTATTTCGTACTGCCATACCATATTCCATAATTAAAAAACTCCAAAGAAATTAGTTGTAATCAATCTAAAATCCTGAGAATTATTTTGATAATAAAAATTTATACCAGTACTAGTCATACTAATGACGGGTGGTGATGCTGGGTAGTCAATTAATATTGAACGATATTGTTGTGTAACAGCAATAGACATTATAAAAATATCTTCAAGTGCCTCTTTTTGTACAGACTGTGAACCGGCAGCCGAGATGGTTATACTTCCGCGTATACGTGATAAACGTGAAGAAATATCTACCATATTTCTTCCCTGCGAATCGTTAACACGCAAACCATACGACATATATACCCTTTCTCTATACGTCTAAGTTACCAAGTTGAACACGCAATACGCCGAACTCATCAAAAACTTTGATTACCTGCCCATTCATCTCCATCCGAGCACCAGACAGTGCAGAACGGACGCTGAAATTGTTTATGCCAACAAGGGCAAGACTCCCTATCTGTGCTGCCCCAATCGCCGCGTTTGAGATGATCGTAGACACATTCGTCGTATCGATCTGACCAAGGTCATTTATCAAATCGCCCCATGAGCCATAGCCACCGCCACCTACTGACCCACCAGATTGCAATGTGATCGACCCATCCGGCGCGTAAATAGTGAAGTTCGTGCCATCCCACGCGGCCCCGGCGCCGCCGGGCGTGCCGACGCGCCACTTGTAGTCGTTGGTGTCGTACCCCTGCCAGAACCCCTTACCGGCAGACCAGGATGCCGCGCCGCCCTTGATGAAACCGAGCGCGTCGAGCGTGAAGTTGCCTGCCGTCATCGTGCCGAGGTTGGCGCTGATTGCTGACAACTCGCTAACAGCCAGTTTGTCCGCCGTCACGCTGTTGGCAATCAGATTGTCACCATCGCGCGTAAATTGCCATTGTGTGCCATCCCATCCATAAAGCCCGCGCTTATAAGGATCACTGACATCGAGGAATACCGCCAGATCGCCGCCGATATCGGCAGGGCTGTTGGGTAGCACTGTCACAGACTTGATGCCGCCAGTGGCCAGTGGCGTAGCGGTGATACTGCTGGAGATGTTGAGGCCGGACGTGCCAAAACGGTCGTAGAAAGCGACCCGGAAATAGACCGGAATGCCCGGCTGAAGGCCGGTAATCATGCAGGCATTGTCCGCGCCATGATAAACCTTGTAGCCTTCCGTCGTTGGCACGTCTGACGATGTGTGCATCCAGACGATCATACCGACGAGGTCTTCATCCGCCGGACGAATGGCGGAAATTCCCACCTGACCAGGGCCCGCCTGCGCTGAAATACCGGCGGGGGTCGCTGGGGCAGGATTGGCCGCGTTGAGGATGGCAGCGTTTGCAGAATGGCCAATAAGGGTATAGGCCACGACCTCGATACGCAGTGCCCGACGCGGGCCGCCGTCGGCGAGATTGAGCGCGTAGGTATACGTGTAGGCGTTGAGCGGTACCCACGCCTCACGCACGAGGTTGTTACCGGTGTCGAACACCTTGACCTGATACTGCACCGCACCGGGCATGACATCCCAAGTGATCGGGCAGTTCGGGCCGTCGAAAGCAGGATCGAGCCGTAGATTCTGCACATCCGGCGCAGTGGCCGATTCATCGACTTCGTGTGTAATTTCGACGAACGGACCTTGTCGACCCAGTGCATTCACGGCAATCACCCGGATGGTGTAGACACCAACCGGCACATCATCGATGTCGTAAGTCGGGCTTGTTGTGGTATCGCTTCTCCAGTTTTCGTCATCGTGGCGCCACGCGATGACGTAGCGTACTGCTCCGCTCTCCGGCGGCATCCAACTGACGGTGATGCGCGTGCTAACCCCAGCAGAATTGAGCATCCGCAGCACGGTTTTGGCTACAAGATCCGTCACGGGGCCGGGGCGGCTGGTGAGTGTCGTCGTTGGGCGTGGTTCCAGCATCAGACCATCCTCGACGGCTCCGAATTTTCCCGGATTGTGCGCCAGCGCAGTGATGTCGACCTGCCCGGGATCATCCGCCAGTGTGACCGAGAGAACCCGCCAGGTCTCCGGCACGAGTTCTGACCCGGCCAGCACCCAGATCGACCACTGAAGCGGAACATCATCGAGCGCCATAGCAAGCGTGAGCACATCGACATCTTCTGCCGTGCCACCGCCCCACACCACGTCACGGCTCTGAAGCACCCCGGCAGGCATCACAACCGTGACAGAGTAAGTCATCCCCGGTTCAAGACGCACCGGCGCATCGAGCGTGAGCACCGTTGCTGTGGCCTCTTTCATCCTGCCACCGAACCGTTTACCCGTCCGGTAGGGGTCATGCGTCTGGATGATCGCGCCCGGAAAAACCCGCGCCGCATCCAGACCCGCACGAAATGAAATCGTTTCGGTTTCCGAGCGCTCGCTATATAGCATCCAGCGCCCGAAACGATGGGCCTGTCCTCGGCTTTTGCACCCAACCGCCACAACCTCGGTTTCGATCACGCCGTAGCGCTCGACCCCTTCATCGTCGATGACCGCCTCAATGGTCTGGCGATACCGTTGCGCCGGGTCATTCCACGTTACTAGCGCGACAGTGTGCCGGGTTCTGGCGCTGCTGCCAGAGTAGTGAAATTGCCCATCGATGACGTTTGCCGCCGTGAACTGCGCGACCACGTCACCCGGCCTGTCCTGCACCACCGTCACCTGGCCGACAGACCAATAGGTGATGGCGCGGAAAACGCTGGCCAGCGCTGTGAGCACGGTAAAAGCCTGCTCGCGGTTTTGCTTGAAGAGGAAAATCGTAAATCGCGGCTCCATGCCGCCAAAACCGTCCGGGACAAGCTCATCGCAGTACTGAGCGATGGCGTACAGCCCCCATTTGTCGATCTGCGAGACTTCGATATAGGCCCCCAGGCCGTATCGGTCGGAGGTGCACAGATCGTAGAACACCCACGCCGGATTGTCGGTGTAAGCAGGTTTGAATGTGCCGTCCCATACCCCGGTGTAGGTTCTTGTTGACGGGTCGTAGTTGGACGGCACCTTGATGATGAGCCCCCGTGCATGAAATCCGCGTACCGGGATGCGCTGGAATTGCTCGGCATCGATCTGCAAGGCGACCAGTGCTGAGTTGGAATAGCGCAGCTTGGCGTCAACGATCTCTGTATACGAGTCCCAATAGGTATCGTTTTGGAGATCGCTGGTTGTCGCGTCTTCCGTCAGGCGGCGCATCCGGATTTCCCACGGCCCGCCCGCTGGAAGTGCTACCCGATATTGGCGCTTGTAATTGCTGCTGGTTTTTCCGGTGATGGTGTCGACGATCATTTGCTGCCAGCCGCCACCGTTGTTCTGGACATCGATGGCGATTGAGACGGATGTGCCGGTGATATCGCCGTTTGATGTGTTCTGATGAAAGAGCGCCGGAACGCGAAGAGTCACCCGCACGGCGCTGATATTGATGTTGCTGATCGATCTGACAACGGGCGTGTTGACGCTCACTTGCACGGCCACCGCAATCTCACTCTCGACTTCCGGGAATCCTTCAACCGGCGCTTGATTCTGCGTGCCATGCCGGGTTTGAACCACGACCCCCTGAAAATTCATGGAGCCGTCCTGGTTTTGAAGCGGGGTGTCGTCGAGATAAATCGACTTCAATCCGTCAACCAGCCCGACGATTTCGCCCTCACCGATGACATCGATGATGCGCGCGTACTGGCGGCTGCGCAGGCTGTCCGGCGCTTCGTAGGGGGTGTGATATGAGCTGCTGCTTCCGCCGCCGCCCGCACCGCGAACCACAGGAAGTTCCATCTTACCCATCAGATCGACTCTGTCGATAAGCCGACGCTCACCACCTGGCTGCCAACAATACCTTCGCCGTAGAACAGCGGCACTGGGTTGCCTTGTGCAGAGGTGTTTGTGGCACCGTCGAATCCGTAGCTGGGGAGATTTTCTGGTCGCTCTGCAGGGCCTTTTGTTTTCGGTGCGGGGGAAAGCAGTTGTACGACACCGCCGATCAGCATGGATATACCAGCCGAGACAAGAGGTTGCGAACCCATTAAAAAAACACCGACGACGATCAGCACGATCCCGAGAACGGTTTGCAACACCCCATTCTTACGCCCTGCAATCGCAGGAACGATGCGAATCACATCATCAGCAGGATGCTCCAGCGTGTGCTCATCCCGCGAATCACGCTTGCCGACGATGACGTGATAACCCGGCTCGTTGTGATCGAGCAGATGTTTTTGGAAGCTCGGGAAATTGGCTGCGAGCGCCCGGATTGCCTCCGCTGGCGTGCGAATGTCGAAGCGGTGGAATTTTCCAAACTTTTTGCGCAGGTGGCCATAAAGCAGTACGGTAATCACAGAAGGCTCCGGTGTCTCAGAACGTGGGTTGTGTGCTTGCGCCAGTAGCCGCCGTAGACGTCGCGGCTGGACAGACGCCCGTGGCAGTGCTGGAGAATCTGGCCGTCTTCGACCAGCACGGCGGCGTGATTCGGCACCGGGCTGGCAACTTGCAGCATCAGTCCATCATGCACGCGCAGATCGCGGCAATCACCGTCGCCGATCATCACAAATCCTGCCGCCTCGAAATTCTGGCGGTAGAGGTCGCCCCCCTTGAGCCACCAGTCATCCTCTCGCTGGAAGTCGGGCAGATCGATGCCGAGCGTCTCACGGTAGTAGTCCCGCACCAGGGTGTAGCAGTCCAGCACCCCGTGTCGGAATTGCCGTCCGATCAACGGCGCACGCCAGCCAGAGGGCGTCACGATCTTGTACGCGCCGCTCGGATGGTTGACGATCAGCCACGGCACGTCGGTTTGTTCACACATCGTCAGATCTGCCATGCTCGGCTCTGGCAGCACGAACACATGGCTGTGGCAGATGCCGACGATCTCCCCGGTGTCATCTGCGGCAGCCCAATCTGCTGGATCGATCTCGAAATCCTCTGCCGCACGGTTTCGGCAACGGAGGTAACGCAACCGCCCGCGCACCACCACAGCCACGCCGCAGCATTCGGCGGGCGCAGTTTCCGCCGCATGAGCCACAACCTCCGGCACGAGATCAGCGAGCGTCTTTTTCATCGGATCAGCCCCGCGCCCGGAAAGCCGCCGTAGGGCAATGCCGCAAACTGCCCGAACCGTAGCTTGCAACTCGACAGCCGCCCACCGCATCTATCCTCGGTCAGCGTGGATACCGGTTGATCGTTACGATCCGCTACCGGCCCGCCCGTGTAACCGCAATAGGGGCCGCGATAGCCGCCCGCCATCAGCCACCAGCAGGTGTTCTGAATGACCTGACGGCGCGGGAGCATGCAGCTTGGCATGTCGATTGCCGCCGCCAGTTCGAATTCGATGAAAATGTTGTTCTGCGCGGATTTGCGGTCGATCACCCACGTTTCTTGATCGATGTACTGCGCCGGATCGGCCTCCGGGTTCGATCCGCCTGGAAAATTCACGGCATCAAGATACTTGAGCAGCGTGCGCACCACGGTCACCGTCGCGCCCACCAGGTCGTTCAGTTCATGCGTCAACGCACCCACCAGGCCGGTGACGTTCGCAACCTTGATTTTAGGGCGCGGAAGCGTGCCGCTGCTGCGTTTATCGAACCCTTCTGCCTCAATCGGAAAACGTGTGTAGACCTCACCATTCCACACCACATCGTTTCCAAGTCCATTCACGCCAGCATGAAACCGATAAATACCTGTTTCGCCTGCTCCGGCGGTATTCAACTCGAACAGTGTGATGAGCGTGCCGGGATTGAGGGACTGTAGATCCCTTTCAATCATCTTCCAAATACCTCCTCGAACGTCGCCGACAAGCTCTTTAGAAGGGCTTTCTGGCGCACCGAGTTCCAATTCCTGCATTCAAACCGCCCCGGAATGCCATCCGGGTCAACCCAATCGAATCCGTCATGGTGCGCACGCAGAAATGCAACGATGGCGTTAATCTCGGCTTCCGTGCGGTTATTGAACGTCAGCGCCCAACTGCGGGGATTGTTGTTGAAGCCTGCCGCCGTGACTTGCGAGTAACCATCCCCAAATTCGGCACGGTTTTGCCTCGGCTCCTCTGAAAGCGTGGCATCCCAGTCGTGAGTCCATGTGAACGTTGCCATCACGTCCTCGCAAGTTGCCCGCCTGGTCGCTGTTCGGCGGTAATGACTGTTCGCACCACGGCCTCGATGCGCCGGGCAAAAGCTGCGTAATCACGCGCCTCATCGCCGTTTTTCGATTCCCGGCGATCACCGCCGTCGGCGTTGACGACGATGGTCACATTCACACCGCCGCCGCCAGCAGCATACACGCCCAGCTTGCCGTCCGGCATGCGTTTGAGCGGTAGCGCGGCTTCCGGCCCGGCCTCGCCTGCGATTCCTGTGCGCCAGGCGCCGCCACTGGCAAAGCGAAAGAGCGTCGGGCCGCTCAGCACTTCGCCACGTCCGAACGCACCGCCCGCCGCAAAAGCCCGCACCGGCCCGGCACCGGAAAAGGCATTGCCTTTTGCGCTGGCAAACCATGATCCGATTGAACTGAGGATGCTTCCAAATCCGCTGTTGCCGCTACTGCTCATACTGCTGAACAATTGCGAAATCCAGTCCTTTGCGACATCTAGCGCCTTGGAAATGCCGTCCTCAAGACCTTTCATCGACGCATTCAACAGAGCGGATTGCAACGTTTGTGCCAGTGACTTAACAATATCGGTGCCACTGGAGAACCCGGAAATCAGCCCGCGCGCGATGCTGCTGGCAAACGATTGTTGTGCGAAGCTGCTGCTATTCTGAATCTCAGTCTTGATATCTTTACCCTCTTGCTCCGAGAATCGACCGGAAGACACTTGTCGATCAACGTAATCGAGCTGGCTTTGCAGTCGCGCTTGCGCCGCCGTCGCCGTGTTTGCTCGTGCCGTCTGGAGTGCCTGTTCTAATTCGATTTCCTTGAGCGTGGCAGAGGCGGATTCCATTCGTGCAGCGGCTGTTTGTCTCTCTGTTTCTGTCATTTGCGCCCAGGCCGGTGACAACATCAGCTCATAGAGCGCAGATTGCGCCGCATTCAAGTTCATCGTCGATTTCGCGGCGTCGTTTATGGAGGCAGAGATACCGTTCATCGCATTCTGGTAGGCAACGGTAGCTTCCGCTGACGCTGACGTTTCGGCCTGTGCCTGGATGAGATCGCGCCACGGCTGCGGCATGTCTTTCCAAGCGGGCGACTGCATCACATCACGCAACACTTGCTGTGCGTTTGTCAGGCCAAGGGCTTCCGCCTCAGCGCGGCGCTGAACATCGATCAGGCTCTCCATCGCACTGGCGTATTGCCGTGCGACTTCCCGTTTCAGTTCGAGTTCATGATCGACGGGTTCTTTCTGTTGACGTTGTTTCGGTACCTTTGGGACGCTGTCTTTCTTTTCATATTTCGCCCGTATTTCTGCAACCCTTCTGTTGTACGCTTCCAGTGCCGTTACGTATTCGGCGGAGTCTTTTTGTAAGGTATTTTTGACGACAGCAAAGGCAGCCGCCTCGGTGGCAAGATCGGACTTGAGTTGCTCAGAAAGAGAACGGCGCTCGTTGATGTAGATCTGATACCGCGCATTCGTCGCCGCCTGATAGTTGCCTGAGTTGAGTTTTTCCTGGTTTTTCAGTGCTTCGCGTGCGAGATTAATTTCTTTTTGAAGTTCATCGATTCTGCCTTGATTATTATGTTTGTACCAACCGTATGCTAGGCCACTGCGTTGACGCTCAAGAGCCGCCCGCTCACTTTCTAACTTCATTTCAGCATTAGAAATGGCAGCACGCCTTTTCCCGATATCTTCTTCCTGCTCAATCTGCTCTTGGGTCATACCCGCTAGGCGTTTACGCTGACGCTCAATATCGCGCACCATATCGGCAGATTTTTGTGCAGCCTGCTCCGCCCGGCTGCTGTACGTGCTCCATGCAATCGCCGCTGCTCCCAGCGCTGTGATGAGCAACCCAATTGGACCACCTAATGCCGCCAGCGCCCCCCTCGCGATGCCTGAGGCAACGGATGCGCCACGCTGTGCGGCTGCCAACGCGGCTAACGCAGCCGCTTCGCGCTGGAGGGCAACTATATGCTGTCCACGATGCATAGTTACGGCTGCCAATGAAACAGCCGCACGTGCCTGTGCCAGTTCGAGTTGTGCTGCCGCGATGGCCACCTGCTGTGTGGCCGCACGCTGTGCAATCATTGCATTCACACTGGCCGCTGCCGACGCTGCAAATCTACCCATCGCAGCAACGGCCATCGTGCCCGCTGCCGCTACCACCAGATCGATGTTATCCGATAGCGCAGTGATTCCCGATGTCAGCGTTTTGATCACGCCCGTATTGGCCTCTGCGCTACCCGCAAATTTCATCAGGCTGTTTTCGGCGCGCTGGAAAGCATCTGCAAGCGTGACCGGCATATCGTCGGTTTCTTTGCCGAGTTTATTGACCTGGTTGGATACGCCGATCAGTACATCAGAAGTAATTTTCCCGTCACGAACCATCGCTTGAAGCTCGACGGTACTTTTACCGAGCGAATCCGCCAACGCCTGGATGAGCCGAGGCGCGCCGTTGAGCACGCTCAGGTATTCCTCCATGCCCATCTTGCCCTGGTTGACTGATTTAGACCATGCACTGATGACGTTCGCGCTGCGTTCTGTATTAGCTGCTGAGACGGTCAATCCATATTGCAGTGCCTCGACCATGCCCAGGGCGTCATCGGCGGAATATCCCAACTCGCGGAGGCTTTGGCTTGTACGAATATAGAGTTCGGCTGAATTCCCGAACGATTTATATGTCCGGTTGCTGACTTCCATCAGCCGCTCTTGTGCTTCGGCGGCAGTGGAGATTGAACCCGCAGCAATCTCGATACGACTGGCGAGTTGCCCCCAGTCATCGGCCAACTGGATCATGCGCCGGGCGCCCATCACCCCCGCGAAAGCCGACGCATACTGGGCAATGGCGCTAGTCATGCTTCCAATGGCGCGTGTGCTCTGTGCTGATGCCTGCTGAGTCGCGACGATTTCCGCATTCGTCCCGGCAAGCGCGGCGATGACGCGCCTCAACTCCTGAGCCGCCTCCGCGCCATCCGCTCTGATTCTGATGCCGAAATTAAGATTGCCAGCCATCGGTTACTCTTGTTTCGCGAGCGCAGCAAGCGCTTCGGATTCCATTATCCGCAGCGCAGAAAGAAGGCTCATGTGCTCACCGCGAGGAATCGCGCGCATCCGCATCACCGCTTCCACCTGCGTCCAGTCCAGTCCGATTCTCATCGTCACCATCCCGCTGATCCATCGCCACTGATTCCATACATCGGCCCACACCTGCAACGCCAGCCCGTTGTGGGCATATACCTCTACCGGCGTCGGCGCATCCGGCGTAATGCCGAACGCCCGCAAGTCATCGTTCAGTTCCCCGTCGCTTCCTGCGCCAACCCAGGCGCGGGCGACGGCGCGGAGTTTTTTTCGGTGGCCCCACCTTGAGGATCGATGCCCAGACGCACCTCGGAGACGGCTCGCCACAACCCGACCGATAACGGGATGCCATACGGCCCCTTGATGATCTCTTGCAGGCGATGGATCGGCACGCCTTTCCCATGCTCATCGGTGACCCCATACCAGTCGAGCACAAACTTTGGCAGAAAAGCCGCGTTTTCTGCGAGCACTTCATCCGGCGTGCGCTCGCCCTCCTGCGGTTTTGGTAATAAGGACTCGTATTCCTGCTCGGAATAAACGCGAATCTGCGCCTCAAAACGTGATTCGACTATGCCTCCATCGGCGGGTATCTTGATCGTCACCGGCCAGCGCACGGCGGGGTTGGAAACAATCACAAATTTTGGTGTCATCACTGTTCCTTACTTGTAAGTGATTGCCAGTTCGTCGTTGCCATCGACCGGGGCCAGTTCCAGGTTGAGTTGATAGGCAACCTGTTCCTCAATCTGTGCGTAGAACGGTTGCAGGATGCGCACCTTGGCATCGATCTGCACCTTGTAGCCATCGCGGTTGTCTTGAGTGGTTTGTAACTCGAACGTCTCTCCGGCATCGGCCATATCGAACGGGTTGAATACCGCCAAGCCGGGGGCCAGCACGGTAATCGAGCCGGTCGGTGTGCGGTTGGCGATACCCATCTCACGCTGCGGGCCGGGCAGGTCGAGCCGACTCACCTGGTTGGAGAGATCGACCGAAAACTCCTGATAGGCCAACGGCACGCCATCGATGGTGACTCCGGACGTTGTAGCCGAGCCGACCGGCTGTTCGACCTGCCAGCCATCCTTGCTGACAGACGGTACCGCATCGGCGGTTGGACCTTCATATACGGCTTGCAATTGGAACTGGTAGAGCGGGATTTGCTGCGCGGTCAGATTGAGCGTCATCGTGCCCCGCACACCGATCATCTTGTGCAGTGTGCCGTCGATGTTGATATAAATCGTGACAGACTGAAGCTCACTGGAGACCAGGTTATAAACCACTTCGGTTGTGTTGTTCGTCTCCGCAAATCCGCAGGCCAGCAGCAGCGGCGCGACTTTCGGTGCTTCGCCCGGCGTGCCGGGGCCGACGATGGCCACCTGAAACGAGAGGCTCGCGTACTTTCCAGTCGGCAGCGTTCCGCCGTTTCCAAAATACGGCATTTCGATGTTGCGCTCGACCGTCTCCGCCTCGTAAGGCGTGAATTCGACGTTCCTTGCCTCGATCCAGTTCAGCGCGCCGGTCGGCACGGCATCCTCGCCGGTCGTGGTTTCCACTTTCGCCAGGATGGCCTTGACCTTCCATGAGCGAGGGTTCAGTAAAACGTTAGCCATTGCTTGATTCCTCGGTTATTGGGCGGCGCACACCGTCGCTGCCTACGAAAAAACGCCCGCCCCGTCCCCATGTCGAACTATCAACATGAGCAAAGGGGCCAGTCCGTTCAGGGCGGGCAACTGGCTTCTCCTCTCGCGGTTGTTCGGTAAATTCAGGAGGTTTTTTACGTGATCGTGTTTTCATGTCGGCGTCTTCACAAGGTGAGTAGTGGCGTATTCGTCTTGCCACCAGAGGCATCCGTTGTCATCGATGCGCGCTAGTTGCCCGGCAGCCCAGGCCATCACGTCCGAGCAGCCTTCCGGTATCCAGCCAGTGTCATCGGGGATCAGCGCTTCTTCGATGATCGACCTGGCCAGCGCCAGCCCCGTCAGCGCTGCCGCGCCAGTACCGTCGCTTACATTGATCGCCGCGATGACGATGGCGACTCGCAATTCTTTCTTCTGCCGGAAACCGCCAGCCCAAAGTGGCGATCCGGCAGACTCTGAGAGCGGTACAACCCACACAGCGGGAACCGTCTTTATGATGCGCTGCGCTGCGGCAAGCTCTGCCGCGCCCCCGATCTGACGGAAATGCCCACGGGCCGCTGTATCGGCGGCGATCCGCGCGCGAACGAGGCGAGTCAGATCGATCGTGCTCATGGATATCCCGCCAGATCGCGGTCTGTAATCACGCGCTGCGAGAAGGCCCAATCTGTCGGCCCGCTGTTGTCTGGGCTGAGTTCTCCTGCAGGGCTGTCTCCGAGCGGGCAGCCGATACTGACTTCACCGGCGGCGATGGCTTGCAACAGCTTGATAACGGCCTTCTGCCGAATGAAAGCGTCGTGTTCTTCGGTGATGTTTGTGTGAAGGTTGTAGCGCGCCAGGTCGCAGACCATGCGGGTGATCACGGGCGGCGCGATCTTTTCGTCGCCACCGTCCGGGTCTGCGCAGCCGATGGTGGCGATGTGATACCGCTGTGACAAGTAGCTGTTGACTAGTGCGGTAGCGTCGGAGATGGCTGTGTTGATCTTTTCTGCATCCGGCTCTGCAGGCGGTACGGCGATGTCTGTGAGCTGCGCCAGTTCTGTAATGCTGAAGCGGGTGATCATGTCTTGGAGGGTGGCGTAGATCATATTAATACCTCTCCGGGACAGAGTAGTTGGCAATGTATCTCGCCGCTCTGGTAACGCGCAGTCGTCTAAAGTTGAAAGGAGTGTTCTGTAATGCTGAACCTTGAGGGGTAGCACCTATAAATGACCCGCCATTTGAGCCGAAATCAAAAATTGTTGTATTTCCTGAAACTGAACCCCCATATTGAACACCATCTAAAAAAGCATATAAATTACCACCTCTGCGCATGAACGCATACTCGTGCATCCCTTGCAATATTTGTGAATTGTGAAACCCGCCAGCGTTTGTTCTAAGTATAACAGCCGATCCAGATGCAGCGATCCATCCAACATTATTCGCCCAGTTTTTACCTGCAAATACAACGGAAAAGCCAACTATATTCTCAGCAAACTCCGATGCAAACTCTATTGTGAAATCTTGATTTGATTGAATATATAAATGTCCTTTATCGTTCACCTCGAAATGCTTACCGAGCGTAATCCCTGAAGCGACACCGCTTACAAAATCTGCGCCACCAACAGGCGTAATTGTGTGCTCGTATCTCGATTGATCAACGGCACTTCCCTCGATTAGCAATACTGTCTCATCCCAGTAAGGATCAAATACAACTTCCCGGACGTGCGTGCCGTCGTTGTGCAACAACCGTTTGGCGGTTCGCAGTGTGCCGACATCGTTGTATATAAGCCTTCGCGCTGTGCGCGGCGTGTCGGTATCGTTGTATATGAACCGTGACATGTCAGTATCCGATAACGAACGTGCCGGGCGCTGACGTAGCCGCAGCGGAATCCGCCTGCGCATCTGGTACGGCGATTACGGCGGGTCCGTCACTGCCGTCCTGGCCATCCTCACCGTCTTGTCCGGCTGGCCCTTGTGCCTTGACGCCCGTGTCGGTCGTGCCGATAAACCAGTTGCCGCCAGCATCGATGTGCGGAGATGTGCCGTCCGCACCGTCACTGCCGTCTTGCCCGTCTTCACCGTTTTGTCCGGCTGGCCCTTGTGCCTTGACGCCCGTGTCAGTCGTGCCGATCCACCAGTTGCCGTTATCGCCGATGTGGGGCGATTGCCCTCCTGTTCCGCCCGTGCCATCTCCTGGCGGGCCTTGCGGGCCGACGCGGGCAAAGCTGATTTCCAGCTTACAGCCATTCAATAGCAGGGTTTCCAGATCACTCATTGATGCTTCTCTCCAGGATCAGCAGGGCGCTGGATGTGGCGAATACCGTACCGTTTGGTGATTTCAGCCTGACCTCCAGCCAGGCTTCTCCTGCTCGCCACGCTGCCTGACTTTCAGGCGCTGCGAATACCGTCACGGTCGTCTTTCCGTCGATGACAGTGCCTGTGCAGGTAATCGCGGCTCGAAATCCATTCCCAAGAATCGCTGCATCAAACGTCCACCCACTCAAATCGGCATCGGCCCCACCAAAAGTGACGGGGCCGGAGAAAGCGAACGTCGCACCAATCTTGTGAACGGGCGTAGGCATGACATTACGAATGCAGGTGCTGCAACAGCCGCGCCTCGATTACATCGCCCGCCGCCCCCGCTTCCATCGCGATGGCACAGCGATCATCCGCCGCGCCGATGGCCGCCAAGCCGTTCGTTCCCGGCTTGAGGTAGGCCCCTATGGTGACGGTGGCCCCCAGTTCCACCAGGTAGCTATACCCGGTCACAACCGAGACCGCCTCATCCTGGCGGGCTTCGCTTTCCGTCACACCCACCACGTCGGTCAAACCGCCCGTTGATGTCGCGGGCGCGTAGTTCCCGTTGAGTGCCACAAATCGGTTCGGCAGCAGATCGGCTGCCGCGATAACGGTGGTGGCGTGTGTTTTTTCGTACTGGGACATGGCTTATTTCCTCTTCGCCCGACTTGCGGGCTGTTTGATGGGTTCAGGGGCATCCGGGTGTGCCTGTTCCGGTGCGGCTTCCTGTTCAGTCTCGGCTTTCGCCGCCTGGGCCGGTTCGGCCTCGCGCACGGCGCGCACGGCCAGCAACTCGGTGATTTCCCTTTCCGGCAGCGGCGGAAGCGTTTCTCCCGGCGCGACGGTCTTGCCCTTGCCGAGACGGACAGTGACGAGTGCGATGTATGACATCTCACCCCCCTTACGCGGGTGTCTGAAATAGGAACCCTGCTTCCGGATACGCGGTGTTGCACTCGCGCTCGAATGTAGCCCCGTACACCCACGACTTGTGGGCTTCGTCGTAGTAAGGCTGCTCGGCAAACGGGTGGCCTTCCAGGACGTTGGTGAAGCCGAATGCGGGCTGCGCCAGATTGATGTTGCCGCCCGCGCCACCGATCGATGGCACAAAACCGAGCCAGGCGTTGTTGCCCCAAACGTCGCGGGTTGTCTCGTCGTCGATCCAGATGGCCTCTCCGATGACGATGTTCGGCACGTTGAAGATGGTTTTGAGCTGTTCGACCGTGGCGGGGCCGAGTTGGGTCTGCGGCAGGTACGAACGCACTTCCGGGTTCGTGACGATCACCGCTGCCACCTGTGCCGAGAGCATGAGCGTGTTGGGTCGCACCCCGCTGGCACCGCGAATGACCTCTGCCGCATTTCGGATGTCAGAGACCGGCGTGCCGGCATCGTTGCTCCACTTCGCTGTGCCGGTCAGCGCCAGCACGTTGCCTGTCGGGTAGGTGGCAGAACTGGTGGCTAGCGTCGCCGCTTCCAGTTCATAGGAGAGCGCCAGCACACTGTTGGCCGTGGTCATGGCGATTTGCGAGATGTCCAGATTGGCCGACACATTCATGCGCCGACCGGCTTCCGATTCCTGGATGAGTTCGCGCGGCAGCGGCACCTCAACTGAGTATTGATTGACGGTGTAGGTCACCCCGTCGTACTGGACGTTTATCCGCTTGGTGGCGGAGCCAGGCGCGCGTCGCAGGTTGTATTGCTTCAGATGGGCTTTGCCGATCCGGGGCAGCGTCATGCCGCGCAGTGCCTGCGGCAGACGTGGGAAGAGGGCTTCGGCGATGAAGCCGCTTTGCGCCACGCCCAACAGCAGCGAGGTCAGCACCGGGTTTTGGCGTAGGCGGATTTGTTCCGGAGTCATGACGGGCATGGCTTATTCCCCCATTTTGATGATTTGATGCGCTGCCTCGGCAAACGAGATGCCTTTCTCAGCAGCGAGGCGGCGGGCCGCAGCATCCAGTTCCGCGTCCGTTTTCGGTTTGCCGGTCTGCACGGCAACCGAGCCGGGCGCATGCTCGCCGAACTGCACACCGGGCGGTCGCGCCGTGATCAGCGACTTGACGAACTCGACCGGGGATACGGTCTTTTTCGCGTCGCCTTCGGCAAACTCCACAGCCGCTGCATCGGCCAGCACATCGAGCACCGCGATGGTTGAAGCGCGCTCCTTCGGCATCAGCCGTCCGGCATTGACTTCGGCCTCGGCAAACGTCACATGGGCCGCGTGTTGATCTGCACGCCGCGCTTCGGCAAAGGCGGCGACCTGCCGTTGAGACTCATCCGCGCGAGCATTGGCCGCAGCCAACGCCTCATCTCTCTGCGCAATCTGAGTGCGTAGCCTTTCCAGTTCCTGCTCTTGTTCAGTCACGTTTAAATCCTCAGTGGATAAGAAGAAGTTGATGGACTCTCCAACGTCCGAAAATTGAATAGGTTTCAACCCAGATATAGCGGGCGGCGTTGCGCCCAAAAATCCGACATGCCGCAGATACCACTGCCCAGGCGTTGGGTTGGAGGGATGGTCTGGCGCATAAAACGCCGCGCTGCGCTTCGGAAAGCGCCGGGTCTTGACCATCTCCGCAAACTGCGGCTCCACATCCCGCGCATCGATGACGAGCCGTGCACCATCAGAGGCCGACTCGGCGCGAACACTGTCAACCCATCCATAAGCCGGGCTATCAAGCTCAGGGTGGCCGACGACAATAGGCGCTTCATGTTTCGCAGCGGAATAACCGGCTGCGATTGCGTGGATATCAGCATCCGTGAAATCTCGCGCTGTACCTGCATTGTCTGTATGACGCCCGGCGCGGAAAATTTCGATGCCGTTTGGAAACTGTGTGCTCATGCCGTATATGATTGCGCCCGGCATGCGGCGCGGTCAGGGTGACAGGTGTCGCCACCGTGCCTAAAAAGGCATTTCGACCTGGCGCGATTCGCGTGGCTTATTATCGTGTCGTGACAGAACACGCTCCACGCTGCGCCCCGCTATCTGATAGCGTATCCCAAGCTCAAATACAGCTTCGTTGTGTGAGTATCCGTCATACGTAAGCTGGTCGTAGGCAGCGCGGATATCGTCCTGGATATGTGCCCACTGCACGAATCCGCAGGATGGCACGTATAAATCTGTGCCTCTCCAATGCCGGACAATAGCCGCTGCGTGAATCTCGCCAACAATCTCAACCAGCCGCGCCCAGTTGATCCGGCCTGCCGCCGTACCGCCGCCAATGCGTGCGGGCACTGGAAAGGTTTGACCAGGCCACGCCGTGATCAGCGCCGCCGCTGCATCCAGTCCGGCCACGCGAATCAATTCCTTCGCGGTGGCCGGAAAACATGTAAGCACTTGCAGGCGACGCAAATCGGCGGGCGTCATGGCAATCAGGCGCTTTGATTTTTATAGTGCAGCGTGCGTGTGAGCGCGCCGATGATGTAGCGCAATCCACGAGCATCGCAGAAGTCAACGCATTCTGCGTACCCGTTTTTCTTGGCGATGGCATCAGCGTATTTCAGCGTGTGCACCTTGCCCGTCACGCGGTGCAGTTCCGCCAGTAGCGCGTCGATCTTGGCGAGTTGATCCGCGCGGCGCGGTGCCGGGGTGACGCGCCGCCTCCCCTCAAAAATGTGCTTTCTTGGGCGCCCTCGGTTCAAGTGATTCAACACACGTCCGAGTTCGGTCGCGTTGCAGTCCGACAGACTGGCGTGGCCGGTGATCTGGCGCACCACATCATGACGCGCACTGTCATCGATGCCTTGCGCCTTGCAGGCTGCGTGGATCGCGCGCAGCATCTTCATCCACCCAGGCGGACGGGGGGCAGGATCGGTTTTCATGCGACCTCCACCTCGAAGGGCGTGACGGCAAAGGTTTCTTGCCCAGTCACGACAGTGATGCCCGGCACGCCCGCCACGGCGTTCGGATTGGACAGGATGGCTTCCTTGTTGACCTCTTCCTTCGTGCGGATGAACGCCTTTTTTCCCAGCGCCTTCAGCGCATCGATGACTTTGTCCACCTTCCTAACCGTTACTGACGGTGGGCTTTGACGCCAGGACACTTCACCCGTGATGAGGTTTGCCGTCTTTCCGCCCCCGGCGCAGATGGCGGCACGATGTGCCTCGCACCATATCTGGATGCCATTGGTGAGCGTGTCGATGCGCTGTTTGAGCGCGTCGATCATATCCTTGCTGGCGTCCGTGATGGCGGCGATCTGGTCGTTGATCCCCGCCTCGATCCGCACCAACTCGCGCTGCGCGTCACCCAGTTCTCTGATTGCGCCCATGACTTCGTCTTTCGATTGGCAGACGTAGATCGCCGCCAGTTTCTTTTGCTTTGCCATTTCAAACCCCTTTTTTGAAAATTTTTTGCAGAATTTTCTGGATTCGCGCCAGGTTTGCTTTCCGCTCTTCGGCGCTCAATTTCGGTGGCGGTAGTGACCGCACTGGAGCCGGTGGCGGCAGGGCACCCATGCTTCAGGCGGGGCGATGACCTGCTGGCCGCGCCGCTTGACCGATCCTGCGTCGATATCGATGATGAGTTGCTCCAGCAGCCGCGCCAGGCGATCCATCGACAGATCGCGCGATTGCGGGCGAAACAGCGACAGATACCGGCACACCGCCCCACCAAGATCACCGCCGATCCGAAACACATAGGTGAGCGCGGCCCGCGCCGCCTCATGGGCCACGAGCGTGTCCAGCGAGAGGGTCGTACCGCAGCACGGGCAGCGGGTTTTCATGCGCATGCCTCCTTCGCTGGAGACGGCATTTCCCACTTGAGGGTGCAGTCACAGAATGCAGCAACACCGCGCGCCGGAGTGTCTTTACACGCCGGAATCCAGTAATGCTTTCCCTTTGTGGCATCGAGTAACGGCGAAATCGAGCGGCCTGCATCGACCCTCAGCATCAGGAGGGGGCGCTGGTCATTATTGCGAATGACAACGCGCTCGACGCCAATGCCAAGCTCACGCAGCTTGCGCGCCGCGACATTGGCTGCCGCAAGGTCTCGCGCGTATTCTCCAGCCAGTACCGTGTGGTGAGACTCTTTCCTTCTGACGTGCCGTATCACAGCCGGTGAGATGGATACTCGTTTTCGCGGCGCTGTTGGGCAGAAAATGATTTTGCTTGCTGACAGCAGGCCAAAGCCGCAGGCGGCGACAAAAAGCATGATGAAGAAAACAACCATCAATATCGTTGCCATGTCAGCGCCCTCCGTGTTTCGCAAAGCGCGGAATAAATTCCCCTTTGATCTTTCCTGTTCTGCGATTCAGGCAGTTCAGAATGCCGTAAAGGTCATGCTCAAAATTGAAATCGTTGGCGTAAAGCCAATCCTCCAAACGCAAGCGAACCGCGTTGAGATGGCAGCAGGTGATATCCATCTGAATATCGAGGCCTCCGCGCTGCATGCCCGACATCTTCACCGCGCGGTCTGTGATCTTTTTGATCAGCGCCGCATCCTTGGCGGACACGTTCCATTTGATGGCCATGTCAGCGCCCTCCGCGTTGCGTGAAGCGATGCCGAACATCGGCGAATACTTCCTCGACCGCTTCGGCGGTGATGGACTTCGCCAGCCCTGCCGTGGCGTTCAAGATTTCCGCCAGCCAGGAATCGACGGCCAGCGGATACAGGTAGCTCGTGCCGTGCCGGTCGGCCAGGTTTTCGGCGAATTTAGCCAGCGCTGAAGGCTCGAAAGCTTTGGCCGCATCGCCGATGCGTAGCGCCACGTATTCGCCGAGCGCCTTGTCGAGCGGGCGCAGGTGCACCAGTTCGCACCGTTGCCAGACTTCCCGGACGGTCTGATCGTAGGGCGATAAGCGCACCGCAAGTTCGGGCTGGCCCAGCAGCACGATGGAGAGCATCGGGCGTTGCAGCCCTTTGACGTTCGGGTTCTTCAGTTCCAGGAACCGTTTCAAATGCCGCAGGGTCGGTTTCGGCAGGCTATGTGCCTCGTCGATGACGAGCAGGTGACGCCGGTCGCGGCCCTGTGCGAGCGAGGCCGAGAGCGCCGCCGCGACCTGGTTAAGTTGCGCTTCTGCCGTTCGGCGAATGCTCGCCGTCGGCGCGATCTCGCGCATGATGGCGTCGACAATGTCCGCACCCTTGAGGGTCTTTCCAGCGCGATCGTCTTCTTCCATGCGCTGTGTGTGCGGCTCGATGACGATGACCTCGCCCTCGGCGGCCAGGTCGCCAACAAGCAAATCTTTCAACGTGGTTTTTCCGGAGCCGGATTCACCGACCACGGCCAGCAGGCCGCCGTAGCGTGCTTTGGCGAGCATGTGCTCGTAAGCCACGCGCATCTCTCCGCCCAGGAACACCTGGTCGCGCTGCCACGGAGCGGCGAGCGCCGCGCCAAAAATCTTCC
Source organism: Azoarcus sp. (assembly GCA_031277415.1). Taxonomy (GTDB): domain Bacteria; phylum Pseudomonadota; class Gammaproteobacteria; order Burkholderiales; family Rhodocyclaceae; genus WRNU01. The sequence goes on from JAITMK010000102.1 coordinate 28,174, forward strand.
AGTAGTTGCGCGCCTCTGGCGTGAGGCTGCATTTTCGGATTAGCATAAGGTGCTCCTTTTCATCGAGTGAGTGCCCGTCTGTTTCTGTGGAAGTGGCGGGCGTTGTGACCGGGGCGGAGCCGTTGTCGCGGCTCTGCCCCATTGAAACCATGTCCCTCGCTATACCTATGACCCTCGCCTTGGGATTTCGGGCGTTGAGGCATATCTCCATACCGGTTTCGGCGATTTCGAGCCCCAAGGCCCTGTAAATGCGTACTCCCAGATCGGGCATGTTGGTGGGCATCAATCCCTGCAAAATCGCGCGGTTCATGGTTGACCGCGCGGCACCTGTTGCCCTGCATAGACTGGCTTGAGTGATGCCTTTGTCTTCCATTGCGGAGCGGACGGCGACGTGATCGAATTTCATGTTGATCCCTCTTCTGTTTGTTGCGTGCCATTGGATTGCCACTGCCCGATCAGCCGATCCAGCGCCGCCTCATCGATCCCGTCCCGGTAGCGCCGGGTGATCCATTCGTACATTTCCGGCTGCCACTGCTCGCCCAGGACTTCGCGGGCGCGCATCGCGGCGCGTGTGGCGGTGAGGGTACGGGGGGCGATGGTTGGCGTGATATCCGGCATCGGAGTGGTAGCGCGCGGAAGCGGTGGCTCATAGGGATGCTCTTCTGCTCTTTTGAACGGGTTGAGCTGGTCACCAAACGGCTGGTGTCCGCGTCTAGCAGCAAACCTGCGAGCTTCTTCGGCTGAGTCCGAACCGGTTCCGAGTTTTAGCAACTCGGTTTTGTTGCGGTCGGTGATGGTTTGCGGTGGCTGTTTGTATTCTTGCCCTATGATTGCGGCATCCACTCGGAAACCAAAATCGTTCACGGCGATCTCTGTGAGCGGTATGTGCACTTCGCGGCCTGCGCCATCCTCACGGATCGCCACTGCACCCGTCGCTGAAAACGGCGACAGGCACACGGGAAGACGCTCACCAACGTATGTTTCCGGGACGTTGCGAACGTCCCACCGCTTGCCATCGAATCGAACAGATAGATCACCCTGCACAACAGGGGTGGCATCCTTTTCGGTGATGAGGTACAACAACCGCTCGTATGGCGCGGTTTCGATCAACTGCGATGGCATGATCCGCCCCCATGCGTCGAAGCGCGACATGCCATGACGGCTGTGCGTGCGCTCGCCATTCAGATTGAGTTGTACTTTTTCGGCGAGTTCGTTGAGTTCTTTGAAATCTCGAATTCGGTTCTGGACGTGAGCGAGGCCCGCCTCGAACGCCTTCTCGATGTGGTTTTGTGCGCGCTCGACTTGACCTTTTGCGCGCGCGTTTTTGGCTTTATTGACCAACAGGGTAATACCCATGCGGCGGCAGAATTTCTTGACCGTGCCGGATGCTGTCGCGCCGGGGTCAACCATCAATATCATGGGACGCCCGTGAAATGGGTCTCCGGGTTTACGGGCCATCATCCAACACAGGAATTCACATGTATGCCGTCCAGATTCCGAATGTGGATAGAAACGCCACCGAAAAACCCCCGAACAGTGATCCGTTCCGACGTAGCGGATGACCCTGAAAAGCTCAATCGCACGTGCGTTTTCGGGCTTGTTTTTGTAGACATCGGTGTCGTCGATTTCCACAAGATGGCACCCGCCGCCTGGCAGGTAAAACAACACGCATACAGAGGCGTCAACCTGCCAGACGTGATTCGGATGAATACTAGCCAGCGCCTGGTGCGGCGCAGGGCGCGCGAGCGCGTCGGCGTCCAGCATGTAGGCTTTCATTGCACGCCGGATTGTCGAAATGGATAGCGTGGTGATTTCGCCGGTGTCTGGATCAACGCGCTCGGCGCTTGGAATCATGTTGTTGTCACGAAGCCAACGGACGGCTTCGGTCATGTCGACGCGGCGTTTGCCCGCCGCCGAGATGCCATGCTGGATGGCCAGCGCAATCCTCTGTGCATCCTCGCGCGAGAGCGACAGGGTGCCCGCATCTGAGCGACGGCGGCGCTCACCCCTTCCAACCATGCCGGTGAGCCACCGGTGGATGGTTTGATTGCATACGCCGTGTCGTTGCGCGGCCTGCGCAATCAGCACGCCTCGTTGCCCGTGTGTTGCGCTTGAGAGCATGTCGTCAAGCCGGAGAAGATCGGCATCCAGTGGCATGATGGCCTCACTCGCCTACGTATTTGGCGTTTTCGTCGATCAGAATCTCGTCGGTGTTTTGGGCCAGGTTGAGTGGCGTCTCGGATGAGATGGCGTATTGCCTTAAGTCTCCGAGCAGGGTTTGCCATGCGGCCATCTTTGCAGCGTCATACGCAGGGCCATTTGGCATCGCCCTGCCGAGATCGGTGATGGCGACAAGAACAAGTAAAAGCTCACCGCGTGCGATGCTGACTTGCTTGTTCAGTTTGGCTTGTAATGCCTCGAAGGACGGTTTATCGGGGCCAAGGTCTACGTTTTCTGGTTCGTTCACCTCGATTTCTGCGAGTTGCTCTTGCAGATTGAGGATCGTCTGCTGGTTACTCTTAGCAACCTTGTCCTTTGCGTCGATCTTGCTGCGCAACTCGCGCACCGCCTTGCGCAGTTCGCGCACGCCCATGCAGGCCACGTCGTCGAGCTTCAGTTCGCCGGTCTGGCCAGTTTCGGCCAGTTCGTCGATTTGCTCGTCGTCAAGAACGAGCAATTCGAAGAGTTTGGTTTGGCTGTCGATTTTTGGAAGTAAATGGTGCGTCGACGCACCATTTGAAAATTTCGCGGCAGCCAGCATGAATCGTTTTGCAAGCGTTCTGTCGATACCAAGTTCATCTGTTCTGGAAACGAAATTTCCATGACCGCAAACTTCTTTCAACACAAGCAAACCGCGTCCTATATTCAATACAGATTCGAGGCTGCGGTTCATGTTGGCGCGGATATCACGGCAGATCAGATCAGGATGCGTGCTATCAGCGGGCAGGTCATAGCCGATCCGGACGGCAACCGCGCGTGCCGCGCCATCCATCTGAGCGGCTTTAGTGATGAGCGCGTTTGTTTCTTCCTCGTCGATTTGCGGCTTGTCGATGAGTTCCTGTTCGATGGGCTTGCGTCCGAGCTTGGCGGGTACCTGTGATGGTGCTTCCCAGGCTGTGTGATCGAAATTATCTATCCAGTCACGCAGTGACCCCAGAGTTCTTTGTTTTATTTCTTTTTCTTCTGCCTTTTCGTAGATTTCTTCCAGGATATTTTTTACGCCTTTGATGGCTGAATATCGATCACCTGATGGGCTCGTCTGAGAACTGGCCCAAAAGATCGGCCCTCTGCTACTACCGTCCTCAATCTCGTAGTCGACTCCGTAGGCAACTCGCCCGTCACACAGGGAAAGCAATTTGGCAATGATTTTTACTTTCACATCCTCAAAAGAGGCGACCTCATCCGGCAGGCACAAATAAGCGCCGTGAGGATTGGCCGAAACACCGAGTTTTGCTGTGACTGGATATTCCATGTTGTTACTCCTGATTAGATGGGTTTGCGGGTGTAATTTCGACGGACTTCGTCAACCTGTTCTTCTGCACGGGCCAGTCCGGACTGGAAGTTGAAAAGCAACTGGATCGGCTTGGCCGACAGCCGCCATCTGTTGTCGGGCAGCTTTTGCGCCCAGCCTGCGGCGGAGAGGGTTTCGAGATCGCGTAGCGCGGTGCTGTCGATCACGCCTACTGCCTTGGCGACATCGCGCAGCCGCATGCCGAATACCTCGGATCCGGATAGAGCCTCGATGAGGGTGAGCATGCGGAGTTGGCAGGCATTTGGGCTGTCTTTGGCCTTACGCATAGATGCCTCGCGTGTCGTATTTCATTTTCAGAAGGCTGGCTTTGTATTGATTGACTATGGGAAGCATTGCCGCGCAGCGAGCTTCTACACATTCAACATGTTCTTCATCCGTGCAGCGATAGAGATAGACAGGTGTTTTCTTGTAGTCATCCATACCATCGCCGAGACATGTCATCTTTCCCACATAGGTAAGGATGTCTCCGGCCCGGAGTTCTTTTGGCCATCCGGTGATTCGCTTTTTCGTTCCAATTTTGTGCGGTTTTATGCCAGCGGCGGGCATCCGGTTAAGCAAAATCTGCTCAATCAAAGCCATCACAGGCGCGGTTTCATCAGCTTCGATTCTGATGTCACCGTAATCCGTTTGGATAACGAACCCGCCTACCATGTTCGGCACTTGTTTTGAGAGTGCGTAGGTGATGTCGAAACTCTTGCCGCTCATGGCTGTTGCCCTTGGCTATGATTCGGCTTCAGTCCGAGCGCAACAGCAACTTCATGCCCTTTGCCGTACCGCGCTTTGCAATGGCCGTTCACGACGAGGTAGACGATGTTTTTGTCGAACCCTTTTTCCCTCGCCCACTGCGCAAAAGTCAGTCCCTCTCGGAGGAACTTCTCCTTTAGCTGCGTTCTGGTCATAATGTTCTCCAATGAAACATAATGATACTTGAAGTATCGTTTATCGAACTGTAGGTAACGGAACGTTACCTGTCAAGGTGTGCTATGAATTTTTTTGAAGAAGCCGCGCTACGACTTAAACAGGAGCTTGGCGTTGTGCAGGACAAACAAGTTGCACATGCGCTGGGACTCAGCGAGGCTGCGTGGAAAATGCGAAAGCAGCGTGGCAACTTCCCAGAAAAAGAGCTTTATTCCTTGGCAGTGAAGAGTCCCGAGCTATGCTTGGACATCGACTATGTCCTTACAGGAATGACAAGAGAGGCACATGCGCGGCTGGATGCAAATCAGGCCGCAGGAGAGCGTGCAGTGGCACGCGGAGCCAGATTCAGCGAAGGGTTCGGCGGGTACCAAAACGAAGACATGTACCTGTTCCAACGGGCTATGGAACATGACTGCACTGAATTCCGAAAAGTCATGCATGCGTGGCCAACCCTAACCACAGAAGGAAGAAAGTTCGCAGCGTCGATGCTGTACGAGTTACTTCGCGCAAGAGGGACTATGCCAGGATTGGTGGAAAGCGAGGCAGATCAGGCAGAAAAATCAACTGTCCACGCGGGTATTACGGGGCGTAGTGAAGCGTAAAAAAGGAAAACCATGAAAAATATAACCACTGGCCTTGTACTTTCCGCCTTACTGCTTTCTGGGGGATGCAGTCAGGATTGGTGCGAAGATTCTGAAATGGCATTTGTCATGTCTCAGAATTTTGTAAAGAAGAGACTCAAATCACCACACAGTGCGAAATTCCCGCATCAGGCTACCACTTTGTACAAAGGAGAATGTACACATGTTGTCAGTGCCTATGTGGATTCTCAAAATAGTTTTGGCGCAATGCTTCGCACTCTTTATATCGCTGAGTTGCAATACTCATCAAGCGACAGCAGATGGAAATTGAAAGACATTCAGATGGGGCCAGCACCAGAATCATCAAATTAAGTAGTTTGTCTTTGTTGCAGCGGCATGGTGGAAACAGAAGCATCTGTTTCGCATGATAGGCCACTCGTGTATCGCATCGCGGTAAACGCTGGTGGAATCAATCTTTTTCCAACGGCGTACTGATCGAACTACACGACACATGTCACCCTGACTACGCCACGTCAGCCTCATATCATCCTGCACCAAAGTGCACCACTGTGCACCAAAGAGACGGCGCGACCGCCGCCGGTGCAGGAACACCCGCGACGGCCACCTCCCGCAGAACATCCTGCGATCAGCCAAGGCACCGTACTGTGCGCACACAGCATGCCAAGGCTACACCCGCAAGGATGCCTGTGGAAATCAACAGAGAAGTCAAACGCTCCGCCCTTCGATACTTCGGCGGAAAGTGGGCCATCGCGCCCTGGGTCATCGAACACATGCCGACGCATCGTGTCTACGTCGAACCTTTCGGCGGCGCGGCCAGCGTGCTGCTCAGAAAACCACGATCAAAGGTCGAGGTTTATAACGATCTGGATGAAGAGATTGTCGGCATCTTCCGCATACTGCAAAACGCTGCACTATGTACTGCGTTATGTAGAAGACTGAGGCGCACACCCTACGCGCGGAGAGAGTTCGAACTGGCATTCCAGGAAAGTACCGACCCCGTGGAACGCACACGGCGGGCAATCATCCGCGCCTATATGTCTTTCCATCACTCGGCGCTTTTCAATCCACGAAAAACGACCTTTGCAGATGCCATGCATAAGCGTAGCGGAAGCTCAAAGGCTTCCGAGTGGGCAGGTTACCCGCGCACGCTTGCCGCAGTCTGCCGCCGCTTGCGCGGGGTTGTGATCGAGCATGGCGAGGCATCGCGCATCATCCGTGTGCAGGACACACCCGAGACGCTGTTCTTTGTCGACCCGCCCTATGTTGGCAGTACCCGCGATAAAGGCACCACCTACCGGCATGAGATGTCCGATGCACAGCACATCGCCCTGCTCATGCAGTTGCGTAGCATCAGCGGACGTGCGATGGTGACTGGGTATCCGAGCGCGTTGTACGATGACCTGTTGCATGACTGGAAACGGCTTGAGCGACGGCATTACGCCAAAGGCTCGATGACAACCCCACGCACTGAAGTGCTCTGGATTTCACCGGCGCGGTAACAGTGTTACCGACACCTGTCGGCATGACGCACCGCGCGCGCTGCCGGTAATCTTCCGGCATGGAAATCAACAAAACTGCACGCGCCGCTGCCGCCGGTCTCACGCTTTCGCTCGCCGGGTTTGCCGGGTATGTCGCCTATGAGGGCTACAGCGCCACCGCCACCCCTCCCGTGAAAGGCGATGTGCCGACCTACGGCTTTGGAACCACTCGCAGCCCGGACGGAAAATCCCTCAAAGGCGGCGAAATCATCACTGCGACAGAGGCCGTTCGGCTTGCCGTGCGGGATGTGACGACGCACGAAAGCGGCCTGAAGCGCTGCATGGGTGATGTCAAGCTCACCCAGAACGAATTCGACGCACTCATGAGCCTGGCCCTCAACGTTGGGCCGACGGCGGTATGCAACTCCAGCATTCCGGCCAAGGGTCGCGCCGGAGATTACGAGGCGATGTGCAAGGCCATTCTCGATTTCGACAAATACTGCACCCAACCCAAAACCCGCAATTCGGCAGGCAAGTTGGTTTGTCCGCCAGGAGCACTGAAGCCATTGAAGGGGCTGACAGCGCGTCGCAAAAAGGAATACCTGCACTGTATTGGATTAGCCGAGGCTGGCACCTCCTTACGCCAGGAGTTGAAATGAGTGACGAGGCCATTGTTAAGGTTGTACACGCTATTGCTTGGAGCATAGTGTTCATTTTCATGTTCTGGTTTGGCCGTAATAAACCATAAGCGGGCTTACTAGAAAAAATGACGAACTCTCTCACGCTCAAAATCGTTTGTATCACTCTGGCAGGAGTATTCCTGTTTGGCCTTTTTGTAGGCATCCAGATGGGCGATAAACGCGTATCGAAAATAGAAGCGCAATGGGAAAAAGAACGCGCGAAATTAGCAACAGAATTGGCCGAAGAAAATAAAATCGCACTGACGCGCGAGCGCGAATTGACAAAACAATTTACCGCCGCCGTATCCGTTTTTGAAGAGGAAAAAAATGAATCCATTATCAAAAGCGAAAAGGTTATTGCCGATTTACGCGGCGATGCTCTGCGGCTGCGTCGGCAGTGGGCCGGTTGCGAAACAAGCCGTCTGTCCGCAACTGCCACCAGTGCCACCGTCATTAATGATGGAGCCGATGACAGAGCAGAAAGTGCGGGCCGAATTGTTCGAGTCGCCGCAGAGTGCGACGCGCAAGTGAAGGGATTACAGGAAATATTGAGGGTTGAAAGGCAATGATGGTTGAACTCCAGTTGTGGCAAATGATTTCGCTTCTGCTCGGATTTTTCGGGGCGGTTTGGGGGTTCTGGCGCTACATCAAAGGCAAAGAGGAAAAAGAATTCGGTGCTCATATGAAGCGGCTCGATGACCGCTTCAATTTAATTGACAAGGACATGAGTCCGCTTAAACAGAGCACGGCAACGCTGGACACTCGCGTTGGTGCAATCGAAAAAAACCTGGAGCGTATCAACACTTCACCCGTTCTGTTGGAGATGCCTGCTGAGGTGCGTGAGATGCGTGCATGTCAGAAAGGCATGCAGCATTCGATGGATGTCATGCGCACCTCCTTGAGTCGCATCGAGGATTACCTTCTCAACGGGAATAGGCGATGAGCTTCCACGATTTTATCCGTTCGGATCGGCGACTTGTCATTCTGCGCATCCTCAAGGAAATGCCCGCGTGCCGGAGCAACAGCAGCGTCATCGACGGCATGCTGGATCGGTTCGGTCACAACGTATCCCGTGATGTGGTGTGTGGCGATCTGCGTTGGCTGGCCGAGCAGGGATTGATCGACATCGACGAGGCCGGGCCGGTGCTCGTGGCCACGTTGACGGGGCGCGGGCTGGATGTGGCCACCGGGCAGTCGGTGGTCGATGGTGTGTCCAAGCCGCGACCGGCAGGCTGATATGGGACGCAAGAGCAGCATCGCCCGCTTGCCGGAGCGCGTGCAAACGCACATCACGCGGAGACTCCGCGAAAACCGGCTCACGCTCGACCAGCTGATCGCCGATCTGATCGAGGCGTTTCCCGATGAGGCGAAGTCAGGTGGCTTGCCGAGCCGAAGCGCCGTGCATCGCCATAGTCAGGCCGTGGCAGAGATCGTCGCCCATGAGCGTGATATGGCCATCGCCGCCAACGCGCTGGTGGCGGAACTGGGTGAAGAGTTCGATGCGAAATCCGGCGCGTTGCTCGCCCAGGCGGTGACCACACTGGCCAGCCGAACGGCGATGAGACGTATCCAGGATGGAGATGAGATGGAGATTGGCGACGTGCTCGACCTGGCGCGCGCCGCCAAAGCCGCGCAGGAAGCCAGGAGCCTCAACCTGCGCGAGCGCCAGGCGGTGGCGAAGGCGGCGCGGGAGAAGCTGATCGAAGAACAGAATAAAAAATTGGACACCATATCCAATCGCGGGTTGTCGCCGGAAACGATTGCCGAGATTCGACGCAGCATCCTGGGTATCGCGGCATGAAACATAAGGGCAATGCGCGCTGCCTGCCGCCTACTGTCGGGCTTTTTCTGCCGTTTCAGGCGCGATGGGTTGCAGATCAATCCCGCCTGAAGCTGATGGAGAAAAGCCGCCAGATCGGCATCTCCTGGTCGAGCGCCTATTCACTGGTCGAGCGCACCGCCGCACAGTCCGCGCGGCACGATCAATGGGTGTCGAGCCGGGATGACATTCAGGCGCAGTTGTTCATCGAGGATTGCAAACTCTTTGCAAAGGTCGCAGACCGGGCGGCGCGCGACCTGGGCGAAATCGTCATTGATCGCGAGCGCAACCTGACGGCGCGGGTGCTCCAGTTCGCCAACGGCAAGCGGATTCACTCGATGAGCAGCAACCCGGATGCGCAGGCAGGAAAACGCGGCGGACGGATGCTGGACGAATTCGCGCTACACCCAGACCCTCGTAAGCTCTGGACGATTGCTTACCCCGGTATCACCTGGGGTGGCAGCATGGATGTGGTCTCCACACACCGGGGCAGCGGCAATTTCTTCAATCAACTCGTGCGTGAAGTTCGCGAGAATGGGAATCCAAAGAATATCAGCCTGCATCGTGTGACCTTGGCCGATGCGCTTGAGCAGGGTTTTCTTTTCAAATTGCAGCAAAGCCTGCCGGACGATGATGAGCGGCAGGCGATGACCGAGTCGGATTACTTCGATTTCGTTCGTTCCGGCGCGGCGGATGAAGAAAGTTTTTTGCAGGAATACATGTGCATCCCTGGCGACGATGATGTCGCCTTCCTGGATTACGACCTGATCGCCTCAGCCGAATATCCAAATTCGGAGAATTGGGAGCGCGATACGTTGTGGGCGGAGGTTGCCAGGCCGGAGCTGTATATCGGCGTGGATATTGGCCGAAAGAAAGACCTGACGGTGATATGGGTGCTTGAAAAGCTAGGCGATGTGCTCTATACGCGCCGGGTCATCACGCTGGAAAAGATGCGTAAAAGCGAGCAGGAAGCCATCCTGTATCCGTGGATCGAGCACGCAAGCCGTACCTGCATCGACCAGACGGGGATGGGTATCGGATGGGTCGACGACGCCCAGGACAAATTCGGCGAATACCGTGTTGAAGGGGTGAACTTCACGAACCGGTCAAAGGAGGCGCTTGCCTATCCGGTTCGTGCCAGGATGGAAGATCGGCGCATTCGCATTCCCTTCGAAAAAACGATTCGTGCCGACCTGCGCCAGGTCACCAAAGTCACGACCCCGGCAGGAAACATCCGGTTTACAGCCGAACGCACGAAGGATGGCCACGCCGACCGCTTCTGGGCGTTGGCGCTGGCTATTCATGCCGCGTCGAACCCCGCGCCACCCATTGAATTTACATCCAGCGGGCCACGAGAAATTGAGTCCGACACTGCCGGGTATCTCTATGCGTAAAAGACCGCCTACAAAGCGAGAACTGACGAGCGAAGCCGCACCGCGCAACCTCGATCCCTTCGAGCAGGATTTTCTGGGCATCATCCGAAGCAACGATCCACTGCTGCGGGCGCGCGGGGAGAGCATCGAAACCTACATCGACCTGCTGCGGGATGGGAAAGTCTACGCATGTTTCCAGCGCAGAGTATCGGCCCTGGTGGGTCGGCCCTGGATGGTCGAGCCGATTGAGCCAGGTGATACAGCCAGCGCCGAAGCACTGACAGAAATCTTGAGCGCACTGCAATTCGATCAGCTCTGCCGCGATCTGATGCTCGCGATCATCATTGGGTACTCAGTGGTAGAAATTATCTGGGCATCGGATGGCGTCAAATGGACACCCACGCGGTTTCCCGTTCGCAAGCCTACTCGGTTTGTCTACGTCGATAACGATGATGGAGGCGGGCCGGAACTTCGGCTGCTCACGACGAAGGACATGACACGCGGCGAGCCGCTGCCGGACAAAAAATTCATCGTCCATCGATTCGATCCGCGCGACGACAACCCTTACGGATCAGGGCTGGGTCTATGTCTTTTCTGGCCTGTCTACTTCAAGCGCCGTGGCGTGCTGGCCTGGGCGAAATTCTGTGATCGCTTTGGCACGCCTACCCCGTGGGGACGGTATCCCGCAAATTCAGCGCCGAAAGACAAGCAAACCCTTTCCGATGCGCTCCGGGCGTTTTCATCTGACGGATTCATCATGACTCCGGAGGGGGCAACGATTCAACTGCTTGAGGCAAATGCAGGCGGCAATATCACTACGCAAGAATCTCTTGTGCGTGCGATGGATAACACCATCGCCGAAATCATCCTCGGCCAGGAATCCGGGCAACACAGTGGTGGCGCGTTGGCGGCGGCGGCAAAGGAGCGGGCCGACGTGAGGCTCGACCTGGTGCAGTACGACTCCGATCTACTGTCGGAGACGCTCAATAGCACGCTCATCAAATGGCTGTGTGAGTTCCACGGCTTGGGGCCATGCGGCGTCTATCGCCAGATCAAGGAAGAAGTCGACCTCAAGGCGATGAGCGAGACGGATGTCAACATTGCATCGCTTGGCTTCGAACTTTCTGATGATGCCGCGCGGGCGAAATACGGCGACGGGTGGAGCAAGCGTCAAACGCCTGACGGTGCGCCGCCGGAGAGTGGAATTCCGCCAGTAAGGTTTGCGGAACCCGCCACCGCGCCAGATGCGACAACGGAAGCTACGACCCGGCTGACGGAAGAAACCACGCCGGTGATCGATGACTGGCTGAAGACGATCAATGTCATGCTGGAGAGCGCTGGGAGTCTCGATGAATTCCGCGAGATGCTGCTGTCGGCATTTCCAAAACTTGATGCAAGCGTAATGGTTGAAACGCTTGCGACTGCCTTCGCTGCTGCTGACCTGCGCGGGCGATCTGACGTAATGGATGGTGTGTAATGGCTGATATCACTTTCTATTTCTGTCATGGACAGAAATTACACCACAAACTCATTCGGTTTTTTACCCGTAGCTACTGGAACCATGTCGCCGTCACTTGGGTTTCTAACGGAAACCCGGACGACAGCATCTATGAAGCTGACTTTAATGGCGTCATCGCTACTGAAGCACTCGCCTGGTTCAAAAACCGGCACGGTGAAAGAATCGAGTCATTGACTATTTATGTCAGTGACACCGTTGCAACAAAGTTCAGGGAAGCCATTCTTGCAAAACTGTATTCGCCCTATGACTTCGTTGCGCTCGTCGGGTACCTCTTCAATACGAGAAAACTGAATACCGAAAAGAAGTATTTCTGCTCGGAACTCCTTGCAGAGTGCCTCAAAGAAGCAGGGCTTGACATCATCCCGAGCAATAAGGAATGGCGCGTTACACCGGGGGAGTTTTATCTGGCCATGCGTGGGTTTAACTTCGGCTGTGGTGTGGGGTGAGATCATGGGTGGTAAAGGGTTACCAACGAAGGCTCTATCTATCCGCCAACCTTGGGCATGGTTAATCGCGCATGGCCATAAGAACATTGAAAACAGGCAATGGGCGACAACCTACCGAGGCCAGTTCCTTATTCACGCTGCAAAGGGTATGACCCGTGCCGAATACGAGGATGGTGCGAAACTGGCCGCTTGTAACGGAATTACCGTCCCGCCGTTCGAGCACCTGGAACGCGGAGGAATCATCGGGAGTGTAATCCTTGCAGAATGCGTTGAAGAAAGCCCTTCACCCTGGTTCTTTGGACGCTACGGGTTTGTTTTGAAGGACGCGGTGGCACTGCCATTTCAGCCCATGCGCGGGAAATTAGGGTTCTTTGATCCGCATCCTGACTTGGTACGCGAGGCAAAGGCATGAGCGACCTGGCCGACATCGCTCAAAACGCGATCAATGCGTTCGCATCGTCGATACCGCGCCTGCCTGACGGCCCTGCCGTGACTGGTCGGTGCCACTGGTGTGGTGATCCGCTTCCGCCAGGTAAGCGGTGGTGCGATTCAGATTGCCGTGACGATTGGGAGCGCGCCCAACGAGCGCAGAAGAATCATGGCTGATATTCGCGGTGCGTTCGATCTTATATTCGAGAAACAGATCGCGTTTTTTCGCGGGAAGATAAACCTTCCAACGGCGAGATGGGATGATGTTTGGAAATCAGGACATGATCGCGCCTTTGTCGTGGCCGGAGCGATGCAAGCCGATCTGCTTGATGATCTACGCAAGGCTGTCGAACAAGGCATCACCGCCGGAACGGGAATTGACGAATTTCGTTCTAAATTCCGTGAAATCGTCAAAAACCGTGGCTGGCACGGCTGGACTGGTGAAGGTACCGAGAAAGGCGAAGCATGGCGGACTCGTGTCATTTTCGAGACGAACCTGCGCACCAGCTACGCAGCCGGACGTCACGCGCAACTCACCGACCCTGATCTGCTCTCACGCCGCCCATTCTGGCAATACATTCACAGCGACAATGTTCGCCACCCGCGTCCTCATCACAAGGCATGGGGCGACTCAAATCTGACACTACGTTATGACGATCCTTTTTGGCAGACGCATTTCCCGCCAAATGGATGGGGTTGCGGATGTACGGTCAAGGCGGTTCGAGCACCTGTGGACGGCGCGGCCACTGCGCCCCCGGAAGGCTGGGACAGCATCAACCCAAAAACCGGCACACCAACGGGCATTGACAAGGGGTGGGACTATGCCCCAGGCGCAACGCGAGCGGACGAGTTACGCGAGATGGCTGCTGAAAAGGCAGCGAAGTTACCGGAGCCACTACGCAGTGATTTAATTGAAGCGGTTTCAACCTTACCTGATGCCGTTCCGCTGCCGGTTACGGTTGATGATTACATTTCCGTTGGCAGAAAGATTGTTGACTCGCTTCCAGTTGATCCAGTGCAGGCGCAAGAACAACTCATGGCTCGGCTTGCTTCAGAAGTTGGTGTCGGGCGGGCATGTATGGTTATTGAGACAAACAAGGGAGCAAAACTTCTCAAGGATGCAGCTAAAAAGTTCCCGGCATCGTGGGTTGAAAAAGCTGATAATGTAGGGCTACTTCACGCAAGATTGCGGAGTAATAGTAGAGGATTCCATTTTACAGTTCCCAAAAACTACCCAATTGGAGTTGCAACAAATCTTCCGATATATGGACGAATCTATCCGTCTCGTGGCGACGGATATATTCTTATTAGTGGGCTGCGTCACGTCGAACAGTTCAGTTGTGCTGTTCATGAATATAGTCATAGATTACAAGACGCTTTCCCTGATCTTCAAAAACTTTTTACAGATTTGCATAGAAAAAGAACGCAAGGGGATCCTGTCATAAAACTTCGCTCGTTACGTCCAGATCATGGTTATAAATCAGACGAGTTAACACGTGAGGATCAATATATTGATCCATACTGGGGTAAAGAATACTCAGGCGAGCCGAGAGAAGTGTTGACAATGGCGATGCAAACAGTTATTGCTGGAAATAACTTTTCTTATCTCTATAATGATGATAGGGAGATGCTCGAATTTATCACTGGAATTTTGTTTAACTGGAAACCATGATCCATCACTTCAACTGCGCACATGCGATGCCTCATATCGTTGATCCGCTCATCTTCGACTGGGACGAAGTGAGCGGAGAGATTACAGGGCCATCCTCAGAAAGAATTCTTTCTGTGTTCACGTCTGGATCGGTATCTACCCACCCGATCCCATCGAGTCATGCGCTTACCTCAACAAAAAACAAAACAGACCTTGCAGCGGTGATCGGCTGGAGTCATCAGCTTCCTCCAGAGCTTTCCGGCTATTATCCGCAGCTTGAAGACGATGAGTGGGACGGTTCGATTCGAGACGATGCAGGCAACGTCATCGGTCACGCCGTTTTCTGATGATCTCTATAACCGCCAACAATCATACAGTCCTATCTGCGCTCAACCGCTTGGCCTATTCTTTAACCCCATCCGCCATGCGTCCGGTAATGATGGAAATCGGGGAAGAGCTTGCCGCATCCACCACAGAGCGGTTCAAAACGGGCATGGCTCCGGATGGTTCCCGCTGGCCAGCTATATCGGATGCCACCTTACTTTCCAGGCTAAGAAAGGGCAATAGCAGCACGAAACCGCTTGTAGATACTGGCGCTCTGTCCGACCCAACCCTAAACGGCCCACGCTATCAAATCATCGATGGTGGTGCTGGCGTTGTGGTAGGCGTCAACCGTAACTTCGGCGGCGCAAACGCAAGCGTCCATCAATTCGGCACATCGCGTGCTGGGCGCAATCGTACTGTCACAATTCCGGCAAGGCCGTTTCTTGGTTTATCTGCCCAAGATGAAAGAACGGTTCTTGACATCATCGAGCGGTTTTTCGACGACCAAATAGGCTGATTTTTCCAGCCTCGTTTTCTTTTCGCCTACCGCAATTTATTTGCAAGCCGCGTCCCGTTTCATCCCGCCTCGTTTCGCTATATCCCTCATTTATCGTGCACTTTGCCGTTCATTTATCGTGCACGTGAACACAATGATCGTTTCGATGCTCATCGGGGGATGGCTTTGCATTGCCGGGCGCGATGATCCCGTCTGGTATCTGCTCGTGCCGCTCTGGATGTTCCTGCGCATGGCGCTGAACGCCGTCGATGGAATGCTCGCGCGTGAGTTCGGGCAAAAAACGCCGCTCGGCGCCTATCTCAACGAATTGTCGGATGTTATCTCGGATGCGGCGCTCTATCTGCCTTTCGTGTGGATTGCTCCGTTTGGATGGCCAGCCATCTGTCTCGTCATCGGGTTGTCCATCGTCTCGGAAATGGCCGGTGCGCTCGGACCGGCGATTGGTGCGCCGCGCCAGTACGACGGGCCGATGGGTAAGAGCGACCGGGCTTTCCTGTTTGGTGCCCTGGGTCTTTGGGCAGGACTGGTCGGCGGCGTGTTGCCGGATTGGGTTTTCTGGATCATGGCCGTCGTCGTACCGCTTTGCATCCTCCTCAACATTTTCAATCGTATCCATAGCGGCCTGGCCGCCATTTCATCGAGGAAAAGTTCATGACACGCACTGCGGAAAACCTGACTTTTGCTTCACATGACGGAGTTTCCCTCTTTTACCGTCGCTGGTCTGCCACTACTCCAACCCGGCGCGGCGCGGTCGTGCTTTTTCATCGCGGCCACGAGCACGGCGGGCGTATGGCGCATCTGGTCGACGAACTGGATATGCCCGATTTCGATTTTTACGCCTGGGATGCGCGTGGTCATGGCCTGTCGCCCGGCGCGCGGGGCGATTCGCCCAGTCTTGGGCATTCGGTGTGTGACATTCAGGCGTTTGTCGATCATCTTTGCAATACGTTTGATCTTCAGGAGTCCGACATTGCCGTGGTTGCGCAAAGCGTTGGAGCCGTGCTGGCAAGCGTCTGGGCGCACGACTACGCGCCGCGTATCCGCTGCCAGGTACTCGCCTCGCCCGCCTTCAAGGTGAAACTCTACGTGCCTTTCGCGCGTCCGGGCCTGCGGCTCTGGCGTCTCTTTCGCGGCAATTTCTTCGTCAACAGCTACGTCAAATCGAGGTATCTGACGCACGACCCGGAACGTCAGAAATCCTTCGATTCCGATCCGCTCATCAGCCGCGCGATTTCGGTCAATATTCTGCTCGGCCTTTTCGATGCTGCCGAACGGGTGGTGTCGGACGCCGAAGCGATCACCATTCCGACCCAGTTGTTGATTTCCAGCGACGACTGGGTGGTGCACCATTGGCCGCAACATGCGTTTTTCGCGCGGCTGGGCACGACGGAAAAGGAAAAGCACATACTGCCGGGCTTCTACCATGACACCCTCGGCGAAAAATACCGGGCCGACGCGGTTGGCAAGGTGCGTGACTTCATCCTGCGTCAGTTCGATGCGCCGCTCAACCGGCCCGATCTGCGCAATGAGCACAGGCACGGACACACGTTCGAGGAAGCCAAAAACCTGTCCGTGCCATTTCCGCCTTTCTCGCTCAAGGGGCTTTACTGGGGTACCTACAGGTTCTTGCTGAAACTGGCGGGGATGCTCTCCGACGGCGTCAAACTCGGACATGTCACCGGATTCGATTCCGGCAGTTCGCTTGATTACGTTTACCGCAACACGCCTTCCGGCAAAGGGTTTATCGGGCGAGCCATTGACCGGGGTTATCTCAACGCCATTGGTTGGCGCGGTATCCGCCAGCGCAAGTTCCATCTCGAAGAAATGCTGAAAAAAGCGATGAACGACCTGGAGCAGGAGAAACGCCCCGTGCGCATTCTGGATATTGCCGCCGGGCATGGGCGTTACGTGCTCGATGCGCTGCAATACGGTATGCGCCCGGAAACCATCCTGTTACGTGATTTCAGCGAACTGAACATCGAAAAAGGCCATACCCTGATTGCGGAACGCGGCATGCAGAACATTGCCCGCTTCGAGAAAGGGGATGCCTTTGATCGCAAGAGCCTTGCGGCAATCGATCCGAAGGTCACAATAGGCATCGTTTCCGGTTTGTATGAACTTTTTCCCGACAACGACATGCTCGCGGCTTCTTTGGGCGGTCTGCACGACGCTATCGAAAAGGACGGCTACCTGATCTATACCGGCCAGCCCTGGCATCCACAACTTGAAATGATCGCCCGCGCGCTTACGAGTCATCGGGATGGCGTGGCCTGGGTGATGCGGCGCAGAACACAGGCCGAGATGGATCAACTGGTACGGGAAGCGGGGTTCGAGAAAATTACCCAGAAAATCGACGAATGGGGAATTTTCAGCGTGTCGCTCGCGCGGCGAGTGAAGAAATGAACCCTTCCTCGGTGGCAGATGCTCACTGGCTGCGTAACGCCTTCAGGCGCGGCGTGCTCTGGCTTCTCTTTCTCGGGCCGTTTTTCTTTCTCACCTACGGCCAGGCCAATCAACATGCCGCCCGGATGGACGCCGCCTCCGGGGTAGGAAGCCTTGTTTTCGGCTGGGAGCAAAGCATCCCCCTGTGGCCGTGGACGATCATTCCATATTGGTCTATCGATCTGCTCTACGGTTTTGCGTTTCTCTGCTGTCGCGACAAGGCGGCGACAAACCGCCTTGCCTTTCGGCTTTTGAGCGCACAGTTGATCTGCGTGACCTGCTTTTTCCTGTGGCCACTACGGTTCACCTTCGAGCGTCCGGCTATGGAGGGTGTGTCCGGCGCGCTTTTCGATATGCTGACGAGTTTCGATTTGCCCTTCAATCAAGCCCCTTCGCTGCATATTGCCCTGCTCGTCATCGTCTGGCGGCAATTCGCCACATTTGCGACCCTGCGCGCCGTGCGTGGGGTAATCCACGCCTGGGCGTTGCTGATCGGCCTCTCGGTACTCACCACATGGCAGCATCATTTCATCGATGTGCCGACGGGGCTCGCCGTTGGACTCCTTTGCCTCTGGCTCTGGCCGGAGCAAGGCCGCACTCCTTTGAAGAAATCCGAGGTGCGCCGTCCGGCGCTTGCCTTGCGCTATTTCCTCGGAGCGGCGCTGTTTTTTGTTAGCGCAATTGCATTGGGCGGCGTCGGCCTCTTTCTTTGCTGGCCCGCGCTTTCCCTGGCGCTTGTCGCGTTCAACTACGCATGGGCCGGAGCGGCGGGATTTCAGAAACAGGGCGGGCAACATTCGTTGGCGGCGAAGTGGCTTTTCGCGCCTTACACACTGGCTGCCTGGATCAATTCGCGGCTCTGGACACGGCGGTATCCGGCCCCCACCCTGGTGAGCAAAGGCATCTGGCTCGGACGGCTTCCCACGGCGCGCGAATTTGCCGCCTGGGCAAAGCAACGAAACGGCAAGGTCGCGCTCTTCGATCTGACCGCCGAACTGCCTGCACCGGATCTGCCTGCCGGTGCGGCCTTCGACGGCATGCCTTGTCTCGATCTCGTGCCTGTTTCGGCATCATCACGATCAGGGAGCAATTTGCTGGAAGCCATGCGGCGGTTGACTGCCCTGAAATACGGCGATTGCGAGATATGGGTTGCCTGCGCCCTGGGAGTGTCGCGCAGTGCCAGCGTCGTGGTCGCCTGGCTGTGTTCTGCAAGCAAGGAAACTGGCAGCGTCCAGGATGCCGTGGAGCAAGTGCGGCTCGCGCGTCCGCACGTCGTCATCGGCCAAAACAGTATCATGTGCATCGAAGAGTTTTGTAGGAGGCTTTTCCGTAATGACAACCAGATTGCCGGATGATCCGCTATCTCCGCCCGGCGAGTCCGCCTGCACCCTGGCACTGATAGGGTTTTCGGCATGTGAAGCCTCCGGCCGCCTCCACTCCTGGAGCCTCACGTTGCTATGGTTCACCG
>JAITMK010000095.1 GCA_031277415.1 Azoarcus sp.
GTCGTATTCGGCGTTGACGTAATTGGCCGAATTGTTGCCCTGTCCGCCCGCTTTGCCCTGCGGGCCGTAGAGCAGGAACAGCAGGTTTTCGGGATCGGGATAATCGGCGTTCCAGCCCATGAGGAATACTTGGGCGTTGCCCCGGAGAATTTTGTCCTGAAAGCGGTTCCAGTCTGTCGCCCGCACTACGAACTGCACTCCGAGTGCACGGAACTGCTTTGCCAGCCAGTTGACCCGGGACTTGTCACCCATCCCCGAGTCGGTGGTATCGAAGTAAATAATGAGCGGTTCACCCGTGCGCGCATCGCGCCCGTTCGGCCAGCCCGCCTGAGCCAGCAGTCTTTTTGCCTCGCTGATCCCGCGCCGCTGCGGCTTGCCGTCGCGCCATTCGTATACGACGGGATTGATCCCGGCCTCTCCTTCGTGCGCGCCAAAAATTCCTGGCGGAATCGGCTGCATCGCCGGAATGCCGCGCCCATTGAGGAAAATCGAAATGTATTCCTCCGCATCGAGCACGACCGAGATGGCCTGGCGCAACAGCCGCGCGCGTTCCCGCCCGGCAGCATCCGCTCCGGCTCCTCCGACCAGCGAATCGCGCATATTGAAACCGAAGTAAAAAGTCGACGAAGAAACGGAAGTCATCAAACGGATGCCGCGCGCAGCCATGTCGTCGGAAAGTGTCACATCGCCCCGATCCCCCATATTCACCGCCTGATCGAAGTTGTCCGATGAAATCCCGGCTGCGTCGTAATAGCCTTGCAGGAACTTGTTCCAGTAGGGAATCGCTTCGCGTTCGCGCGTAAACACAACCCTGTCTATGAGCGGCAGGGGTTCGTCGCAATCGGCCAGCAGACCTTCCCCGGCATCGTCCGGCATTCCTTCACAGGGGTAAGTGTCGTCGCGGTAATTGGGATTTTTTTCCAGCACCATCCGGGCATTGGGGTTGTTCTCCACCAGCATGAAAGGCCCGGTTCCCATCGGCCAGCGGTCGAGGGTCAGGTTGCGCGCGGCCATGCCCGGCTGAGAAAAAAAGCGGTCGACTTCCGGCGGAACCGGCCCGAAGAACGGCATCGACAGCCAGTACAGAAATTGCGGATACAGGCCGGTGAAAGTAATCCGGTACGTATAGCGGTCGATTTCTTCGACTCCGTCGAGAGAGAACGTATCGAGGTCGAGCCAGGCGCCCGGATTCTTTTTCATCTGCTCGTTGAGCGCGGCATTCAGGGTTTTGAGCCCCGGCAGATGTTCGGCCATCAACTCGAAAATCGGCGACTGTACGCCGGGATGCGCCAGACGTTTGATTTCATAAATGAAATCGTTGGCGACTAGTTCCCGGCTGTCCCGATGTGCAAAATCCATCGGACTCCGGATACCCGCCAGATCGGCCTCGGAGAGCGCGAAATAACGCGGCTCGCCATGTTTGTCGCGGGCAAAGGCGGGGTGAGGCTGGTAGCGCACATCGGGGCGAATGCGGATCTCGATTTCGCTGCGCGCTACCTTCGACGGATCGGAGGCGTCGCGCAACTGGCTTCCGTTGGCCGCAAAATAACGCACCGTCGGCATGTCCGCCGCCACGGCGGGTTCCAGAACATAGGGCCGCTTCAGGTAGTGATACTGCAGGGGTGGCTCGATGATCTGGTAGAGAAAGGTCGCCTCGTCCTCGGCAAACGACTGCGCCGGGTCGAGATGCCGGGGCCGGTCCATAAACGCGGAATATAGAATATTCTGCCCGCTCTCTCCGATAGGGTAGGGGTCATTGGGCACGGGGCCGCAGGCGGCCAGACAACACAGCGATGCGTACACGACGTAGCGTCTACACCACATAAGAAACCTCTGGGAAAACCCTTTTCGTCATTCTGCGCGTAGCAAAGCGAAGTCGCAGAATCCAGGCACCGCGTGGATTTTGCGGTATCAAGCAGGATGACAGGCGGTGGGTACAGGGTAGTAGCAGAGGTTCCATAAATGAACCGGGAAAATAGCGAAAGGCTCTGGTCAGCACGGACGCAATTCTGGCAGGTGTTGAGCCGCCCCGCCACTCGTCTTGGGAAATCAAAAATACGTTACATGTCCAATGTTGCCCGCACGTTAAGTATTACGGTTAATTTTTCGATATAATCATTGCCCACGCCACAAGGAGTTATCGACCCATGGGTTTTCTTGCCGGAAAACGTATTCTGATCACTGGGCTGTTGAGCAACCGGTCAATTGCTTATGGTGTTGCCAGAGCAATGCACCGCGAAGGCGCATTGCTCGCTTTCACATACCAGAACGGTCGCTTTCATGACCGGGTTGAAAAAATGGCTGCCGAGTTCGGCAGTTCGTTGCTTTTTCCGCTCGATGTCCAGGACGATGCCCAGATCACAGGGCTGTTTTCTGAACTAGGCAAGCAATGGGACGGGCTCGACGGCATCGTTCATTCGATTGCCTACGCGCCGGGCGAGGCGCTCGAAGGCGATTTTCTTGAAGGGTTTTCACGCGAAGCGTTCCGTACCGCGCTCGAAGTCAGCGCCTATTCCTTCCCGGCGCTGGCCAAGGCCGCCCGGCCTTTGATGAAGGGCCGTAACGGTAGCCTGCTCACCATGACTTATCTGGGCGCGGTGCGTACCATGCCCAACTACAACCTGATGGGCCTGGCGAAGGCATCCCTCGAAGCCTCGGTGCGCTACCTCGCGTCCTGCCTCGGCCCCGAAGGTACCCGCGTCAACGCTATTTCAGCCGGGCCGATCAAAACCCTGGCTGCCTCCGGCATCGGCAGCTTTAACAAGCTCATTGCGTTCAACGCGCACAATGCGCCGTTACGGCGCAACGTCACTGTCGACGAAGTGGGCAATGCCTCCGCGTTCATCTGCTCCGATCTGGCAAGCGGCGTCACCGGCGAAATTTTTTATGTTGACGCCGGTTTCAATTCCACGGCACTCGGCAACGCCCAACCTCTCTGATCCGGTAGTAATTCCGGGTTCTTCGCCGTCTACAGGCAGAGAATACGGCCTGTATTGCGCGGTGATCGTCAAACAATCGATGCACAGGGCCGGGACATCGAACAATAACCTGCTGCGCGCCCGCTTCCCGCGCCCGGACAACCGGAGTCCTTCATGGTCTTTGAGAAACTGTTCATGCTCATGGCCGAGAGAAAAGCCTCGGACATTTTTGTAACAGCCGGTGCTCCGATTCACATCAAAATCGAGGGTGTCTCCCTCCCGATCAACCAGCAGGTCATGGAACCGGCCATGATCAAGCAGATGCTCTATGAAATGATGGCCCCCGACCAGGTGACCCGTTTCGAGCGCGAACGCGAAATCAACCTTTCCTTTGGACGGCAGGATCTCGGCAATTTCCGGATCAACGCATTCTGGCAGCGCAGTTCGGTTGCCATCGTAGTGCGTTACATCCAGAGCAACATCCCGACCATCGATTCCCTGGGGCTACCTTCCCTGCTCAACGATCTGGTGATGGAAAAACGTGGTCTGGTCCTGATGGTAGGCGCCACGGGTTCCGGCAAATCAACGTCGCTGGCAGCGATGATCGACCACCGCGTCCGCAATGTCACCGGCCATGTCCTGACGGTCGAAGACCCCATCGAGTTTCTCTTCCGGCACAACAAATCCATCGTCAATCAGCGCGAAGTCGGTATCGATACCCATAGCTGGCACAACGCGCTGCGCAACGCGATGCGCCAGGCCCCCGACTGCATTCTGATCGGAGAAATCCGTGATCGTGAAACCATGCAGGCAGCCATTGCCTATTCGCAGACCGGTCACCTTTGCCTCGCCACCTTGCATGCCAATAACGCCTATCACGCGCTGAACCGGATCGTGAACTTCTTTCCGCTCGAAAGCCGGGAACTGCTTTTTCTCGACCTTTCCATTGCGTTGCGTGCCATCATCTCGCAACGTCTGGTTACAAAACCCGATGGACAACGCATCCCGGCAGCAGAAATCCTGTTGAATACCCGTCACATCGCCGACCTGATTCAAACGGGCTCATTTACCAGCATCAAGGAAGCGATGGAACAAAGCCTCGCACCCGGTTCGCAGACCTTTGAGCAAGACCTCTATCGCCTCTACCGCGAAGAAAAAATCACCATTGAAGAAGCCCTGCTCAACGCCGATTCGCCCACAAATCTGCACTGGCTCATCAACAATGGCGGAGATTTGCTTCTGCGGGAGAAAAATTCCAGACATGACAAAGACGTTCTTTCGGTTCCCGGTCTGGAACAAACCCAGCCGACCGCGTCCTTTCACACATTCACTTTAAATACGGAATGAGTACGGAAAGCCACGACGACGTGCCTCTCGCCGAACTTGTCACCGTGCGCGACTGGCTGCGCTATGCGGTGACGCGCTTCAGCCGCGCGGGTATTTTCTGCGGCCACGGCGTCGATGACATTTTTGATGAAGCCGTGTGGCTGATCCTTGCCACCCTGGCGCTGCCACTTGACCGGCTGGAGCCGTTTCTCGATGCTTGCATCCCCGGCGATGAGCGTATGGATCTCTTCGAAAATATTGAACGCCGCGCTCACGACCGCATTCCGACTGCCTATCTCGTCCAGGAAGCCTGGCTGGGGAACTACCGTTTCACGATAAACGAACACGTCATTGTTCCGCGTTCCTACTTCGCCGAACTGCTCGACGACGACGCGCTCGATCTCTGGATCGAAGACCCGGAAACCGTCACATCCGCGCTCGATCTGTGCACCGGATCGGGTTGCCTGTCCATCCTGATGGCAGACGCCTTTCCCAATGCCGATATCGTCGCCGCCGACATTTCTCCGGACGCGCTCGCCGTCGCGCGGCGCAACGTCACCGATTACGAACTGAATGAACAGATCGAACTCGTACAAAGCGACCTTTTCGCATCCCTCGATGGCCGCCTGTTCGATCTCATCCTTTGCAATCCGCCCTACGTCACTGCCGAATCGATGAAGCAACTGCCGCCCGAATACCTGCACGAACCGGC
Organism: Azoarcus sp.; assembly: GCA_031277415.1. GTDB lineage: Bacteria > Pseudomonadota > Gammaproteobacteria > Burkholderiales > Rhodocyclaceae > WRNU01. The sequence goes on from JAITMK010000095.1 coordinate 4,957, forward strand.
CCTTGCGCTGGCGGCAGGCGAAGACGGGCTGGACATCGTGCGCCGCCTGATTTCTGAAGCCGCGCGCTACCTGCACCCCGGCGGCATCCTCGCGGTCGAAGTCGGCCACAACCAGCAACTGGTTGAAAACGCCTTCCCGGAACTGCCCTTTACATGGCTGACGACCCGCAGCGGCGTGGATGGCGTCTTTGTGCTCAAACGGGAAGATTTACCGGGCGCGGCCTGAATCTCCGCCGTAGGGGCGTCGTGTGCAACGCCCCTACGGTCGCCCCGCTCTTTCACGGGAGCGTGGATGAAAATCGCGAAAACCGGGGTAACTCAGTTCTCTCCAGGATCGTCACATTCAATGCGGTAGCGACTGAATTTTCTCCCTGGAAAGCCCCGTCAGCGCCATGATGTCTTCGATGGGCAGATTCTTTTTCAAAGCGGCAGTGGCAACGGAGAGAAGTCCTTTTTCAATCCCTTTCTCAATCCCTTCTTCACGTCCTTTTTCAAGCCCTTTCTTGATCCCATCCTCACGTATTGCTTGCATATCCCACTCCCACTTCTCGCGGGATTCGGCCAGCAGCCGTTCGCGTTCGTCTTCCGTGAGTTCTTGCAGTCGGCCTACCGCCTTGGCGATCTGGGGGTTTTTCTCTGCGAGCATCTTCAGTTCCTC
>JAITMK010000125.1 GCA_031277415.1 Azoarcus sp.
GTTCAGCAATTTTCTGACCCTTGGTCACCGTATCCCCTTCCTGCACAAGTATGACGTGATTGTGGCCATATGCCGTTAAATATTCGTCGTTATGTTTAATAATGACCATGTTGCCGTATGTGCGCACATTGCCCGCGTAGGCAACATTACCGCCTGCGGCAGCCAGCACCGGAGTACCCTGCGTCCCGGCAATATCAATGCCTCGGTTGCGCATCTTGCCGTCTTCGCCAATCGGTTCATTGAAACGGCTGATGATCTCCCCCTTGACCGGCCACATCCAGTATCCTGAAGTCCCGGGTCCCTGATCTGTACCGGGTTTCGGCTCCGAACTGGCGGCAGTTGGCACATTACCTGCCGCTTGTTGCGGATGCAGGCGCGCCCAGGCTTCCTCCGACCAGGCTTCCTTGCCGCCACGCGGTTCGTTTTTGATTTCCGGCTGAATCAACGGAGCTTGTGTATGTGCTTCGCCGACAATCGACCCAGGCGCAGCAACGCGCAGTATTTGCCCGACTTCGAGTTGTTCCGGCCTGGAGAGGTTGTTCCAGTCGATAAGATCCTGCACAGGAACGCCATACAGGCGCGAAACGGCAAACAGGGTTTCTCCCCGCCGCACGATATGCTCTCCCGGCCGGGCAACAGCCGAGGTTTCGACGGATGGTGTTTTGGACGTTGTCCTCGATGGCGATGTCGGCCTGGAATCGCGAACAGGCGCGTTGCTTTTCGTGTGAGTACAACCCGCCACGAACATACCTACCAATACCGGTAGCAGCAGTCGTTTCGTAAATAGATGCTTATTCATTCTGTCCCCGTCAGCAATGGCACAAAACGCACAGGCAGATCATTCCAGATTTCCTTGAAAATACTCCCCTGCCGTTCGATCAGTAGTAAATGCTGGTCAACGTCTCCCACCGGAATCAGCAACCTGCCCTCTGGTGCGAGTTGGTTTTTCAATGTGGGCGGCACCTCTAAACCTCCTGCCGCAACGATAATGGTGTCGAAGGGCGCAGCTTCAGACAGCCCTAGTGTACCATCGGCGCACTTCAATCTCAGATTGGGTAAGCGTAATGGCCGCAAGTTTTCCCGCGCCCGGTCAAGCAACCACTTCAGGCGCTCGACCGCATAGACTTCACTGGCCAGCTTCGAGAGTACGGCTGCCTGGTAACCACAACCCGCGCCGATTTCCAGTGTACGGCCCAGTTTACGCCCGTCGCACAGAATTTCGATCATGCGCGCGACGATGAAAGGCTGCGAAATCGTCTGCTGCAAACCGATGGGCAGGGCACTGTCGTCGTAGGCGCTGAAGGCCAGCCCCTTCTCGACGAACTGGTGACGAGGAATCACGGCCATCGCGGCCAGCACTTTCTCGTTGCGAATGCCCTGCGCACGCAGGCGCTCGATCATTCGCGCTCTGGCACGGGTTGCATCAAGAGCAGAAGTACGCGAAGGGGTCATCGGATCATGCTCATTGCGATAACCAGTCAGTGACCATTTTGGTTTGCTCGGTGTAGGTCAGGTCGATCTGGAGCGGCGTAACCGAAATCAGGCCGTTGTCCACAGCATGAAAATCCGTCCCTTCTCCCGCATCCGCCGCGCGGCCTGCCGCCCCCACCCAGTAAACAGTATCGCCACGCGGGGTGGTGCCACGCACCACCGGTTCTGCCTTGTGGCGCCTTCCCAGTCGGGTCACGCATGGCGGCCCAAGACGCTCGTAGGGCAAATCCGGAACATTGACGTTGAGCAGAATGGGTTCCCGAAACGGTTGACTCATAAAACGATGAACGAAATCCACTGCTACCTGTGCTGCCGTTGAAAAATCGCTCGCATCGCGGCTGACGAGCGATATCGCAAGCGAAGGCACCCCCAGCAGATAGCCTTCGGTAGCGGCAGCAACCGTCCCGGAATAGATTGTGTCGTCGCCCATGTTGGCCCCGTGATTGATGCCGGAAATCACCATCTCGGGCAGATCTTCAAAAATACCTGTCACTGCAAGGTGTACACAATCGCTTGGCGTGCCATCGACATAATAAAAACCGTTGGCCGCCCGGCGCAGGGTTAGCGGACGATCAAGCGTCAGAGAATTGCTCGCGCCGCTGCGGTCTCGTTCGGGCGCAACCACCGTGACATCGGCCACGTTGGACAGCGCCAGTGCCAGCGCCGCGATTCCTGGAGCAAAATAACCATCATCATTACTGATCAAAATGCGCATTTTGATTTCTTCCCGCTAAAAGTCAGTCAGTTTCTGAACACACGCCGAGTACAACCCTCACCTGTCATGGCAGGCAAAAGCGAGGTGTCCATCACGGTTTTTCGGAAAACGGCGGCTTCTCGGAAAGCGGTACAGAGTCGGCATCCAGCACAACCACCGCCTCATCATCCTTCGGTAATTCATCGGGGAAAACCGTTCGGATTGGGCGAGTTTGTTGTTGCAATAATTTTGAATTTTTGCTGCTGCCGAGTGCCTTCAACTCCAGCCTCAAGCGTGATGCAGCCGTTGAGCCTTGATTTTTTGCCTGTTCTACCCAGGCTGCCTTGTTTCCGCCGTCATTGAGCACACTCCCCGTAATCACGACATTGGCGTCTTTCAGTCTGGTGCAAAGCACATCAAAATCACGAATTCGTGTCCGGTCCTGCCTGCACACGACCAACGCTCCGCCCGCCAGCGATGCAATGGCCACACTTTCGGAATAACGGGCAGAAGGCGGGGTATCGATGAGAATGACGTCGAAACTGTTGGCCAGTTGAGCAATCATTCGATTCAGCAAGGGCCGCGTCAACAATTCCTGGGGATTGGGGGGCACCGGACCGGAAGGCAGAATGGAAAGATCAATCAAAGACGGAACCCTGAACACGACATTGCCGGTGGCGCGCCCCCCCAGGATGGACGAGAGTCCGTTTCGATTGCTAATCCCGAAAAGACGATGCAGGGTCGGTTCACGAAGATCCGTGTCGATCAGCAAGGTCCTCGCGCCCAATTGCGAAAATACCACCGCCAGATTGGCTGCGAACCAGGAGCGGCCTTCTCCTTTCCCCGGACTCACGATCGCGAGCGTCCGATGGCCGGTATTGCTGTTGAACCAGCGCAGCACCAATTGGCTGCGAACCGCACGCAACGCCTCTACTTGGGGAGCAAACGGGTTGTACGCCGCTACGATAGTCTCCGAGACCTTGCTCTCTCCGTGTTGCAGGTAGGGATACCGAAACTGGTGAGACAGGGCAAACTGAATATCGGCTTCCGTCGCAAGGCCGAGCACGATTGCCGCATCGCCGAACCTCAAGTTTTGTTTTTTTTGCTCCTGGTAAATCCGTTCAGCATCATCGGGAGAAATTTTCCCGACAGTGACCAGTATCTCGCCGATCGACTGTTCGCCCAGGTTGGAAAAGTGCGCGTCGGCAGCTTTATCCATCATTTTCCTTTTCAAGCAGCAACCGGGCGGCGCAGGGCGCGGAAACCGGAACGAGATTTCTTCAATCCAGGGATAATTCCAAGAAGGGGAATTTCCGTGTATCGCGTAAGGTCTTCGCTTCCCCGCACACGCTGATCGCGCAGCTCAAGCAACAGCGCTATGCCTATACCAAGCATGCCTCCAAGAAACACGGCGATTATCGTGTTGAGCAGCACCAGTGGACTGGAGTGTTCCAAGGGAGCCGTTGCGGGGGTCAATACCGAAACATTGGTTTGTTGCGTCTGGCTCTCGAGGTTCGTAGCCGCCAAACGTTGAGTGACGAGATCGTATACTTTTTGAGCATTTTCGATGTCACGCTGCAATACCGCCATTTGATCCCGATGCTTCTTGAGTTCGAGCACACGCACCTGCTGCTTCTCGATTTCATCGGTCAGTTCTTTGATATGCTCCGCACTGATATTGGAAACCGTAACAACTGACTCTGCCACGCGCCGGGTTTCCGCAGCCACGCGCTGGCGCTGCTCAGAAATTTTTTCACCCAACTCGCGAATCATCGGGTGATTCGGGCCAAGCCGCTCGGACAACTGGCTACGATCCGCTTCAAGCCGCGCCAGTTCTGTCTTGAGACTGCCTACCACCGGATGAGCCATCACTTCAGGCAGGGATTCGGCGGAAGCAATCAGACTTCGACGCGAACGACTTCCCGCGCCCTGCTCCACCAATTTCGAGAGCAAACTGTTGAGCTCCACCAGACGCATATTCTCGGCATCGAAGCGGCCATCCAGCACGGCAACGATGCCGTGTTCCTGCTCATATGCAGAAAGCTTGTTTTGGGCAAGCTCGAGTGCATCCCGCTCCCCCTTTGTCCGTTCGCTGAACCATTGTGCACTGTGCCGCGCAGGATCCACCTTGAGTTCGAGGTTGGTTTCTATGTAGGCTTGGGAAAAAGCATTCGCAATTATCGCGGCATGCTTCGGATTAAGCCCCGTATATTTCACAGTGACAATATTGCTTTCCCGCGTCGTTGAAGGGCGCACGTCCAGACCCTTCCGAAGCGATGTGGCCAGCCAGCTCCGGAATGCGATGTCCCCCCCCGTTGTATCTTTCGTTTCGGCGCGCCAGTCATCCCGAACCACGGGGTTTTTATCCATCCCGGTCAAAGCAGCCACGCGCAAGGCAACACGTTCAGAGTCGATAATGTCGACCTGGGTCGCGAGATAGCCCTGCTGCACTTGAGGGATGCCCAAAGAATCCGTCATTTTCATATCGACTACCAGTGTAGTGGTAGCGGCATATCGTTTGGGCAATACCAGGCTGATAACCAGCGTCAAAAGCACCACGCCGGCCAGGATGGCGAAAACAACCCACCGACGGGCCCGTAAAATGAGGAGAAACTGCTGAAACGTCATAGACTACCGATCAGAACAGGCTTTCCCTGACGTAGATCACGTCATCGGATCTCAGGAGGTCATCGAGTCCGGGTTCAACCACTTTGAGCGAACCATCGGGCATACGCCGATGAATGCGAAGCCCGCGCGTGGTTCCGCGCGACGAAGTTCCTCCACCGGAGGCCAAACCCTGCATCACACTCATATTGCGTTCGAGGCGAAAGGCGCCGGGACGGTTGACCTCTCCATAAATGTAAAACATCGGCGCGCGATGTACGTAGAGGATGTCCCCAGCAGCCATCACCATATCGTTTGCCGTCTCTCCACTGAGGAATAACGAGGGCAGGTCGACTTCGCGCCGCATCTGTTTGCCATTGCGTACTCCGATAAAGATTACGATGTCGGCTCCTCCGGCCGAAATGCCTCCGGCAGCGGCAAGCATGTCGGTCAGGCGCATGTTTGCAGTTTCAAGCGGAAAGCGGCCCGGTCTGTTGACCTGGCCGAGCACGGAGACCTGATTACCGCGAATCTGTAGCGGCAACACATTGACTTGCGGCTGACGCACGAAACCGCCATCCCGCAGACGGGTTGCAATCTCCGCTTCGGCGGCAGACGTGCTCTTTCCACCCACAGAAACCGCGCCGAGCAACGGGAACGTCAACGTGCCTTTCTCGGATACACGCGCCTCGGTAGTAAGATCCGGATTCTGGAACACCGTAATACGGACAATGTCCCCCGGGCCAAGAACGTATTCACGTTCATCCGCAGCTTGCGCCGTAACGGCAAAGCCCAAAGCGATCAGGGCAAGAACGTACAATGGACGAAGAAATCGGAAAATCATCTGTATTTTCGGCCTGTGATGTGTATGTTAGTCATTCGAAGGCTGCCGGAGCCGCAATCCCTGATGGATCGCTCCCGGCAGACGTTTTTGAACCCTCGCCGCTTTATTTCAGCTTGATGTCTCCCTTCTCGAGGATAGACTGAACAGAGGAGTCTTCTTCTGGCGCAACCTCGGGTGACGCCGCTTGCTCCGCAGGAGCAGGCGACGCTGCGGCGGATGACTTGAAACCTTCGGCGTAATCGATAGAGGCCGCTTCGCGCAAACGTTTGACCTCGGCCTTGATGCTTTCGCCACGCGCCTGACTGAGCAGGAAATTCTCAATGACGGGTTTTGCCTTGGCACGATCAACAGGTTCTTCCTGTGCGCCAACGACGAAAAGAAGCACCCCTCCCGTTGGCGTTTGGACAAAGCCGGCCTGCCCCGGATTCAAATTGGCAAGATTTTTAAGCACTTCAAGCGGAATCTGCTCTGCCGGCTTGATGCCCGCGTTCACGGTAAATGGAATTTTCTGTTCGTTGAACCAGCCCATGAGTTGCTGCGGATTGCCGGCAGACTGCAATTGCGCACGCACTTCTTCGAGACGATCCGGCGCCACCCGGATATTGATCTCTTGCAGGCTATAAATGCGACGCTTGGCAAACAATTCAGGATGTTCATCGTAGAACTTGGCAATCTGCGCTTCGGTCGGTGACGGCACGCCGCTTGCAATCTGCTCGCCATAAGCGCGAGCAAGAATTTGCCGGCGGGAAAGCTCGATCATCTGCAGCACGTTAGGGTTGCGGTCGAGTTTGCTGTCCTTGGCCTGCTGCAACAGCAGTTCCTGATCAATGAGACTTTCGACAACCGCTGAACGCGCCCTGTCGACCTGATCCGGCGGAATATTACCTCTACTCGCAAGCACACTATTGATCTGATGAACAGAGATTTCCTCCTTGTTGACCTTGACAGCAACCTGGGAGGCAGGTTTATCTTCCTTGGCGCCGCAACCGGCAAGCATTCCGGTCATGCATACAGCGGCACAAAGCGATACAGCAACATAACGAACTGGAGAGGACATAAACATTCCACTGACAAAACGGCCTTTATTTTTTGAAAGGCTCTTACAACACACCCTAACAGTACCGGTCTGCCGATACCACCCAATTAAGTATCATGCCATATTATGGCACGACATGATAAAACATCTCCCACTTTAAAAGGTCAAACGGCCCGTCAACGACACTATTCGCGCACGATAACCATATCTCTCATCTGCCGTATCCCGCTCCTGGTGCCGGTAACCGAGCGCGATATTGCCGTAGGGAACCGGGGAATACTCAAGGTTGAGACCATAGCTTGTAGTCTTGGCGTTTTTTGGATTTTCCCAACTGACTCCACCCAAAATATAGCCGGGATCTCCACGATAGTCGCGCTTCAGATACTCGTAATCGGCTCCAAGACGAACCTTGCTGCTGATCACCCAGGTCGGCTTTACAGTCCAGCCCTGGGATACAGCGAAGTTTGAAATGACATCCGCATCCGCGCCGATCTCGCGCCGCCAGGACAAGTCTATGATTGCCTTTCCGGTCGGCGTCCAATGGATTCCGATTTTACCGGTGACCCCCGAAAAATTCCGTTCGGGCGCCAGGTCGTATTTGCGCTTGGTATGACCAATGTAGCCGTTCAATTGCGTGACGCCCGACAACCTCCATTGCCCGGTAAGCCGCGGGCTGCGCTGCTCCCAGTCACGCAACGACCCCGGCGCCTTCGCCCGGTTCGAATATTGCCCGTCCTGGACGTGATAGCCCAATACGAGGCGGTTGCCGGTAGAAGGCCGGTAAGTGACGTTCAGGCTCATATCCTGCGTTTCATACTCATCGTGTGGCCTGGCGTCATCGCTATAACTGTTGCGAACGTCGGAAAACCCAAACCCCGTAGCCCAGTTGGGATGCCACCAGAAATCGACACTGGCGTTGGCGCGGGAAAGCCGCCGCATGACCCGATCCTGCTCGACGGTGTTCACTCCGGTGTAAGTATCGTCAAAACCGACAAACGATTGGCTGGCGCTATACCCAAGAACACCGCTCAAGCGATCCCCTATCCGCCAGTCCCAACCCAGATTCGCATCCGGCGAGGTATTGTTATAGTCTGAATGCGTGCCATACCAGGTCTGACTCACGCCAAGTCCGGCATGGAAAGCCTGACGGCTGTACTGCTTGTCAAAATTGACACTTGCCCTGGTTATATAGAGGGTATCGCTGCGTTTTTTCTCCTGATTTGCCGGGCTGAGATATTCTTTGTCAGGAAAGTAGAATATGTTGTCGTGCCAAAGGACAGACTGTGAGACCGTAAAACTGATCGGACTCTTTTCATCCAGACTGATAGCGCCTTCCCGTGCAGTGGAGCCTTCCTGTGCGCCGGCATCTCCCTGCGCAGCATCGCCTCCTCCCTGTGCGCCACCGTCTTCCTGTGCGACAGCCAAAGGTGACTGAAGCGCCAGCAAAGCGACCAACCCACCCGCCAGCACGGCGAGCTTGTGTTGCCTCTTGTTTTTCATGAAACGAAACCCCTGATTCGGAATGTAAAAATTGTCGACACCTGTCCGATCATAAATCACAGACAACCTGTATATGCAGTTTCCGCATTGTATCCGCTACTGTGGATTCTACTTATTATGTGACAAAACTCACACCCTAAAAAAAGTGTAAAAATATCCGACACTTATCATTCCGCACCACAAAAACAACCTGAATTCTGTAGGTTAGTCTATCAGGCAGACGACTATCCGGAACGAGACCATACACGATTTACGCAACAATTGCTGCATTTATACTCCATCTCAGTGTTGCATCTGCAACATTCATTCTACCTCGTACTCACATAATGCATACCAAATTTCTGGAAAAATTATAAATACATCAAACAGATATCCGTCAAAACAGACTATCGGCCACACTGAATGTCGCATGATGGCTCGTGAACGCGCAGGAGCACAACAAAAACTGGCATTAAACTTGCTTGAGTACACTGCCATATTTGTATCGGTTCTTTATTTTTTTATAGGAGTGTTCATGATGCACCTCAAGAAAACAGTCGCCGCCATCGTGCTGGGGTTTGGTTTTGCCGCTGTCACGCAGGCCGCTCCCATAGATTTGGGAGAGCTTTCTTTCACGACTCCATTAATCAGCTTCGCCAATCCACAAGGACAGGGAGGAAATGATTATTCTTTCTCCGACACGTACTCCTTTACAGTAGCGAATGATGTGACAGGCACCAACAGGCCGGAACTGCTGACTACGACTTTCAGCATTGATTTCGGCCAGGGCAGTGGCATGTACAGTCTGGATAGCCTGGCGGTCACCATATACGGCGGCTCCGATACAACTGCGACTCCTGTTTTCCAGCAGGAAGTCCAACGGAGCAATCCTGGTGAAATGCTGTCCATATATGGATCTTTCGACCTTGACTCGTCTGCATACACGCTTGTGATCTCCGGCATGACGAGCGGTCCTTCGGGCGGCGCCCCCCAGGGCGGCCTTTACGCCTTCACCTTGCATGCCGTTCCCGAGCCGGAAACCTACGCCATGATGCTCGCAGGGCTGGGAATCGTTGGAGTGGTTGCGCGCCGCCGGAGAATGACGGTTAATTAAAGCAGGTTCGCTCCAACACCCGTTTCCGCAGGTAAAAAACAGACTGGATGCCCTCGGGCATCCGGCCTGTTTGTTTTCGGCCCGGATATCCGCAGCCAGTCTGAACACGCGTCTCGCGCAATCTCCGCCATTTATGGCGGAGTCAAGCGAGACAAAGCGTCACTTGGCGCCGAAGGCGCCCCAGTACCGTATCGAGGAATCCCCTGCCTTCA
>JAITMK010000135.1 GCA_031277415.1 Azoarcus sp.
GCAAGTAGACCCAAGAATGCTTTCCACTCTGCGCACCAAATTAAGCCGATGTAAAAACAACGAGAATTGCCACAGAAAAGTGCGGCAAGCGTACTGCGGCGGGTATTGGAACCGCATCAACGAATGCAAAACATATCCCCTGTCGCCAGATACGCTCTCCATACTGCGCGAAAAACTGAATAAATGCAGAGACAATCCTCGCTGCCGCCGCAAAGTGCAGCAACAGTATTGCGACGGACACTGGAATGACGGATACAACGAATGCAGTTCCTCTTCTAATTACTGATTCACGCCAGATAGCATCCTCCATCGCCCAAACTTTCCGAGCAATTAGAAAAACGCGCACAGGCTACCTTTTCCGGCGCCGTTTTCCGCATAATCCGCTTGCGCTCAAAATTTGGTAAAGCAGGACATGTATTGCACTTCATGCGGCTCCAACCTCGGAAACTGGACCAACAGATCATGCCCCCGCTGTGGCTCGCCACTGCGCACGTCTACTGATACGCAGAACCCCAGGACCTCGGAGCACACGACCACATCAACACCCTCACCTGCACCCGTTCCCGCCCGGCAGCGCAAAGGACTTCTCCGGCTGGCTGGAATTCTGCTTGTTTTCGCAGTCATCGCAGGCGCGCCATGGTGGGGACCGTACATATGGCAAAAAATGTGGATAGCTAACGAAGGTCCGCCGCCTCCGCCGCCGCCGCCGCCGCCACCACCTCCGCCACCACCACCTCCACCGCCTCCTCCACCGCCTCCTCCGCCGCCGCCACCTCCGCCGCCACCTCCGCCGCCGGACGACGAACTGCGCAAGGACGAACTGCGCAAGAACGAACTGCGCAAGGACGAACTGCGCAAGGAATTGGCCCAGTGTGATGAGGCCTATCGTGGAAATCAGCGTGAAAATTTCCGTTGCCGCATCAGAGTGAAAAACGCGCATTGCCCAGGTCATTGGAACCGCATACCCGAATGCAGGAACGCGCTGCATTAACGATGAAAGGGGGGCAGACGAAAGAATTCGCGCATCGTTTTGCCGAAATCCGGATGAAATCCGTGAACATGGCTGGCAAATTCTGTCGTTACATGCGGCAATTCAGGCCAGAAAAACGCGTACAAGTTACCTTTTCCGTCGCCATATTGCGCATAATCCGCCTGCGCTCAAAATTTGGTGAAGCAAGACATGTATTGCACTTCATGCGGCTCCAACCTGGGAACCTGGACCAACAGATCATGCCCCCGCTGTGGCTCGCCACTGCGCACGTCTACTGATACGCAGAACCCCAAAATCCCGGAGCATACGACCACATCAACACCCTCACCTGTACCTGTACCTGTCCCCGCTCCGGCCCGTCGGCGCAACGGCCTTCTCTGGCTGGTTGGGATTCTGGTCGTTTTCGCAGCCATCGTAGGCGCGGTATGGTGGGGACTGGGCATGGGGAAAGTCCCTTTTTCGGATCCGCCCGGAAACAACGGAACGCCTAATACAGGCACAAGCGGAGGATCCAGTACAGGCGGAGGTCCCGGTACAGGTGGAGAAACCGGTACAGGTGGAGAAATCGGTACAGGCGGAGAAACCGGTACAGGTGGAGAAACCGGTACAGGTGGAGAAACCGGTACAGGCGGAGAAACCGGTACAGGTGGAGAAATCGGTACAACCGGAGAAACCGAAACAACCGGAGAAACCGGAACAACCGGAGAAACCGGAACAACCGGAGAAACCGGAACAGGTGGGGAAACCGGAACAGGTGGGGAAACCGGAACAGGTGGGGAAACCGGAACAGGTGGGGAAATCGGAACAGGTGGAGAAACCGGAACAGGTGGGGAAACCGGAACAGGTGGAGAAACCGGGACAATTTCAGTTCCTCCTTCCGATTCACCCAGGCCACCCAGGCCACCCAGGCCACCGCCCAGACTTTCCGGACAAAAACTTTTCGAACTGCGCGGGGAACTAAGTAAATGTGAAAACTTCTTTTGCACCAAAAGAGTGCAAAACATGTATTGCAAAGGTTATTGGAACAGCGTGCCCGAATGCAGGGACAAACTGTGATCCACGCTGGAAGTTTTTTTTCGGACGAAAGAGTTCTCTCATTGTTTTGACGGAAAATGTCGATAGAATAGTAAGCTTCGTTATAGCGCTATTTTGTGTTCCCGATCAAAATACGGTCGTATCGGATAAGCACAGGTTTAATGGCAGGTATTCATGTTCTGTACGTTTTGCAAGGTTGACCTTGGAGCACGACTCCCCAAATTCTGCACGCGATGCGGCGCCTCTTTACATGTCGAACCCACGTCCACCGTACCGGCTGCCGCTGACGACGATTCAACCATCCTGATATCTGGGCGCAAAATGCCCGAGGTATCCCGAAAGGCAACTCCTGTATTGCTGTCCGCACTGCCACCGCAGCCACCGCAACCGGATGCGTTGACGCTCGCGTCCACCGCGCCAACGACGATCGTGCCCAGGTTGCCGCAAAAAAAGGCTTTTACGCCGCCGCAACCGGATATTCTGACCACTGCATCCTCCCAGACGTTGATCCTCTCCAGAACCGGCAAGGCACCCGGGTTGTTGCAGAAACCGGTTTCCACGCCGCTGCCGAAACCGGATGAACTGACCGCCGCATCCACCATGCCGACGATGATCTTCTCCGGTATGAACGAGGTGGCCAGACTGCTGCAGAAACCGGTTTCCACACCGCCGCCGAAACCGGATGATCTGACCGCCGCATCTACCCTGCCGACGATAATCCTCTCCGGCAGAAGCGCGGGGCTGGTCGAACCGTACGTCCCGCCTTCTCCGGGTACGAACACGGTTCAAAACGAACCGGCGCCCTCCCTCTCCTTCCTGGAGAGAGACGACCGGATCGTAGTGGAACCACCCTACCCCGGATCATCCCCCGTGCCAACGCAGTTCATCCGGCAAAGCATCCATCCGGCGGTCGTGATTTGTATCGTCTGCATCGTCCTCATAGGGCTTCTGAGCGGGTTCTTGTGGTGGAGTTTAGGAAAAACGGATCCTTCCCCGGACGATACCGGCACGAAGCTGTCAACGTTATCTTCCGAACCCCTTCACGATACCGATCCTGCCCGCACCATTTCCACGCACGCTCCCCCGGAGGAAGAGGCTCCCCCGGCATTCATCCCGGAACAAGTATTTGACCCGGATCATGAACCAGAATTTAAACCGGGTCTGATGAGCATCCCGTCGCTGCCGACGAACCAGCAGCAAGGTCGGCACAATCGGTATGATTTGTCCGGAATCGATGACAACAAATCTCTTTCCTCTTATCAGCCCCCCGCACCTGTCACGCCTGCATCCGCTCCGTTGCGAAAACAGACCACCGCCGTCGCAACCGAACACAAAGCAGACGCATATGACGAGGCAGAGGACGCTCCGCCGCCCATGACAAGGAACTCGCGCTCGGCTGCGCCGCCCTGGCTCAGGCAACTTCGCAGGGATTTGGCAAATTGCCAGGACCTCTTCTGCCGTGAAAGGGTGCGTGCGCGGTATTGCACGAGCCAGTGGGAAAACCTGACCGAATGCAAAGGCGCATCGCTTTAGTCCTGGAGATCTTCATGAATCAGAATATGTATGAAAAAGGAATATTTTTCTCCGGACTTTCGAACATTCCCAAGGCGCTGCGCAACGAAAAAGCTCTGTTCTCCCTGCTCGTCACAGGCCTGGTGGCGATGATCCTGGCTTTCCTGGGACGAAACCTGGGCGGTTTTGCAGGAATCATGCTTTCGTTGCTGATTCTGCTGACGGTATTGCCCTTTGGCGCTTCCGTTGCCGGTCTGTTGCTCATGGATCAGGCGCGTGAGCAAACTCCTCGCCCGCTTCGCAAAGCCATATCCGACGGAATTCCCGTCTATTTGCGCATTCTCGGCATTGCGCTGCTGGGTCTCGTGCCGGTTGCAATCTTCATTCTCTTTCTCGGCATCCTGCTTCTCATATGCAAGATACCCCACGTCGGCCCGGTGCTCTACGCCGTGTTGTTCCCGGTGCTGCTGATATCGAGCGGACTATTGTGCTTCGGTTTCATGGCAGGATTGTCGATGGCCTCTCCGGCGATCTGGGCTGGGGCAACCTTCCGCGAAACCCTGGAGATACTCCGGCAAATCGCTAACCATCGTGGGTTGGAATTGCTGGTCAATCTGCTCCTGCTCACCGTGCTCATTTCCCTGGCCCAATTCCTCCTGGCTGGCCTGGCTGTTGTCGGCAGCCCGCCTGTCGTGCTGACATCTACAACCATTCTGGGAATCGATCCCTTGGCCTTCCTCAATTCGGCAGTGGCCTCTCATATGGTGGTTCTGAAAGTGGACTCTCATGTGGTTGCTGCCGCCTTTGGCCTCATGACGGTTCTGGTGCTGGTTCTGGCTGTCACCGCAGCCATGGCCATGATGGGACTCAGCCTGATTTACCTGCGGATCACAAAGGATCTGTCATCGCTCGAAACGATGAGGACGGCCGCGCCTCACAAGGGCACAGATCAAAAAGAACCGATACCTCAGCCCCCCCCTTGGTCAATCGAAACCGGCGACAATCATCCCGCCGCCGGTATAGAGGACATCCTGGCATCGCCCCCTGCGGAAACGCCTCCCGCCGCCACGATGGCGGACAACGCGAAAACGGCTCCGATTTGTCCCCGTTGCAAAGTAGCAGCCCAGCCCGGGGACCGGTTTTGCGGCGAATGCGGCGGCAACCTTCATGGCTGAACACGTATTGAAAAGGAACCTCTGCAAAACTCCTCCCGTCATTGCAGCGCGTAGCGAAGCGAAGTCGCAGAATCCAAACGTTGCATGGATCCTGCGGTATCAGGCAGGATGACAGGCGGTGGGTTATAGGGTAGTGCAGAGTTTCCAAAAGACTGTGAAAAGACCAAACAGTATCGGGTATCATTACGCGCCCGATTTACTTTCAAAAGACCGCCGTTCAAATGATCCGCAAGCTGCTGCGCAAGGTTTTCAACTATCGCGCAGCGCCCGTTTCCACCGAGCCTGCCCGCATCCCTGTCAGCCAGCATGGCATTCGCCGTGACCGGGTTTCCCCCAAGGCAATCAAGGTCTGCGCCACGCTACAGGATCGCGGCTACCAGGCCTACATTGTCGGCGGCGCAATCCGCGATCTGCTGATCGGCCACCCTCCAAAGGATTTCGATGTCGCCACCAGCGCCACACCGGAGGAAGTTCGGGCGCTTTTTCGCCGCTCGCGCATCATTGGCCGCCGGTTCAAGATCGTTCACGTCGTACACGGACTGGAAACCATCGAGGTTTCCACCTTCCGTGCCGCTCATACCGCCGAAACGGACTGGCACGGGCGAGTGCTCGACGACAACAGTTACGGCACGCTGGCAGAAGATGCCATCCGCCGGGATTTCACTGTCAACGCCCTCTATTACGACCCGCTCACCGAAACCATCGTCGACTACCATCACGGCGTAGCCGACCTGCAACAAAAAACGCTGCGAGTCATCGGCGAACCGCGCGCCCGCTATCGTGAAGACCCTGTACGTATGTTGCGCGCAGTGCGTCTGGCGGCCAAGCTCGGGCTCATCATCGACCCCGCTGCGCGCACGCCGATCCGCGACATGGCTATCCTGCTCGAAAACGTACCGGCGGCGCGACTCTTCGACGAAACCCTGAAACTGCTCATGTCTGGCAACGCCGTGCGCTGCATCGGCCAGTTGCGCGAGGAAGGCTTGCATCACGGGCTCCTGCCGCTGCTCGATATCGTTCTCGGCCAACCTGTCGCCGAGCGTTTCATCTGGCTGGCGCTGGAAAACACCGACGCGCGAGTACGCGCAGACAAATCCGTTTCACCCAGTTTTCTTTTCGCTGCCCTGCTTTGGCCCGAAGTATCGCGAAAATGGAAAGAGCGTCAGGCCGCCGGAGAATCGCCCTATCCGGCGCTTTTCGACTCGATGGACGAAGTCCTTGCCGCCCAGGCGCAAAGGCTGGCAATCACCCGTCGCATCGCCGGGGATATCAAGGAACTCTGGGGGTTGCAACCGCGTTTCGACAAGCGTGTGGGCCGCGCCCCGTACCGCCTGATCGAGCATCCGAAATTCCGCGCCGCCTGGGATTTTCTCTCTCTGCGCGCGCAAGCAGGCGGCATTCCGGAAGAAATCGCCACCTGGTGGAATCGCTTTGCCCACTCCAAACAAAGCGAACGTGAGGAATTGCTGCGTTCCGTCTCAGAAAACGGCGTTCCAACGCGAAAACGGCGACGCAGCCGCCGCAAACCCGACAGCGCCAATACGCCCGAACCTCTTCCCGCATCATGAACCCGATGCCGACGCGCATTCGCGCCTTCATCGGTTTCGGAGCCAATCTGGGCGAGCCTTTCGTCACCATGGCCCGCGTCCTGGAATCTCTCGCTTCCCTGCCGGAAACACGGCTTGCCGCTTGCTCTTCGTATTACCGCAGCGCACCGCTGGAGGTCGATGGCCCGCACCCCGATTACATCAATGCCGTCATTGCCCTGGATACCGGCCTTCCTCCCCTGGTATTGCTCGATGCCCTGCTGCGCATCGAATCCGCCTGCGGTCGCACCCGCGACGGTACGGTCGCGCCGCGCACCCTCGATCTCGACCTGCTCCTGTACGGCGAAACGACGATGCAATCCCCAACGCTCACCCTGCCCCATCCCCGGATGCACCAACGCGCTTTCGTTCTCCTTCCGCTGGCCGAAATTGCCCCTGCCCTCTCCATTCCCGGCCACGGGCCGCTTGCTCTGCTTCTTGAGAAAGTAAAAGGACAGCGCGTTGTCCGGGTTCGGGAGGCTTTCATCCAGGCTTGATCGGTTTTTATCCCTGTCCGGATCGTTCCGCACGAGACGCATGGGGTAGAATATGTGTTCATTTTGCGACATTTCCCCATGCAGTACGTCGGCTTCAACCTGCGCAACAATCTCTTCGTTGCCCCCATGGCGGGGGTCACTGATCGTCCTTTTCGTACCTTGTGCAAGCGCATGGGTGCGGGATTAGCGGTTTCCGAGATGGTGACTTCCAACTCCCTGCTCTACGGCAGCGCCAAGACCCGCCGCCGTGCCGATCACGCAGGGGAACCGGGGCCGGTCTCGGTGCAGATTGCCGGGGCCGATCCGGCAATGCTGGCCGAAGCCGCGCGCCATAATGCCGAACGCGGCGCGCAGATCATCGACATCAATATGGGTTGTCCGGCCAGGAAGATCTGCAACGTCATGGCGGGTTCGGCTCTCATGCAGGATGAAACCCTCGTTGCCCGCATTCTCGATGCCGTGGTACGCGCCGTGCCCGAAACGCCGGTCACGCTCAAAATCCGCACCGGCTGGAATCGCACCAACAAAAACGCCGTCGCCATTGCCCGCATCGCCGAGGATTGCGGTGTGCGCGCGCTCGCCGTTCATGGCCGCACCCGAGCCGATCAATACACGGGCGAAGCCGAATACGACACCATCGCCGAGGTCGTCCGCCGGGTCGGTATCCCGGTCATTGCCAACGGCGACATCCGTTCGCCCGAAAAAGCACGCTACGTCCTGGACCATACCGGCGCGGACGGCCTGATGATCGGGCGTGCGGCTCAGGGACGGCCCTGGATTTTCCGTGAAATCGAGCACTTTCTCTCTACCGGCAAACTTCTGCCCACGCCCCCGGTGAGCGAAATTCATCAAATCTGCCGCACACACCTGGCCGACATCCACGCCTTCTACGGCATGGAAACCGGAGTAAAGATCGCGCGTAAACACATTGCCTGGTATACCAGGGGCTTTGCCGGATCATCGGCTTTCCGGCATGCCATGAACCAACTTGACAACCCTGATGCCCAAGGCGCGGCCATTGACGAATTCTTCGGGCGTCTGGCTGAAACAAACAATCGCCCCGACAATCACACGATACACGTATCTGCCGACACATTACGGGAATTAGCCGCATGAATCCTTGCACCAACAATGGAATCGCCGACGCCGTAGTGCGAACTCTGAAACAGTATTTCAACGATCTCGATGGCGAAAACCCCATGCCGGTTTATGACATGGTCATGAAATGCGTGGAAAAACCCATGCTCCAGCTCGTGCTTGAGCGCGCCAGCGGCAACCAGAGCATCGCTGCCCGGTTGCTGGGCATCAACCGCAATACCTTGCGCCGCAAGCTGACCGATTACAACCTGCTCTGACCCCTGCCCGCCTTGTCCAGCCGCCATGGCCGGACAGGCTTTTTCGTATTTTGCCAAAATGTTTCAATCCACGCCCGTAACCGAGCGACAACGACGCTTGGAAGAGGTTACGCCTCTCCCAAGCGGGATTATCCCCCTAAAGGGGAAGGTTTCAAACCGGAGTTAGTTTTCGATGAAAATCACCCAAGCCCTTATTTCCGTTTCCGATAAACAAGGCATTCTCGAATTTGCTCAAGGACTCGCCGCTCTCGGGGTCAAATTGCTTTCCACCGGCGGCACTGCCCGGCTGCTGAAGGACGCGGGCCTTGCCGTCACCGAAATCGGCGACTACACCGGCTTTCCCGAGATGCTCGATGGCCGGGTGAAAACCCTTCACCCGAAAGTGCACGGCGGCATTCTCGCCCGCCGCGATCTGCCGGAACACATGGCGACACTCGACGCGCACAGCATCCCGATGATCGACCTCGTGTGCGTCAATCTCTACCCATTCAGGGAAACCATTTCCCAGCCCGGCGTCACACTGGAGACCGCCATCGAGAATATCGATATCGGCGGCCCAACGATGGTGCGCTCCGCCGCCAAGAACTATGCAGGTGTGGCCATCGTCACCGATCCGACGGACTACGCCCCCATTCTGGCGGAAATGCAGGCCAACGCAGGCGCACTGCAACTTGCCACCCGCTTCGGTCTCGCCAAAAAAGCCTTCACCCACACCGCCCGCTACGACAGCATGATTGCCAACTGGCTCACCGGCGCGCCCGAAGGTATCGAAACCACCCCTGAAGCCCCTACCCCGAGCCCGACAATTTTCCCCGAACGCCTGCATCTGGCCTTTGACCGGGCGGAAACCCTGCGCTATGGCGAAAACCCGCATCAGAAAGCTGCTTTCTACCGGGAACCGCAAGCCCCCGCAGGCAGCATCGCCGCCTATCGGCAATTGCAGGGCAAGGAACTCTCCTACAACAATATCGCCGATTCCGACGCAGCCTGGGAATGCGTCAAAACCTTCCCGGAACCCGCCTGCGTCATCGTCAAACACGCCAACCCCTGCGGCGTTGCCGTTGCCTCCAGCCTGTTCGATGCCTACGAAAAGGCATTCCAGACAGATCCCACCTCCGCCTTCGGCGGCATCATCGCCTTTAACGGCACGGTCGATGCCGACGTAGTGGAAGCCATGAACGCGAGGACGCATTTCGTCGAAGTTCTGATCGCTCCCGCCTTCACCGCAACCGCCAGGGCATTGCTGCAATCAAAACAAAACCTGCGCGTACTGGAAGTTC